>NZ_VOSK01000193.1 GCF_009296175.1 Microvirga tunisiensis | reverse complement strand
CCAATGGTCTCGTGGAGCGCTTCAACGGGCGGGTGCAGCGCGAGGTGCTGGGCATCACCATCTACAGCCATCGGGACCTCGAGACGCTGCTCAAGGGCTTCAATCAGGCCTATAACAGAAGACGTCAACGCGTGCTCAAGGGGCGATCCCCGGATGAGGTTGTGCGAAGCCGCCTGGCTGCCGAGCCGAAGCTCGCCAACCGCCGCTACAAGCCACCCGATGCAGACGCGTTGCCGCCAGCCCTCCAGGTCATCGCTCATGCCAAGGAGGTCTCGCATCCAGACAACTACCTCCCGATTACCCCCGAAACAATGCAGCATTGCCACTATAAACGTTATGCAATGTCATATAGTAGCAGTTTCAATGCTTCGCGTTTCTCGACGCGACAATATTGCTCCTGGTTCAGTCGATTTTTCGATTGCTGACTTCATGGCATTCATGCAATCGCAACGGTGACTTTTATTGCCGAATGGGCATATCAATATTGTTGTTCAAGGCGATTCTCCGCCATTAAGCTTAGATCCTGCATGCAACGCAGCACATGGGTTGGGGGGTAATGACTCATACTTCTGCGTTAAATGACAGATTCAATGTGCGATCGGGTCGAGATGCTCGCCAGGTCGCTGATGCCGGCCGCGTTCTCAACTCAATTCGCGACTTTGCATTGATCACGCTCGACCTCAATGGAAACATTGTATCGTGGAACCGGGGCGCGGAACACATCTACGGCTGGGAAGCAGATGATGTTCTGGGTCTCCACTACTCTCTCCTTTATCCATCGGATGATCTGAGCAAAAATAAATCTGGTCAGGATTTGAGAGTTGCCAGGAATCTGGGCCATTACGGAGATCATGCTCGCTGCACGACCAAGGAAGGTTTCCATCTCTTGTGCAGAGTGACGATGGATGCCGTCGAAGATGGATCCGGAGATATATGCTGCTTTGTTCTGACAGCCCGCGATGTCAGCGGTTTCATGGCTGCAGAGGCCGCGCTGAAAACCCAGGAGGAACGGTACAGAGCCCTGATCGAGGCGAGCGCGGCGGTGGTCTGGCGCGCCTCGCCAGATGGCTCGATCATCGATGGCGCATCAGGCTGGGGAAGCCCGGATAGTCAAGCCCTGAGCGATCTCAAAAATTATGCTTGGCTGGAGAATGTCCACCCCGATGATCGTGAACGGGCAACGTCGACTTGGCTGGAGACGCTTGCATCCGAAGAGCCCGGCACAAGTGAATATCGTATCCGCAAGTCCAGCGGCGAGTATCGCTGGGTCCTGACGAGAGCGGTTCCCCTTCGGGATCCCGATGGCGTAGTGCAGGAATGGGTTGGCACGGTCGCTGATATTCACGAGCAGAAGTCAGCGGCCGAGCGGCTGCGCCAGAGCGAAGAGCAGTATCGCGCTCTAATCGAAGCGAGCGCCGCCATTGTCTGGCGCGCGACGACGGACGGCTCGATCACGAAGGTCTGGGGGTGGGAGGCGTTCAGCGGTCAGACCAAAGGGGAATACACAGGTTACGGGTTCTTGGAAGCCGCTCATCCGGATGACCGCGACAAGCTGTTCACCCAGTGGCAGGCTGTTCGGACCTCGAACGAGCCGTGCATTTTTGAGTATCGTGTTCAGCACTCGGACGGGAAGTATCGCTGGGTGCTGACGAGAGCCGTTCCCCTTCTGAACGAAGATGGGGCTGTCGTGGAATGGGTGGGCACGGTCACCGACATTCATGACCAGCGATTGGCGGAAATGAAACTTCGCAGCAGCGAGGAACGCCTGCGCTTGGCCATTGAAACGACGGCTCTCGGGATCTGGGATCAGGACCTCGTGACCGGTCGTCGTCAGTGGATGCCAGAAGCCCGCCAGATCCTGGGCTTGGCACCGGATGTCGGCATCACCCGAGAGATCGTCCTCGGGTGTGTCCATCCCGACGACCGCGAGCATATGGAAAAGACATTCTATGCGGATGAACCTGGTGCCAGCTTAACCTATAGCGGTACGTTCCGGGTCATTCGTGCGGACACTGGCGGCGAGCGATGGGTTACCGCGATCGGCCGCACCATGGTCGATGAAAGTGGCCGGCCCATTCGCAAGATCGGAACGATCCAGGACATCACGGAACGAAAGCTGGCAGAAAATGCCCTACGCTCCAGCGAAGAGCGGCTGCGCACGAGAGAGGCTCACCTCAGGTCCATTCTTGAGACCGTCCCGGATGCCATGATTGTCGCGGATGAGAGCGGCATTATTCGCTCCTTCAGTGCCACGGCCGTGCATATGTTTGGATATCATCCGGAGGAAGTCATCGGGACCAATGTCAAGTTTCTGATGCCCCTCCCCTATAGGGAGCAGCATGACGGCAATATCCGCCGTTACCGCCAGACGGGGGAGCGCCGCATCATCGGAAGCGGTCGTGTGGCTGTTGCCCAACGCAAGGACGGCTCGACCTTTCCCATGGAAGTTCAGGTTGGCGAGATGGAATCAGATGGGCAACGCTTCTTCACGGCCTTCATTCGCGACCTGACCGAACGCCAGAGGACCGAAACGCGGATGCAGGAATTGCAATCCGAACTCGCCTACATGTCCCGCTTCACGGCCTTGCGAGATGGGATCGACCCTGGCCCATGAAATCAACCAGCCTCTGACCGCGATCACCAGTTATCTCAAAGGCTGCGGAATGATCCTGAGCGGCATAGAGGGCGAGAAGGTTGCCCTCGTCCGGCATGCGGTGAACGAAGCGGCCGAAGAGGCCTTGCGTGCTGGCGAGGTCATCCGGCAGTTGCGCGAATTCGTGGCTCGTGGAGGCAGCGAGCACCAGATCGAGGGGCTTCAGCGACTTGTCGAGGAGGCCAGCGCCTTGGCTCTGGTCGGCGCCAAAGAGAAAGAAGTAAAGGTCGAGTTTGACTTTCCATCGGAAAACCCGTTGGTCTTCGTGAACCGCGTTCAGATCCAGCAGGTTCTGCTCAATCTCATCCGCAATGCCATCGAGGCGATGCAGGACGTGAGCCTGCGTGAACTGATGATCAGGGCCAGAGCCATACAGTCTGACTCTCTCGTTCAGATAAGCGTGCAGGACACCGGATCGGGGATCCCGCCGGAGGTCTTGAAGAACCTGTTCAAGCCGTTTACGACCACGAAACAGAGTGGCATGGGGGTCGGCCTCTCGATTAGCCGAACGATCGTGGAATCTCACGGCGGCAAGATCTGGGCAGAATCGATCCCCGGGGAGGGAACAACCTTCCATTTCACGCTTAGAACTGTCGATAAGGAGGACATGGCCAGTGTCGAACACGCCGATCGTGTATGTGGTGGATGATGACGTTGGAGTGCGAAAAGCTCTTTCGTTTCTGCTGGTATCGGCTGGCCTGAACGTTCGCCTCTACGAGTCTGCAAAAGCATTTCTCGACGAGGTCAAAGACCCGGGCAGATGCTGTATCGTTACGGACGTGCGCATGCCTGGTATCGATGGCTTGGAGTTCATTCGCCGTCTCCACGGTCGTGGGCTTAATGTTCCGGTTGTCGTCATGACAGGCCATGCCGACATTCCTCTCGCCGTTGAAGCCATGAAAGCGGGAGCTATCGATTTCCTCGAAAAGCCCTTCAGGGAAGATCGGTTTCTGGAAGTGGTGCGCTTCGCATTGGTGTGCGACGAGAAAAGCGTCCGCAAGAACCAAGAACTTCTTCGGACGCAAGCGCGACTGCAGTCGCTATCTCAACGGGAGCGCCAAGTGCTCGATGGCCTCGTCGCCGGAAAAGCCAATAAGATGATCGCCCACGAGCTGAACATCAGCATCCGTACGGTGGAGATCCATCGTTCTAATGTGATGTCAAAGATGGAAGCGAAAAGCCTATCCGAACTGATCCGCATGGCTTTGTTTCTTGAGGTCGCGACCGGAAGCTAAGCGAGTAGGCCGGAATCGATGCCCAAAATCGAGGCGGCACCAACTCACAGTCCAAGTTTCAGTGCAAAGAATAGGTCGCTCTCATCAATAGCTGTACTGCAGCTAGAGACTGAACTGATAGAACTCCGTGCACTCTCGCTCAATAACGTTTCTCGATAAGGCTCTGGTATCTGCATGCCTGAAGTTAGACGCATTCTCCCGGCTCTTCGCGACCAGGCTGCGGAAGATTCGCCGAGCCCTACCGGCGACATTCATGTCGTTTCAAACCACAATCGTTGGTCCCGTATCGTCTTTGACTTCAAGGATGTTTCCGGCGACGCGTGGTGCGAACTTAATTTTCAGATCGCCTGGCATCAGGAAGAGGAGGCTCGAACCGTTCATGACTTTGCATCCGTCGGCATCGACTTCTTGACGGGAGACGGGTCAAGCATCGACTTCGCGTATGTTCCAGGGCTGTCGAGAACTCAGATCGACCCTCATAGCTACTACATAGCTGGACCCGCTTACTATGATCGAAGCAGCGATCATTCACATTCAAGCCAGGTGAAGTTTAACTTTTTCATCCCAGCTCCGGCACAGCACCTGACCGTCACAATTCGCAGTTGGCGTAACTCGCATCCATTTACGATCAGCGATCTCAAAATCCACCAGATCGTTCAGACGCGGACGGCTGTTCAGGATCAGATAGTACCGGTTTCACGTCGCACTTGGTGGGACCTGAGCACAACACCGCGGTGGCAGAGCTACGGGATAGTTCCAGGGCATCCACTTGTTGTACGAGGACAACTCATTAATGAAAACTCAGAAAGCGATGGGGCTCTGGCCCATGTCATTTTCCGGGACGAGAAAGGCGAGGAGCTTGCACCTCCCTATGAAGGAGTTTCATCCTCTCCTGCAATTGGAACCTTTATCGACATTCCGATCCACCGGCAGGCAAGGCGTTTCACCCTTGAACTGACACCTCCTTCACAAGCAGCAACAGTCGAACTCGGCTTTCAGGTCCGGAGAGATGAGTCTCTGATCCGTTTAGTAACACCCCTTGAAGTCTCGATTGGGGACGATCTCCTGCTCGAGCATATTCTAGGAGAAGACAATCCAAGCCCACTCAGTTTCGTGGAAGAGGTGTGCGATCGGCTCCGATGCCTGCCAAGCTCCGAAACCTTTAAGATGCGTGCGAGTTTGGTTGATCAATTCATTGATCCCGAAACACTCGGATCTCTCTTCACCTTTCACGATGGTCTCAGGGCCGTTCAACATGGCGAAGCACCGACAATTGCCGATCGCACCTTAGTTCTATGCGGCCTCGAGCCATGGCCCATTCCTGAGGCCATAGAGTGGACGGAAGATCCTTATAGATCTCCAGCTTGGCGCCTGGAATTCCAATCGCTCTCGTGGCTTCTCGATCTTGCAACAAGGCCGCAACTCGGCGGCTACGCGAGAGCCGCGGATCTTGCAATTTCCTGGACACAATCCAATCCTTGGGGACAGCCCAGGGATGCTTTAAGCACTTATCCTTTATCGATGGCTGTGCGCGCGGAGGTGTTTCTGCACCTGCTGGCTTTAGGCGCAACCTCGAAGAGCGCCAAGGATATCAAACGTCAACAAAAGCTCTTCGCGGAGATCATAAGATATGCCTTCGCGCTATCGGAGATCGTAAGTCAGAATATCTTCTCACCTTCAATCATTCAACTGCGCACAGCGTGCACACTGCTTGCTATATCCCGTGCAACTCGCCGCTTTCCTCTAGCTTCATATTGGAAATCCGTTGCCCTTACCCAGCTCCGTAGCGGGTTCGATCAACTGATCGGGCATGAAGGTTCATCCATCGAGCAATCTCTTCATCACCGACTTGAAATCGTCTCCATCGGCTTGCTTCTGGTACACAGCCTCAAGGATATGCTGGAGACCAGCGAGTTCCGAGAACACCTTAATGCACGGCTGAAGGATAGCCTTAAGATCATCGTTGGAATTACAGATCCTGCTGGCATGCTTCCGGCTTTGGGCGATACGCTTCGCGGCTATCATCATGCATCCTGGCTGCGTCGATTGATCTCCAATTACGGCCGATCTCTCCTATCCGACCCAAAGCTGACAGAAGAATTATCGTATCCAACAGGTCCACGGATATTTGTCTCCGAAGGAGATGGCATCGTCGCCTTCAGAGACTATGAGCGCAAGCCGCATTGGAGCTATTTGTGTGCATCATTCGGTGAGCAGCGCCATGAGAATGGCCATTTCAATTGCTCATCCTTTGTTTACACAGCTCGAGGCATCCGATGGATTACAGATCCGGGCGGCTCAGGCCTTCATGATTCCGGCTCAACCCGCCAATATTTAACATCTTCGAAGGCCCACAATATCGCCATTCCCGATGGACGCGATCAATCATCAGGCTTTGGGTGGATCGAGGCCAGAGCATCACTCAACAATGCGAACATCATACGTATTGGCACGAATGTATACGGCCCGGGTTACGAGCACGGACGAACCATCATATGCCTTGATAATCTTGACGCGATCGCCATCTTCGATCGCTTCAGAAGCTCTGGAGATTCCATCTCATTCGATGGGATTCTTCACTTCGAAGAGAATGTAGCAGTCGCTTTGGCGAACCCAGGTTTAGCGCTCGGCTTTCGCAATAAAAGTCGATTACGCATCATCCCGCACGTGATGACGGGGCAGTATAGCGGCATGGGTATAGACAATGGCCGCAATGACCGCCCAGGATCTCTGCAGGGCTTTGTCTCTCACCCCCTGGGAGGCCTCCAGCCTGCCAACGTACTGACCTACAAGTTCTCTGGCTCCGGCGATGTCTGCGGAGGGATGATCCTTACCATTAATGAGCATGGGCTTCGACGGATCATGGATCTGATGGCGGAACAAAAGGTTAGAGAGCTGCTGACATGACATCGTGAAGCATCATTGCAGCATGTGCCTCGGAGCATTCTATCGACCGCGATCGACCTCAAAGGGGAGGCCCGAACTCTGGCAGCCCGGGCATCCTCTTAGGGATAAAAAGATGCGTCAGTCGAAAAGGGCATCGATGGCGTCCTGAGACGTCACGCCCTTGTCACTTGCAAGAGCAGGACCGTTCAGGAGAGCCGCCTCCCCTCGCGGCTTTGAATCGTCTAGGGTTTCGACATCCTTGAAGCTCTCAAGACCGCCCCAGATGTCGATCATATGATGAACGCGCTCTTCAACGAATCTCATGGCATTGACGACCTTTCTGATACGTTGTCCGGTAATATCCTGGAAATTACAGGCTTCGAAGAGGCTGATTACGTGATCCAGGATCTCGCGGGCAATCTCTTGATCTCCTCCAGATAGACGTGATGATAGATTGCTGGACAGATCATCAATCTTCTCGGCTGCGGCGAGAATTGAATTGGTCGCCGTCTCGGTGCCGAGAACGATGGCCCCGAGTTCATCAGTTACCCTTGTGATTTCTTGCCCTTGAGCTCCAGCATAGCGAAGAGTCGCAATTTCTCTCTTCGTTCGACTGATAGCCTCATAGATCGAGTCGAGCTCCACCTTCAGGCGAAGAGCTTCCTGCATGTCCCGCCGATGTTCTTCGAGCAGAGAGGTCGAGATCTCGCGCGCTGGAACGATCGATTCCTTGATCGTGCCGAGCATGCTCATAATCTCAGAGTGCCGATCGTGGGCTCCTTCATCATCCGAGAGCGCACCCATACTCGCTTCGATACGATAGCTTTTCCGTGGCTTCATGGCCTTGCTCGTAATCACTTATCCGCTGAAGACAGCGCTAATTTTCGTCCGCAGCGTCTCAGCATTGAACGGTTTGACAATGTAGTTGTTGACGCCGGCTTTCTTAGCCGCGACGACGTTCTCGGTCTTCGCCTCCGCGGTGACCATGATGAACGGAAGTGAGCTCAGCTCAGCATCGGAACGCACCTGTTGCAGCAGCTCATAGCCAGTCATAGGGGCCATGTTCCAATCCGAAATCACAAGGCCGTATTTCTTGGCTCTCAGTTTCTCCAACGCCGCCTGCCCATCGGAGGCGTCGTCCACATCATTGAAACCGATCTGCTTAAGGAGATTGCGAAGAATTCTGACCATCGTCTGGTAATCATCGACGACGAGAACAGGGGTAGAAAGATCAAGACTCACGGGGTTGCATCCTCAACAAAACAGAGGTGGGATAGGTTCGTAGAACCGCTTATGCGGCTTCCCGCTCGGTTTCGAACGCCAGAACGGCGTCGACATCGAGGACGATCAGTAGTTTGTCGTGTAGCTGATGCACCCCCTGCGATAGGCCAACCCAGCCTCGGTCCATGTGAACCGGGTTGGGCTGCATCTCATCCGGGTCGAGCTTAAGCACCTCTCCCACTTCATCCACAAGCAAGCCATAAGCCTCCCCGTGGTTTTCAAGACCGACTGCCATTCGCCGTTCTGCACTGCTCGAATCCCCTAGGCCTAGACGTCGGCGGAGCGAAACAGCGGTAACGACACGGCCGCGCAGATTCAGAAGACCCGCGATTTCTCCTGGCGCCAGTGGAACAGTCGTCATCTCACTGACGACAAAAACATCATGAACTCGGCTTATCGGAAGTCCGAGAAGTTGCCCTGCAACCGTGACCGTTACAAACTCCAATTGCCTGGAGGTCGCCTTCGTTCCACCGGATGTGATCGATTCGATCGGTTTCATTGTTATGCAGCCTCTTCAAGCGAAGTGTTGAGCTCAGCCAGTGCGGAGAGCAGACCCCGTCGATCGATCTTCGAAACGATCTCGGAGATCCGCAGCTTTCTCGCCAAGGCGATCTGCTGCGCATCAGGCTTGACAGTCATTCCGATAACAGGTGTTGCGCTATGGTGCGGGTCTGCCCGCAGAGAAGCGACAAGTGCGAACCCTGAATGTCCTGAGAGCTCCAGATCCGTCACGATCACATCAACCTGTAATCCATTGGACAAGAGACGCACTGCCTCCTGGGCCGTTGGCGCAGTCTGAACGCGGTAGCCTGAGGCCTTAAGGACTGGGACCAGCATGTCCCGGAAGAAGGTCGAACTATCGACCAGGAGCAGGGACTTGTCCGATCCGTCGCGTCGATCTTTGCGAGACCAGGTCTCGAGGACTAAAGGAAGATAATGCGCAATGTTAACGATCTCAGTCGTGCGGCCACGCACAACCGCGGAGCCAACCAGATCGGAGCGCTCCGCAAGGAGCTCGACGTCGAGCTTATCTTCGACGATGTCCACGATCTCGGCAACTGCTAGACCCATAGACACATCGCCATCGGAGAACACCAGAAGGGATTGCATTCCCTGCCGCTTGATCGCGAGCTCCTCGTCGCAGGATACCAGTGGCATCAAGCGTCCACGATATTGGACGACCGGCCGACCGCTCGACCATTCGATGGTGGAAGCCTCGATTTCCTCGAGCCGCGTCACCAAAGAAAGCGGAACCGCTTTAAGGCTTTCCCCACCGCCACGGAAGACAAGCAGGCTTGTCATCTCGTCGGCCGCCGCGGTCGTCTGCTCAAGGCTAGCGTCACTCTGGAATTCGTTGCTGTCAGCTTCCGAGCCAACCATCCGGGCAAGCCCGTTGGGATCGATGATGAGCACGACGGCGCCGTCACCTAGAATCGTGTTACCGGAGAAAAGCTGAATATGTCTCAGCTTAGACGACATCGGCTTTACGATGATTTCTTCGGTATGGAAGACACCGTCAACAAGAATGCCGAAGCGCTGATGGGCAACCTGCGTCACAACGACGAAGCCACTGTTCGCATCCTCATTCCCCGAAAGCCCCATGACCTTCGACAGCGGGACAATCGGCAGCAACCGGTCGCGCAGACGGAGAATGGGTGTCCCGTTAATGCGTTCGATGGAGTGTTCTGACGAGGGCGATACCCTTACAAGTTCGGAGACGGCGACCTGAGGAATAGCGAAGCGCTGATCCTTGGAGGCCACGATGAGCGCCGCGACGATAGCCAGCGTCAGCGGGATCTTGATCGTGAATGTCGTACCACGGCCCTGCTCGGAACGGATATCGACGGTTCCGCCGATCAGCTCAATATTCGTCTTGACGACGTCCATGCCGACGCCACGACCCGACACTGAGGTGACCTTTGCCGCTGTCGAGAAGCCAGGATGGAAGATAAACTTGGCCACCTGCGCATCGCTCATGCGCTCCACTTCGGCGTCGCCTGCGATGCCTCTTTCTACGGCCTTCTTCCGGATAGCAGCGAAGTTCAACCCCTTGCCGTCGTCGGAGATCTCGATGGTGATCGAGCCACCCTCATGATAGGCATTGAGGCGGATTGTTCCTTTCTCAGGCTTTCCGGCTGCCTTGCGATCGGCAGGGTTCTCGATACCGTGGTCGGCCGAATTGCGGACCATGTGAGTGAGAGGGTCTTTGATGACCTCCAAGACCTGGCGATCGAGCTCGGTGTCGGCGCCCTGCATGACAAGCTCGATTCTCTTCGAAAGCTCGTTGGAGAGATCGCGGACGACACGCGGGAGCTTCTGCCATGCATTACCGATAGGCTGCATGCGGGTCTTCATGACACCGTCCTGCAACTCGGCCGTCACCTGCGACAGGCGCTGCAATGGCACCTTGTAACCGTGATCCTCAGAGCTTCTCCGGGCAATCTCAAGCAGCTGATTTCGGGTCAGAACAAGCTCCGACACCATGGTCATCAGGTGCTCAAGCGTGTCCACGTTGACACGAATGGTCTGGACTTTCCCCGCGATCCCTTCGCCGCCTTCGCTTGTATCCGAGGACTCGGCACTCTTCTTTGGCACCTGAGAAAGAGGCGGCGGAGCGGCCGCCTCCTGAGCGCTCGCAGCAGGTTTTTCGATAACAAGAGGGATGGGACCCGGTGCCTCGCGGAAGGCGCGCTCAAGTTCGTCGAGGGAAACCTCGCCGGACTTCAAAGGGCGTTCGAGCACTTGATACGTCAGCGTACCGGAGGTTGATGCCTTCCCCGGTCCAGGCGCCTCCTGGAAGGCCCGCTCGAGCTCGTCCAACGAGACTTCTCCCGGCTTCAGCTCACGTTCAAGAACCTGATAGACCATTTGGCCGGACGATTGCGGCGGTGCCGGCTGAGGAGCGACCTCCGGGGCAGGAGCTTCCTGCGACGCCATCTTGTCCAGCATCTCGATGAGATCGTTGTCAGACCCTTCCGGCTCTGCGCCTTGGCGCTCTAGCTCACCCAGAATTTCCTTGATCCGGTCAAGGGTCGCAAGAATCAACGAGACGGCGGGAGTCGTAACGGGCATACCGTCGCGGAATTTGCACATGAGGGTTTCGGCAGCATGCGCAAGCGCCTCAAGACGTGGCAAGCCAAGAAACCCACAGGTCCCTTTAATGGTATGAACCAGACGGAAGATGTTACTGAGGATAGCTTCGTTATTAGGATCTTGCTCGAAGCGGACCATCTCCACGTCGACCGTTTCGAGATGCTCGTTGGTCTCGGTTAGAAACTCAAGAAGAAGGTCGTCCATTGCGGTATCTCAACTCTTGCTACGTGAACTGACGGGCACAGATCATCAAGCCCCTCAAGATGGATGAATCATGCGGCCTTCACGCCGGCAGTAAAGTGCTGAACTTCATGTCCATGCTTGGTAGATCGAAGGTCGGGAACCTGATCCGCGCTCAAGATCCAAGCAACATCCAGTCCGACCGTTGATGTCGCTGAGTTGAGATCTGCTGTGTACTTATTGTCATGCCCTGCCCCGATACGCCTTGTTCACTGCGCCAGATTTTTGCTGGTGTTCTTGTTGGGCTAGCCTGGGACAGTTCGGCGACTTCTGGAGTCGAGAACAAAGATCCTGTGCGCTTACCCTATCCTTTCAGCCTCACTCATGACGTTAGGGAATAATAAGTCTCTGTTTCCTGCAATAAAGTTAACAGACAGGGGGCCGTCCAATTAATTTCAGAACTCAAGTCAAATGACGACGAGCTTCTGCGGTTACATTCGGCGCCAGCTAGCATATCGGCGCAATCGAGGGAGCAATCGCCATCACGCAATGAGACCAAGCGCTTTCTTCCAGCGTGCCGGTCCTGAATATAAGAGTGCGAAATCCAGATTCTTTCGTCTGAGATGTGCGTGATGATCGCATCACGATGGCTGGCAACGAACAGCCACCCGGGAAAGTTCTACCTTTCTCGGGCGGCCTGTTACTATCTTTTTGATTGGAAAGATTATACCTGCTTGCGGCTCTACCGCTCCATTATTTCCAGCAAGCCGTTAAGCATCAGATCTAGGAAGCCGCACCGACGTAGGAGTATCCGATGTAACGCTTTGCGTCGATGGGATCATACCCAAGGCGCTGTCGGAGCTTTTTACGCAGTTTGCTGATATGTCCTTCCACGACACTGTCTTCGACATCGTCGCTGTAGATCCCATAAACCGCGTCGAAGATCTGCTTCTTGGTCAGACGATGGCCTCTCTTCCGGACCAAGTACTCGAGAATGTGCCGCTCACGGCATGGGAGCGCCAGAGGCAGACCATCAACCTCCGGATCGCGACCGTCGAAGAAGACCTTGAGCCGGTCAGCATCATTCTGCGTTTTCTTTCCAGCATTCGCATTCACCCGCCGCCAAACCGCCTCTGAGCGGGCCAGGATCTCCCTAACCAGGATCTCCCTAACATGGACGGGCTTACGGACGACATCGTCGAACTTTGCCGTGAAGAGTTCCAGCGTCTCTTCGAGAGAGCGAACATCGCTCAGTGCGATGATCGGCGCTTTGGAATAACGGCGAATGCTTTCGGCAGAGTGAGGTGGCTCGGTTTGGTTGAACAGCGTTTTCGGTTCGCTAAGTGGAGCGTCTGCCGGGGTTACGCTGCCGCGCGTTGCGGAAGCGGGTTGAAGTAGGCCTGATCGGGCGTGCTCCGGTCAAGGCT
>NZ_VOSK01000192.1 GCF_009296175.1 Microvirga tunisiensis | reverse complement strand
AACAGATCGCGATGCTCATCCAGCCATTGTGACATCGCCTTCAACTCGCAGCCGATCTCGTGCGTGGCGAAAAGATCGAATATGCTGGCTTGGACGGTGCGTTCTTGGCGCATTGTCGGCTCCGGCGGTGGCAGGGCTTTGGACTCAGTGGCATGATCCAAGATACCTGAAACCGCCGGGCCTTGCTCGCGCAAAGCTATGATTCACGTAGTGAAATCAAACGTTTGCCGTTTGTGGACGGAAACTAGACTAGAGCTTCATCAGATCCGCAAGTCGTTCGGCAATGTCGATGTGCTGAAGGGAATCGACCTGACCGTCGAGGACGGTGAGTTCACCGCCTTCGTGGGCCCGTCGGGATGCGGAAAGTCCACGCTGCTGCGCCTGATCTGCGGGCTCGATGAGATCACCTCGGGTCAGATGATGATCGACGGTCAGGTGGTGAACGACGTGCCACCCGCCAAGCGCGGCCTCGCCATGGTGTTCCAGTCCTACGCGCTCTACCCGCATATGTCCGTCGCCGACAACATGGGCTATGCCCTGAAGCTGGCGGGTACGCCGCGCGAGGAGATCCGTCGTCGGGTCGAGGCGGCGGCGAAGGTGCTGCGGATCTCCGATTACGTGGACCGCAAGCCGCGTCAGCTGTCGGGCGGTCAACGCCAGCGTGTCGCCATCGGCCGGGCCATCGTGCGCGAGCCGAAGATCTTCCTGTTCGACGAGCCACTCTCCAATCTGGATGCCGCGCTCAGGGTCGAGATGCGCATCGAGATCGCGCGCATGAAGGAGCGACTCGGCACAACGATGGTCTACGTCACGCACGATCAGATCGAGGCCATGACGCTCGCCGACAAGATCGTGGTGCTCAATGCCGGTCGCGTCGAGCAGATCGGCTCCCCGCTCGATCTTTACAACGCTCCGGTCAATCGCTTCGTCGCAGGCTTCATCGGAAGCCCACGAATGAACTTCCTGTCTGTCCAAGAGCAGAGACTCGAAGGGAGCCGGGCGAGAGTGCACGGCGGGCTCGTATCGCTGAATACGCTGCCGCCCGAGGCCCCCAGCGAGATCGGTGTTCGCCTCGAGCATCTCGAACTTTGCGCGCCCGGGAGCAGCAATGCCCTGAGCGGCACGATCGTCATGACCGAGCATCTCGGCAGCGACACCTATGCGTATGTGGGGCTTGAAGGCACAGATGAGATGATCGTCGTGCGTCTCGACGGAGAGCGGTCGATTCGTCAGGGCGAGCATGTGGGTGTCTCGGTCAATCCGGACGCAGTCCACGTGTTCTCGGCTGACGGACGGACGCTGGTTTCCGCAAAGCCGATGGCGAGGAACGCAGCATGAGCATTCATTCTGAACTCATCCCGCGTGTGACGGTTGAGGGGGCCGTTTATCCGAGCCTGAAAGGGAAGGGGGTTCTGATCACGGGGGGCGGGTCCGGCATCGGCGCATCCCTGGTCGAGCATTTCTGCACGCAAGGCGCCCGTGTCGGATTCATCGAACTGAACTCGGACACCGCGGACGAAACAGCCCGACGCATTGGAGCGGCGACCGGCAATCCGCCGCACCACGAAGCGGTGGACCTGCGCGACATCGGGGCACTTCGCACTGCAATCAGCTCCCTCTCGGAGCGGATCGGACCGGTCCGGGTTCTGGTCAACAATGCCGGCAACGACGACCGGATGCCTCTTGAGAACGTGACGCCCGAATACTGGGACGAGCGCTTTCAGACGAACCTGCGCCACCAGTTCTTTGCCGCGCAGGCGGTGATCGGCGATATGGCCCGAGCCGGGGGCGGATCCATCATCAATATGGGATCGATCTCCTGGATGCGCGGAGCTGCCGGGCTGATCTTCTACACGACGGCAAAATCCGCCGTCATGGGGATGACGAAGTCGCTCGCGCGCGAGGTCGGCGAGCGCAACATCCGCGTCAATTCCATCGCTCCCGGCTGGGTTCTGACCGAGCGCCAAGTAGAGCGGGCCAAGCGCATCTATCACGGCAAGTTCGCGGAATATCTCGAGGTGCAGTGCCTCAAGGAACATCTCCTGCCACCGGACATCGCCCGGATGGCGCTCTGGCTTGCTGCCGACGACTCACGTCTCGTGACCGCGCAGACATTCATCGTCGACGCAGGGGTGGTCTAGCGCACAACCGCCCTTAAGGGAAAATATGTGCGCGGGAATATGGGGTTTTTGCTCCATATCGGGAGGAAGAACGATGAAAAAGATCAAGTCGATTGCTTCAGTTGCGATGCTTGCAGCGGGGCTTGGCTTCTCGGGCCAAGCCGCGTACGCAGCCGACATCAGCTTCATGAGCTTCAGTTATGCGGAGGAAGCCGCCAAGCCCTCCGTGGAAGCATTGCTCAAGGGATTCGAGGCGCAGACCAAGCTCACGGTTGAACCGCTGGGCTATGCCTGGGGCGATATGCAGAAAAACATCTTCCTGCGGTCTCGCTCCAAGACTCTGCCGAGCGTCGCACAGCTCTCGGAACGCTGGCTTCCGAGCTTCGCCAACGTCGCCGGTCTCGTCGACCTGAACGAGGTCTATGGCAAGGACAAGCTGGCTGCGATTTTCGCCCCGGATGCTCTTGCCATGGGGCAGATCGGATCCAAGCAATATGCTCTGCCGCTCATCTCCGGCTCCATCGGCCTCATCGCCAACAAGGCGGTGCTTGAGAAGGCCGGCGTCACGAAGACGCCGACGACGATCGAGGAGTTCAGGAGCGCCCTGGTCGCCGTTCGTGACAAGGTCCCGAACTCGGTGCCTTACACCATGGCGACCAAGAACAACGGTTCGATCCTTCTCGACTTCATGATCTGGACCTGGACCTTCGGCGGCGAGATCATCGACGAGCAGGGCAAGGTCAAGATCGGCAACGGCGATGCCGGCAAGCAGGCGCTCGGCTTCATGGTCAGCCTGATGAAGGATCGCCTTGCCGCTCCCGAGATCGACCGGCCGGATGCCCGCCGCTTGGTGGCCCAGGGCGCTTCGGCCTTCTTCTTCGATGCCCCTCAGGCAAGGACGCACCTGCGCAGCTTCTCCGGCCAGGGTCCGGCTTTCGACGCCAATGTTCTGCCGCTGTCAACGCCAGTAGCCGTTGCCGGAAAGGAACCCGCTTCCATTCAGTGGGGGCATCTGCTGGTTCAGTTTTCGGCCGATGGCAAGGCGAAAGCGGACGCGCCGGCCAGCCAATTCATCACCTATCTAACCTCGGATGACGCGCAATCCAAGTTTCCGCTCGAGCAGAGCGCTCTGCCGGTGACGAAGTCCGCGCGGGCCAATCCGAAGGTGACGGGAGACGCGTTCCTGACGGCCTGGGCCAAGGCGGCGGGCAACCCGCGCCGCAACGAGGTTGGAATCTGGCCGAATGCCGCCGAACTGACGCAGATCATCGGCGAAGAGGCACAGGGTGCGCTGCTCGGTCAGAAGAGCGTCGACGACGCAATCCAGGCGATGCACAAGCGCCTCGAGACGTCCATGGCGAACGTCAACAAGCAGAACTGATCCTCCCGGCTGGCTGCACATCCCGGTGCAGCCAGCCGAACTCTCCTTCATTTCCTTGCATGTGATGATTCCATGAGTCTTGCCGCCGAGATCACATCAGCTCCTGCACCGGTCCAGGTATCTCCGCATGCCGTCCGCGGCGGGCTCAAGGCCGGCCAGCGCCGGATCGGCATGCTGCTCCTGCTTCCGGCGGCCATCGCCTTCGGCCTCGTCATCCTCTACCCATTCCTCCAGGCACTGGCGCTGTCCCTGTTCGAGTACACGCTCGAGACGCCGGCGCCGCGGTTCTATGGCCTGCGAAATTTCGCCAAGTTCGCCGCAACGCCGGACGTCTGGCAGGCTTTCGTCACCACGGCCATCTATGTGTTCTTCACGACCACAGGGACCCTCATTCTGGGACTCGGCTGGGCGCTGATCCTGAATCAGCCGTTTCGTGGCCGTGGATTGCTGCGCTCCATGTCCCTTCTCCCCTGGGTCTTGCCGAGCACCGTGAGCGCCTTCGTCTGGGGCTGGATCTTCAACAGCCGCTACGGTGTGCTGAATGCGTTCCTGCTGGAAATCGGCGTCATCGATATGCCGCAGGCCTGGCTTTCCACGTCCACCGGGGCCATGATCGCGGTAATCATCACCAAGATCTGGCTGTCGATCCCGCTCTTCATGGCGTTCTTCCTGGCCGGGCTGCAGAACATGGACCGTGAGCAGGTCGATGCGGCCAGGGTCGACGGCGCCAATAACTGGGCGGTCCTGCGCGACCATGTTCTCCCCCACCTCCGCCCGGTTCTGATCGTCGTGGTGGTGCTCGGTGTCATCGGCAATCTGCAGCAATTCGATACGATCTATGCCTTGACCGGGGGTGGTCCGGTTCGCGCAACCGCGGTTCTCTCAGTGGAGGTCTACCGTCGCGCCTTCGAGCAATGGGATGTCGGTTTTGCTTCCGCCATCGGCGTGCTCTGGGTGGCGACCCTGCTGCCGCCCGCCTTCCTGTACCTGCGCATGCTGGTGAAAGGCGCCTGATATGTTCGATCTGTCCAGCACCCTCTCCAAGGTGGTCTTCGGCCTGCTCCTAGCGCTGATAGGCCTCTTCCTGTTCTTCCCGCTCTATTGGCTGGCGATCTCGTCGGTGAAGTCGAATGCCGAGCTCTACAGCATCGTTCCGACACCGTTCCCGCTTGCGCCGACGCTGACGCATTTCGTGACCGCCCTGACGACGGGCAAGTTGCCGATGTATCTGTTCAACAGCCTGGTTGCCTCTGGCGCGAGCGCTGCCCTCAACACCCTCCTGGCGCTCTATGCCGGCTACAGCTTCGCAAAATACCGCTTCGCAGGCCGTCAGCCGGTGATGCTCTTCATGCTCTCCGCGCAGATGTTCCCGTTCGGGTTGCTTCTGATCAGCATCTATCCGCTCATGAGCGAGATCGGCCTATTGGACACCCGCACGGGGTTGATCCTGAGCTACATCGTGTTCGCCCTGCCGGTCTCCACCTACATGCTCTACAGCTACTTCTCGCAGGTTCCTGACGAGCTGATCGAGGCGGCGCGCGCGGATGGAGCAAGCGATCTGCGCATCTTCCATACGATCGTCATCCCGATCTCGATCCCGCCGATCGTCACGGTGTTCCTCTATTCTTTCATGTGGTCGTGGAACGATCTTCTCTATTCGATGACGCTCATCGTGTCGGACGAGAAGCGTACCATCGGACCCGGCCTGCTGCTCACCTACCTGAACGAGGTCAACTCGGATTGGGGTGGGGCCATGGCGGCGTCCCTCCTGGCATCGGCTCCCATCGTGGCCGCATTCCTCTTCCTCCAGAGATATTTCATCCAAGGCGTTACGGCAGGAGCTGTCAAATGACGACACCGCTTTCCGGTGCATTTCCGGTACTTCCGACCCCCTTCCGCTCCAATGGAGCCATCGACGAGACCGACTTCAGGGCGATCATCCGGTTCGCACTCGAGAGCGCCGTCGACGGTGTCGTCTATCCCGGCGTTGCCAGCGAGGTGGATACCCTCAGCGAGGAGGAGCGGCGGCGTCAGGTCGATCTTCTGGCCCGCGAGATCGACAATCGCATTCCCATCATTATCGGCGCGAGCGATCCCGATCCCGCTGTCGCGGCTCGTCACCTCGCCCATGGCGCCGAAATCGGCGCTGCCGCGGCAATGGTGATGGCGCCCGGGCATCTCGGCAACTCGATCGACGCCCAGATCGAGTATTTCCAGCAGGTGGCCGCCGATGCCGGTGTACCGATCATGCTGCAGAACCAGCCCAAGCCCATCGGTGCCGGATTGACACCGGAGGAGGTGGCGGCGGTCGCCTCCGCCGTCGACATGATCCGTTATGTCAAGGAGGAAACCCCGCCTTGCGGGCAGCACCTCACGCGCATCAGGAACGCAGCGAACGGTTCGGTGGATGCGATCTTTGGCGGCGCTGGGGGGCGCTATGTGATGGACGAGATGGCCAGAGGTGCCGCCGGCACCATGCCGGCCTGCGAACTGGCCGACATTCACGCCATGATGATGAAATCCTGGCGTGAGGGAGACATCGCGACGGCGCGGAAACTCTATTCCGCGTCTCTGCCTCTTCTGAATTTCCAGGCGATCTTCCGGATGCACATGACCAAGGAAGTCCTGCGTCGACGCGGCGTGATCCGGAACACGTTCGTCCGCGGCAAGGGGCCCAAGTTTGACGAGGGAGACCGTGCCGAACTGACGCTTCTCCTTCAGGAGGCCGCGCTTCCCTTCAAGCATCACCGGCCGGTCTGATCGATCATGAGCAACTCGGTCGACGCCATCGTCAAGGTTGAAACCTTCATCATCTCGATTCCGCGCGAGGTGCCCTATCTCGGCCCGCTGAAAGAGGGAGAGCATATCAACGAGCGTGGTTACCTCGTGCGCAAGGGCAATCGCACGATCTATCCCTCCACGGACATGACCTTGCTTATCAAGGTGACCGGCGAGAGTGGGCGCGTTGGTTGGGGCGAGTGCTACGGCATCGTGGCACCCGAAGCGACGAAGGCCATCATCGACGATGTCTTGGGCCCCGTGATAATCGGGCGCGATCCCGGAGACGCCGTCGTGATCCACGAGGATCTCTACGATCTCATGCGGGTGCGCGGGTTCTTCGGGGGATATTACGTGGATGCCCTGGCGGGCGTCGACATTGCGCTCTGGGATCTAGCCGGCAAGAACCTCGGCGTTTCCGTCTCCACCCTGCTTGGCGGGCGGCGGCATTCCACGATCCCGGCCTATGTGTCGGGACTGCCGCGCGCCACATTGCAGGAGCGTTGCGATCTCGCTGTCGATTGGGTGGCAAAGGGCTATCGCGGCATCAAGTTTGCGGCGGTCGTGTCCGACGAGGGTATCGTGCAGGAGATGCTCGCCCTGCGTGAAGCGGTCGGACCCGACATCGACCTGATGGTCGACCTGCACTGGAAGTTCGAAGCGTCCGAAGCCGTGCGACTCATCCGACGCCTTGAGGCTTCGAACCTCTACTTCGCTGAGGCCCCATGCCAGCCGGAAGACCTGGAAGGACAGGCCCGGGTCGCGCGGAGCATCGGGGTGCCCCTGGCGCTCGGGGAAGAGTGGCGAACCGTCTACGAATATCGCCCAAGGCTGGAAGCTCGCTGCATGGGTGTGATCCAGCCTGAGATCGGTCACACCGGTATCACCGAGTTCATCCAGATCGGCCGGATGGCGCGGACCTTCCACATCAATACCGTCCCGCACGCATCCATCAGTGTCGGTATCTTCATGGCGGCAAGCCTAGTTGCCTCGTCGGCTCTTCAGCGGATCCCCTATCACGAGTACCAGCACTCCGT
Source organism: Microvirga tunisiensis (assembly GCF_009296175.1). Taxonomy (GTDB): domain Bacteria; phylum Pseudomonadota; class Alphaproteobacteria; order Rhizobiales; family Beijerinckiaceae; genus Microvirga; species Microvirga tunisiensis. Next base: position 5,525 of record NZ_VOSK01000192.1, on the reverse strand, counting down.
TTTTGATCGCAATCTCGCCTTTACAGACAGTGATATGAGTTGTGCGCAAGGCCAATACACTGTGCCGACGGGAGCAGGCCTTGGGGTCGAGCCCAGGAATGAGCTGTTCAACTTCGTCGTTGCGGAAGGGCGAAGTTCAAATCGATAACGAGGCTTCCCACGACAGGTCGCTGTCTGATCACTCCGCAGTCAATGGTGCGTGCATCATTCTAACCGGTTCAGAGCTTTAGCGATCTAAGACCACCTTAAAGCGAACCAAGTCCCTGTTCATGGTAGGCCGCTTTGACTGCCAGTTGAAGCGGGTCAGATACAGATGGAATGTGTTTCCAGCCGATTGGAAGACAGGAGATGGGCTGTCGTGATCGATGATCGAGGGATAGTCGTAATAGGTCTTTCTCTCTGTTGTTCCCCACGGTGGATCGAACGGGGCAAGCAGGCTCGCTGACGACCAGTTCTCCAAATCCGACGAGGTCGCATAATAGACACCGCCGGTATCATTCGCCCGCGTGGACCAGACAACCATCCAGAGGTTTTTGGCCTCCAGCCAAATCAGAGATCGTATCTTTCCGGTTATGTCGCCGTTGCCGAGACGATCGCATTTTGCCTGAGCGGGCTCTTCCCCGCTCGATGGATAAGGGTTCGGCGGTGAAACGAAGCGCCCTTCGCTCATCATCCGCCAGCCTGCCACAAGGTCGGATCGGGGAGCGCGGAACAGGCAGTTCCCACGCCCGCCCGGTTCTGCGGCATCCTCCGTCCAGGCGATGAAATAGGCATAGTCTCCATCGAAGACGGTATTCGAGAGCGTGAGAAAGCCTGCGGCGGTGATGCCCGTGTCGAAAGGTTTGTTCGATCCAGCAATGAGGCGTTGGTTGCGGGGTAACAACTCGAATGAGAAATCCCGTTCGTTCGCCTCCAATCCGACGATCGAGAGATACCAGCACTCCGGCTTGCCGGGTCCCTTGGCGCAAAGCCCGTCGTGGCGGAGCCCGGAGAACTCCTGGCTCGCCAATCCGAGAATGCGGTCGTCGCCGAGAGGGATGAGGCTCTGAACCCAGAAGCGATCATCATAGGCAGAGGGATCGGCGGATTCCTCGCCTTGCGAGACGATCGAGCAATCGGGGCGAAGCTTGGCAAAGTTGAGCCCTTCGAGGACCCTATTCCGGAAGTGAGCCGCAATTAGAGCCACAGAACCGTCACGGCGGCGATAGGCCCTGGCAGGGGAATCGGGGATTGAGCGCCAGTCGCATCGCTGCCGCTCATAGCTGTAGACCTCTTCAGCCTCGGAAGAGATTGAAAAGTGAAGCGATCCAGCCGAGGTCACTGCCGTGCTCATCATAAGCATCAGAACCAGCGACCCTGCGAAGGCGTTCCAACGTCCGATCTTATTCGTGAGATCCTTGAAGTAGGTCACGATGAAGCGCCTCCCTTCTGCGCGGTCCGGCGGCCTTGGGAGACATTTCTCATGAGGTCGACAACAGGGACAGGATCTACCGTGACTTGACGCTCCATCATTTCACTTGCTGGCGGCAATCCGATGTAGGAAGGAAGCCGGTTGGATTCTATTGGCCGTTAGAAAGTCGAGATACCTCGAGGCCGCTTCACTCCGATGCCTGTCATAGGCATCGGGATCGAAATTGATCATCTTCTTCAAGCTGGAACGGGTGAGCGGCGCGGTCAGGTCGGATGCTGCGACGGACGGAACTCCCGTATTCTCGCAGAGCTCGCGGGTTCGTGAATCGATTGTGACAGTCAAGCCCATGCGCTCGGCCTGAAGAGCCAAGGCCACCCCGTGGTAACGGGATCCAATCGTGAAGTCATGCCGGCGCAATGTGTCCATCCAGGCCGGAACGTCGTAGAAGGAGCGGACATAGTTCCGGCACCACGCCTTGAACTCCTCGAAGGAATAATGAGGAACGGTGTGGTTATGGATCTCCTTGAGAGCATGAGGATCGATGTCATCGAAAATGCCTCGAGATACCCTGATCATCTCGCCCATCGACTGGACCACATATTGACCCGGATACATCGGGTCCATCATCAGCCCGATCAGCTGATGTTCGATGTTGCGGGTCTTCACCCACGCCTGGTGACCTGCTGCGACTGAGATGGAGCGCGGCAGGGGGAGCTGCGACCACTGCTTGTGGATTTTCTTGCCCAGACCAGGCTCCTGGTTCGTAAAGTACGAAGGACAGCCTCCGGCAACGGAGCCGTGGGTGCCGAGCTTATCGAGCTGTGAACTGGTGAAGGCGCCGCGGGTATAGATGTTGGATGTCGACGAGGACGGATTAGATCGCGCAATGACCTGGGTCCACCGGTACGTCCCATCTGTGAGTTGGATGTCCTGATCGTAGCTGTCGGCCTGAGCTCCAAGCCCAATGGCAACGATCGGCAAGCCGGATTTTTCCAAGTTGTCCGCCATGTTGCCGTAATCCGTGTGGCGTCCCAATTGGTTGGCACACGGAATGACGATGATATCGGCATTATCTCTCAGGGTTTCCGCCGACGCGCTCCAACCGAAGAATTTGACCGGATTGGAAATGTGACTGGCAATGGCATGAACAAAGGCCAGATTCCCATTGTTGTGACCGATACCATTGTAGAGGTCTTCAAAAGCCGAGTTCGAATAAAGACCCAGAGATGGGTGCTTCCATAGGATTGCAACCCGCAGAGGCTTAGATGGCTCTGCCATCTTTAGCGCGGGCTGATCAAGCGTATTATCTTTAGTGATTTCGTCTAGCATATGATTCCATCCTGAAATCGATTGTCTGTCTGGTTGCCCGCGCAACTGAAGGCTGGTTTCGGAGATAGGGAGTGCCGAAGCCCAAAAGGACTTTTGTCCTGAAGGGGACGATCTCGTGCGAGTGCGCGATACTCAATGTTGCGATCCCAATTAAGCTGCTCTCGCTCGGCGAACCTTCAGGCCGTTCTCCCATGCCAGTGCATGGCTGATGATCGCTTCCAGGTCGTCGAACTTCGGAGACCATTTCAAGACCTCGTGAATCTGAGCCGCACTTGCAATCAGCGTCGCGGGATCTCCGGGCCGCCGCGCAGAAAGGTTCACGGCAAAGTCGACGCCCGATACCCGCCTGACAGCCTCGACGACTTCGAGGACAGAGTATCCACGGCCATAACCGCAGTTGAGAACGATGCTGTCCTCGCCTGCGTCGAGATAGTCGAGAGCGAGCGTATGAGCATGAGCCAAGTCCGAGACGTGGATATAGTCACGCAGGCATGTGCCGTCGGGAGTCGGATAATCGTTTCCAAAGATCTCAAGCCGAGATCTCTCGCCGAGAGCTGCTTGGGTCGCGACCTTGATGAGATGCGTCGCCTGCCGGGTGCTCTGCCCGCTTCGGCCATAGGGATCGGCGCCGGCAACGTTGAAGTACCGAAGGGCTACAAAGCGCAAGGGATGAGCACGAGCGACATCTCGCAGCATCATCTCCGTCATCAGCTTCGATGTACCATAAGGCGAGACCGGATTGAGGGGCGTCGTTTCGGAGATCGGGCTCAGTCTGGCGTCGCCGTAGACGGCAGCCGTCGAAGAAAAGAGGAACTTCTCGACACCGCTCCGTACCGCCGCGCTGATGAGAGATCGCGATTTGACCGTGTTGTTGAGATAGTAGCCTAATGGATCCGTGACGGATTCCGGAACCACGATCGACCCGGCGAAATGGGCAATAGCCTTGATGCCATGCTTCTGTATAATATCTGAAACGAGAGCTTCGTCGCCCACATCCCCTTCAATGAGGGTCGCCGAAGAGTGGACCATCCACTCAAAGCCGGTGCTGAGATCGTCGAGGACGACGACATCCTTTCCGGCATCGGCCAACGCCAAAACCATATGGCTTCCGATATAGCCGGCACCACCCGTTACCAATACAGTCATGACTGACCTCTTGCTCTTGGCTGTGACTTCGGGAAAGCGAAAGGGATGCCGCAGCTTGATGGATATCCCTGATTAGACAACTAATACCAACTCCCGTTGATCAGAACTCGTGCGCCCAGTCACGCAAGCCGATGGACATGATGGTCCAGGGCTGGTCCGTGAGCTTGGTCCAAGCCGCGCAGCAGTGATCGAGAATGTCGGTGTAGGATGTGAAGATCCGGTTCGAGAGCCAGTTCTCCCTCAGATATTGCCAGATATTCTCCACCGGGTTCAACTCGGGCGCTTTCGCCGGCAGCGGCACCAGGGTGATGTTGGCCGGCACCTGCAGTTTGCGCGAGACATGCCAGCCCGCCCGATCCAACAGCAAGACGGCGTGCGCCCCCGGCGCCACCGCCTGCGCGATCTCCTTCAGATGTTCGTTCATGGCCTGGGTGGTGCAGCGGGGCAGCACCAGACCGGCGGCTTTGCCGTGCGCTGGGCAGATCGCCCCGAAGATATAGGTCGAGGCGGTTCTCAGGTCCCGCGGTGCCGAGGGCCGCGTGCCGCGTTTGGCCCAGCGGCGGGTGATGTTGTTCTTCTGGCCGATCCGCGCCTCGTCGGCAAACCAGATCTCTAGCGGCTTGCCATCAGCCTCGTTGCTCGCGATGTCTGCCAGACGCGCGGGGAAGTTTTTTTAAACGCCTCGACCGCCGCTTCGCTCTTGGCATGATGGCGCGGACGAGCCGAGAGCTTGCGATAGCCCAGCGCCCGCACCTCCCGGCTCAGCGCCTGTTTGGAGATCGGCAGCCGGTATTCGTCCCAGAGCCACTGGATCAGATCGATCAGCCGCCAGCGCACCACCCCGTGCACCGCCGGGATCGGACCAGCCTCGATCATCTGCACCAGATGCTGGCGATGGCGATCCGTAAGCCTCGAGGGCTGGCCCGGCGGCTTGCGGTCGATCAGGCCGTCAGGCCCTTGAGCGTTGAACTTGAGCACCCAGTCACGCACGATCTGCAGCGTCACGCCCCCGATCCGGGCTGCCTCGGTGCGCGAGGCGCCCTCATAGATCGCTGCCAGCGCCAGAAGCCGCCGCGCCTGAGGCGCATTCTTCGTCTGGCGGGCGAGCGCGCGAAGCTGATGAGCATTGAAGTCAGTTCGGAGTGGAATCGGCATGGCACCCTTCCCTGGTTTACCAAACTGAATCACACCTCCGCCAGGCCAGGAAATCACGAAAGAGTCAGCCCTTCAGGGACTTGGTATAAGAGGCTGGTGAGCAATTATCTTTCCTTTCGCGTGAGGCGACGCAGCAGGATGCGGCTCATGGCGAGATAGAGCAGCATTTCACCGGTCTCGACCAAGCGTTCGTAGTCCTTGGCGAGCCGCCGGTTGGTGGTGAGCCAACCGATGGTCCGCTCGACAACCCACCTGCGTGCGAGCACCTGGAAGCCACTCGGTCGCGTCGGCGGCTCCGCGTCAGCCCGCATCCAGGTTCCGCCGCTCCACCAATGCTGCGGGATGGATAATCTCCAGCTCAGGGCCTTCTGGAGCCAGTCCTTCAGCCCACGATAAGCCGTGTCGGCCCACATCAACTCAATGGCCGGAAACAGATTCTGCAGACCCTCCAGCAGGAGTTCGGCTCCGGCGCGGTCATGGAGGT
>NZ_VOSK01000191.1 GCF_009296175.1 Microvirga tunisiensis | reverse complement strand
GGTTTTGCTCCACGCTTCCTTCAGACCCCACCTCGCGGTGGCGCCCTTGCGCTTTGCTAACCCTTCGCCGCCATCAGGCTGGGTAGAGGACTTGCACCTCCAAGCTGTCGAACATGCTCGGCACACGAAAAAGGCGGGGCCAAGCCCCGCCTCGATCTCGTCAGCTGGATGGCTTTCAGGCGCTCTGCTGAACCTGGATGCCCTTGTCGGTGAAGAGCTGCTGCAGCTCGCCGGCCTGGAACATCTCGCGGGTGATGTCGCAGCCGCCGACGAACTCGCCCTTCACGTAGAGCTGGGGAATGGTCGGCCAGCTGGAATATTCCTTGATGCCCTGGCGGATGGTCTCGTCCTCGAGCACGTTGACGCCCTTGTAGGGTACGCCGAGGTAGTTGAGGATCTGGACGACTTGCCCTGAGAACCCGCACATGGGGAATTGCGGCGTGCCCTTCATGAACAGCACGACGTCGTTGGACTTCACTTCGTTGTCGATGATCTGGTTGGCGTCAGCCATGGATGTCTCCTGTTCCGCAGCGGTCAAGGCGCCGGGTTCATGTCTCAATTGTCGGGTGCCACGGTCGTCAATGCAAGGGCATGAAGCACGCCACCCATGCGTCCTTGCAGCGCTGCATAGACCATCTGGTGCTGCTGGACCCGTGACTTCCCCTTGAAGGCGGAGGAGGTGACGGTGGCGGCATAGTGATCGCCATCGCCGGCCAGGTCCTTGATCTCGACCATCGCATCGGGAAGGGCGGCCTTGATCAGGCTTTCGATGTCTCGCGAATCCATCGGCATGGATCAAACTCCTCACGGCTTACCGGTTAAGACTTGCCGGTCATGTATTCCGGCAGCCAGGCTTCGTGCGCTGCCTTCAATTGCTTCACGGATATGGCCTGTTGCCCTGGCAGAATCAACGCATCGCCCCCGGTGATGCCCAGCGTCACGGCTGGAACGCCGATGGCGCCGGCCTCGTAGAGGATGTCGGCGGCCACGTCCTCGTCGACGGCGATGAGGTAGCGGGCCTGATCCTCGCCGAAGAGGAAGGCATGGAGGGGGAATCCCTCCGGGAAAGCCGTGATCTCGGCGCCTACGTTGCCGGCCATGGCCATCTCGGCGAGCGCGAGTGCGATGCCGCCATCCGAGAGGTCATGCACGGTCTCCACCTGGCCGGAGCGGATGAGCTGGCGCACGAAATCGCCGTTGCGCTTCTCCTGGACCAGATCCACCGGCGGCGGAGCGCCTTCCTCCCGGCCGCAGACATCGCGCAGATAGATCGACTGGCCGAGCCAGCCCTGGGTTGCGCCGATGAGAATGATGGCCTCTCCCTCACGCTTGAAGGCGATGGAGGCGTTGACCGTCACGTCGTCAAGGAGGCCGACGCCGCCGATGGCCGGAGTGGGCAGGATGCCCTGGCCATTGGTCTCGTTGTAGAGCGAGACATTGCCGGACACGACCGGGAAATCGAGCGCGTGGCAGGCCTCGCCGATGCCCCTGACGCAACCGACGAACTGGCCCATGGACTCGGGCCGCTCGGGACTGGCGAAGTTGAGATTGTCGGTGATGGCGAGCGGCAGGCCACCGACCGCCGTGATGTTGCGCCAGGCTTCCGCCACCGCCTGCTTGCCGCCCTCGAAGGGATCGGCCTCGCAATAGCGCGGCGTCACGTCGGTGGTCAGCGCCAAGCCCTTCGGTCCGTCCTCGACGCGCACGATGGCGGCATCGCCGCCCGGAATCTGGACGGTGTTGCCGAGGATCAGGTGATCGTACTGCTCCCAGACCCAGCGCTTGGAGCTCTGGTCCGGCGAGCCGACGAGCTTCAGGAGCGCCTCGGCCTCGGACATCGGGGGCTTCACGCTGTCCGGCGCGATCACGGGCTGCTTGGGGCTTTCCACCCACGGCCGGTCATAGAGAGGAGCCTCGTCGCCCAATTCCTTGATCGGAAGATCCGCCTTCACCTCGCCCTGGTGCTTGATGACGAAGCGGAGCGTATCGGTGGTCTTGCCGATCACCGCGAAATCGAGGCCCCATTTGTGGAAGATGGCCTCGGCCTCCTTCTCCATGCCGGGCTTGAGCACCATGAGCATGCGCTCCTGGCTCTCGGAGAGCATCATCTCGTAGGCCGTCATGCCCTCCTCGCGGCAGGGCACCTTGTCGAGGTCGAGCTCGATGCCGAGATTGCCCTTGGCGCCCATTTCGACGGCCGAGCTGGTGAGGCCGGCCGCGCCCATATCCTGGATCGCGATCACGGCGCCCGACTTCATGAGCTCGAGGCAGGCCTCCAGCAGGAGCTTCTCGGCGAAGGGGTCGCCGACCTGCACGGTCGGACGCTTCTCTTCGGATGCGTCGTCGAACTCGGCTGACGCCATGGTCGCGCCGTGGATGCCGTCGCGGCCGGTCTTGGACCCGAGATAGACGATCGGGTTCCCGATGCCGGTGGCCTTCGCGTAGAAGATCTCGTTGGTGCGGGCGAGGCCCACCGCCATGGCATTGACGAGAATGTTGCCGTTGTAGCGCTTGTCGAAGCCCACACTTCCGCCGACCGTGGGAACGCCGAAGGAGTTGCCGTAGCCGCCGATGCCCGCGACCACGCCCGAGACGAGGTGAGGGGTCTTCGGGTGATCCGGCTCGCCGAAGCGCAGGAAGTTCAGCGATGCGATGGGCCGTGCTCCCATGGTGAACACGTCGCGCAGGATGCCGCCGACGCCCGTCGCGGCGCCCTGGTAGGGCTCGATGAACGACGGATGGTTGTGGCTCTCCATCTTGAAGATGCAGGCCAGCCCGTCGCCGATATCGATCACGCCCGCATTCTCGCCGGGCCCCTGGATGACCCAGGGAGCCTTGGTGGGCAGGCCGCGCAGGTGGATGCGGGAGGACTTGTACGAGCAATGCTCGTTCCACATGGCCGACACGATGCCGAGCTCGGTAATGGTCGGCTCGCGGCCGATCAGGTTCACGAAGCGCTCGTATTCGTCGGCTTTGAGCCCGTGCTCCTTGACCAGCTCCGGGGTGATGGCGACGTCGTTGCGGATCATCGGGGTCTCGCTTCTTTCACCCTCTCCCGTGTGGGAGAGTAAGGGGAACAAATCAGATGTCCTCATCCTGAGGAGCCGCGGAGCGGCGTCTCGAAGGAGGGTCCAGTGAGCACCGGAGACGCCCTCGTACTTCGAGACGCTCCGCTCCTCAGGATGAGGGCTGCGGGGTGCTTTCTCCGCTTCAGAGATCAAGCCGCTTTCGGGAAACTCGACACGAGGCTCTCGAACAGGCCGCGCCCATCGGTGCCGCCCACGAGGTCTTCGATCAGGTTTTCCGTATGAGGCATCATGCCGAGCACGTTGAGCTTTTCCGAATAGATGCCCGCGATCGCGTTCATGGAGCCGTTGCGGTTGGAATCCGTCGTGATGTGCCCTTGGGCGTCGGAATAGCGGAAGGCCACCAGCCCTTCGCCTTCGAGCCGCTTCAGGGTCTCTTCGTCGGCCGTGTAGTTGCCCTCGCCATGCGCCACGCAGACATCGATGGCCTGACCCTTGGCATAAGCCCGGGTGAAGGCGGTGTCGTTGCGCTCGACGCGCAGGAACTGCCGGTGGCAGATGAATTTAAGGTTGGCGTTGCGCATCAGGATGCCGGGCAGGAGCCCGGATTCGCAAAGGATCTGGAAGCCGTTGCAGATGCCGAGCACGAGGCCGCCGCGCGCCGCATGGGCGCGAACCGCATCCATCACGGCGGCGCGGCCGGCAATCGCGCCGCAGCGCAGGTAATCGCCGTAGGAGAAGCCGCCCGGCAGGACCACGAGGTCAGTGCCCTTCGGCAGTTCGGTCTCGGCATGCCAGACCTTCTCCACATGGGAGCCGGCCGATTTGAGCGCCCGCAGCACATCGCCTTCGCGATTGGAGCCGGGGAAGACGATGACGGCAGATTTCATGAAAGCCTCACGCGATCTCGACGCGGTAATTCTCGATGACGGTGTTCGCGAGCAGCTTCTCGCAGGCGGCCTTGAGGGCGGCTTCGGCCTTGGACTTGTCGGTGGTTCCGAGCTCGATGTCGAAGACCTTGCCCTGGCGCACGCCGTCGATGCCCTCGACGCCTAGGGATTTCAGGGCCCCTTCGATGGCCTTGCCTTGGGGATCGAGAACGCCGTTCTTGAGTGTGACGGTGACGCGAGCTTTCATGGGGGCCTCGGCTGTTAAGATTTGGCCAAGGCCATAAAGAATTTAGCCGCAAGAGACAACGGGCTCAGGAGCCTAATTCTCGGGCAGCGACTTCTCGGAGCGTTTCACGCACGACATCCTGAACTTCGCCGATCACCAAGACAACCGAGAGCGCCTCGCCCTCACGCTTTCCCATGGCTGCCCCATAGGCCGGGCGCTTGCTACCATCCGCCGGGGCGAGATCGATGGTAAAGCCGGGATAGGGAGCGTCCTTGAGGCACTCGACCGTGATCCGGGTCCTGACCGGCTTCTGCCGGCCCACAGGCGAGCGCAGCGCGCGGGCCAGGCGCTCGGGATCCTTCAGCAGGGCGTCCGTGATGTCCGCGTCCTTGCCAGTCAGGCGGATGACGCCGACCGTGAGGCCCGGGCTGCATTCTGGCGGGACGCAGAAGGCAAGGGCAACGGGTTCGGCCCGATCCTCGGCCAGCCATTTGCGTAAGGGTAGGGCATCCCAGGGCGTGCCCGCCGGGAGACCCGCGACCTGACGCGGAATGTAGCCGCAGCTTGCGACCGTCAAGGCGAGAGCCAGGATGAAGGGGAGGGAACACAGCAGACGGAAAGGCATGGCCCTTATCTATGCGCGAAACGAGCCGGAAGGGGAATGCGGGATGACGCAAAAGAAAAGCCCGGCGTGGAGCCGGGCTTGGAAAGATTAAGGGAGCGGCCGCTACTGCACGAGGCGGGGGCCGCCTGTCACCGGGTTTTCGTTCTCGGCCAGGATGCCGAGGCGGCGGGCGACCTCGGAATAGGCCTCGACCAGCCCGCCCATGTCCCGGCGGAACCGGTCCTTGTCGAGCTTGTCCTTGGACTTGATATCCCAGAGACGGCAGGAATCCGGGGAGATCTCGTCGGCGACGACGATGCGCATCATCTCGCCCTCCCAGAGACGGCCCGTCTCGAGCTTGAAGTCGACGAGGCGGATCCCGACGCCCAGGAAGAGGCCGGACAGGAAGTCGTTGACCCGGATGGCAAGCGCCATGATGTCGTCGATCTCCTGGGGTGAGGCCCAGCCGAAAGCGGTAATGTGTTCTTCCGAGACGATGGGATCGTTCAGGGCGTCGTTCTTGTAATAGAATTCGATGATCGAGCGGGGCAGCTGCGTGCCCTCCTCGATGCCGAGCCGGGTGGCGAGCGAGCCCGCCGCCACGTTCCGCACCACCACCTCGAGGGGGATGATCTCCACCTCGCGAATCAGCTGCTCGCGCATGTTCAGGCGGCGGATGAAGTGGGTCGGGATGCCAATGTCGTTCAGATGTTGGAACAGGTATTCCGAGATCCGATTGTTGAGCACGCCCTTGCCGTCGATCACTTCATGCTTCTTGGCATTGAAGGCGGTCGCGTCATCCTTGAAGTGCTGGATGAGCGTACCGGGTTCCGGGCCCTCATAGAGGACCTTCGCCTTGCCCTCATAGATGCGACGGCGACGATTCATAGGCGTGTACCGTGGTTTGAGAAAATCCATGTGCCGTGGCTCCTGGGGATGGTCATTTTTTAGATCCGCGGCTGGCGGAGACGCGGCTTTTCACCGGTGCTCCGCTCAAGGGGCAACCTATCCGATCCCTTGGACAAGTACAACGCGGGGACATGAGCTGCTGGCCTGCAACTCGGTGGAAGTACCCTTTTGAAGATGGGGAGCGTCTGGCCGCAGCGCGAGTGCGCCCTTATATCGCATAAAGGAAAAGCAAGGGAGGGTAAGGCCGATGACCACATTCAACGAACGTGAGGATGCCTTCGAGAAGCAGTTTGCCCTCGACGAGGAGCTCCGCTTCAAGGCAACGGCGCGCCGCAACAAGCTGCTCGGCCTCTGGGCGGCCGAGCGCCTGGGCAAGAGCGGAGCGGATGCGGAGGCCTACGCCAAGAGCATCGTGCTGGCCGATTTCCACGAGCCGGGCGACGCGGACGTTCTGCGCCAGGTTCATCAGGATCTTGGCGCAGCCGGCCAATCGATCGACGAGGCTTCACTCAAGGTCAAACTCAGCCAGATGATGGCCCGTGCCGTCGAGGAGATCAAAGCGGGGCAGTAACGCCATTCCGGCCGCTGGAATCCTGGCGGGATTCCGAAGAACCACTCAATCCAAAGGGGCATCATGCCGACCCATCCATCGTTTCCCGAGCGGCTGACAGCCGGTTCTCCTCTTCTGACGGCCTGGTGCGGCATGCCGGATCCCTCCGTGGCCGGGATCCTGGCCCGCGAGGCGTTCGATGCCGTCGTCATGGACATGCAGCACGGCTCCATCGATTTTGCCGCCGCACTCCAGGCGGTGCCGCTGATCGCTGCTGCGGGAAAGCCGGCCCTGGTCCGTATCCCCGTAGGGGATTTCGCATCCGCCTCGCGCTTCCTGGATGCCGGAGTCTCGGGCGTGATCGCCCCCATGATCAACACCATCGAGGATGCAAGACGCTTCGCCGGCTTCATGAAGTTCCCGCCCGTCGGCGAGCGCAGCTGGGGCGCCTATGGGGCGCTCTCCCTCTCAGGGCTCGAGCCGGGCGAGTATCTGCAGCGGGCCAATCACCTGACGGTTTCCTTCGCCATGGTGGAGACGCGCGAAGCCCTCGCCATCATCGACGACATCCTGGCGGTGCCCGGGATCGATGGCATCTTCATCGGTCCCTCCGACCTGTCGATCGCCCTCTCAGGCGGAAAAGGCCTCGATCCCACCAGCGCCGAGGTCGAGAAGGCCCTGGATCATGCGCTTGCCCGCGTGAAGGCTGCGGGCAAGGTCGCGGCCATCTATGCCGTGTCAGGGGGGCGGGCGGCTCAGCTCGTGCGCAAGGGCTTCCACATGGTTTCCATCGGCAGCGACATCTCCATGCTCAGAGCCGGAGCCGCGGCGGCCTTGGCGGCCGCACGGGCCTAGATCTTCCCGGTGGAGGGGAGATCGAAGGCCTGGGCCAGAAACAGGCCGCCCTGCCTGAGACCCTCATCATCGATCCCATGGGCAAGGCCGGCCGAGAGGTGCCATTGGCAGGGGATCTTCGCCGCGCCCAAAGCCTCCTTCGAGAAGAAGAACATTTCGACCGGGACCACATCGTCCCGGTCCCCGTGAACCAGCAGGATCGGCGGCTTCGACCGTGCCGAATTCCCAAGGCTCTCCGGTCCCTGCCCATCCTCCAGCACCAGAAGGCCCGAATAGCCGATAATGGCGGCCGGGGCGGTCTGCCGGCGCAACCCGATATGGAGCGCCATCATGGCGCCTTGGCTGAAGCCGACGAGGGCAAGCTTCGAAGCCGGCAGGGAATACCGGGCGAGCTCCTGGTCCAGAAAGGCGTCGAGCCTGGGAGCCGCATAGGTCACGCCACGCCAGAATTCGCGCGGGTCGGTCAGGGTGAGGGGAAACCACTCCCGCCCCATGGGCGCATTCCCACAGGGATCCGGGGCATGAGGGGCCACGAAGGCGGCGTCCGGCAGCCGGTCGCGCCATTGCTCTCCCAGCTCGATCAGATCGTTTCCGTCGGCTCCCAGACCGTGAAGGAGGACGACGAGTTGCTTGGGCGTCCCGGATTTCGGGGCGAGGCGAGGGCCATCGATGGCGGCCATGACGGAGATCCTTTGCGGTCTGAGTGCCGACAGGGCGCGATGGATGCTGTCGCGGTCAAACGGGAGCGCCCTCCCGGGACTTGATCGTACGGTAATAGGCCCAGAGCATCTTGGCTGCCACGCCCCGCCAAGGGCGCCAGTTCTCGGCCAAAGCCGTCAGGGTCTTGGCGTCCGGCCGCTGCTCCAACCCATAGGCGAGGCGGGCGGCTTCCTGCACGGCCAGATCCCCGCTCGGAAAGGCATCGGGATGCCCGAGGCAGAAGAGCAGGTACACATCGGCGGTCCAGGGGCCGATCCCTTTCACCCGCGTGAGAAGATCATGGGCCTCGTCGGCCGAATGGTTGTGCAACTCATCGAGGGGAAGCCTGCCGTCGATGACCTCCGCCGCTACGGCGCGCAGGGTCCTGACCTTCCCGGCCGACAATCCGGCTGTCCGGAGATCCTCATCGGAGAGCCGAAGAAAGACCCCCGGCGTCGGAGGTTCGAGGATCTGCCGCAAGCGGGTCCAGATGGCCGTCGCGCTGGCGGTGGAAACCTGCTGGCCGATGACGATCCAGGCCAAACCCTCAAAACCTGGCGGCCGCTTGCGCAATTGCGGCGTGATCCCGCTTGCGGCCAGCTTCGCCATCACGGGATCCGCCATCGCCAACTCGCCCAAGCCCCTCTTGAGAACCGCGTCCGTTTCGAGGAGGGTGGTCATTCCTTCGCGTTCCTTCTTCCGATGCAGGCTCCCGTGACGAAGCCGGTTTTTCGATTCGCTCCCAGCCCCAACGGGCGGCTTCATCTGGGGCATGCCTATTCCGCCCTGCTCAACGCCGACTTCGCCCGCCTCCACCAGGGTCGTTTCCTCCTGCGCATCGAGGATATCGATATCACACGTTGCCGACCCGAATTCGAGACCGCCATCTATGACGACCTCGCCTGGCTCGGCCTGCACTGGGAGGCTCCCGTGCGACGGCAATCGGAGCACTTCGGCGATTACCATGCCGCCTTCCTGAGGCTGAAGGGGAGGGGAGGGGTCTATCCGTGTTTCTGCACCCGCCGGGACATCGCGGAGACAATCGCCTGCCGGGCGGCGGAGAGCGGCCAGGATTGGTCCCGCGATCCGGACGGCGCTCCGCTCTATCCGGGCACCTGCCGTGACATGCCCACTGATGAGGCCGATCGTCGGATCGCGGCCGGCGAGCCCCATGCTTGGCGCCTCGACATGGCGGCGCTGGAAAAGCTTGTGCCGGGGCCGCATCGATTTCAGACATTCGACCGCGAAGGCCGGGTGGACATCGTCACCGTGCAGCCGTGGCGCTGGAGCGATGCGGTGATCGTGCGCAAGGAGACGCCGACGAGCTATCATCTCTCCGTCATCGTCGACGATGCGCTCCAAGGCGTCACCCACGTGGTCCGCGGCCAGGATCTCGAAGCCGCGACCGACCTCCACGTGCTGCTCCAAGTTCTGCTGGACCTGCCGACGCCTCTCTATCACCACCATGGCCTCGTGCTCGATCCGACCGGCGACAAGCTGGCGAAGAGCCGGCAATCGCAATCCCTGGCCGAGCTGCGTGCCGAGGGCGTGACGCCTCAGGCGATATGGCGACGCCTCGGGCTCGATCCTCAGCCGACGCCCAGCACGTAAAGCCAGACCAGCGTCGTCCCCAGAGCCAGAAAGGTCGACAGGGTGATGGCGCTGGAGGCGAGAGCCACGCCCTCCCCGTACCGTTCGGCGAAGAGGTAGGCGTTGATGCCCGATGGGCACGAGGCGAAGAGCACCGCGACCCCGGCCCAGACCGGCGGCATGTTGAAGACCCGGGTGGCCAACAGCAGCACGATCAGGGGATGCAGCACGAGCTTGAGGAACGAGATCACGGTCGGTAGCTTCCAGCCCGTCTGCAGCCCGTAGCGGCGCAGGGCGATGCCCATGGAGATCAAGGCACAGGGAACCGCCGCGCTCGCCAGCAGATCCATGACCTGCCAAGCCGGAGCCGGCACATGCGCGGCGATGGGACGACAGGCGGATCCCGCCAGGATGCCGACGACGATGGGATGGGTGAAGAGGCGGCGCAGGACGATGACAGGCGAGGCCTGTCGTCCCTCGGCCAGGATCGTCGCGAGGGTCATCGTGACGGGCAGATGGACGGCGATGAGCAGGAAGAGCGGGACGGCACCCTCGTCCCCGTAGGCCTTGAGGATCATCGGGACGCCGACGAAGACCGTATTCGCCTGACCGGCCGAGAAACCGGCGACGACCGCGGAAACACCTTTGATCCCAAAGAAGCGCTGACCGATCACGGTGGCCAGAAGCCAGACCACAGCCACGCCGACGAAGTAGGAGATCCAATAGCCCCAGGGCTGGACGTCGGGAATCTCGGCGCGAACGAGGGTGCGGAAGATCAGGCAGGGCAGGGACAAGGTGAAGACGAATTCGGACAGCCCTTCGCCGGCCCGCTCGGAAATGAAGCCCGTCTGACGCGCGACATAGCCGATGCCGATCAAACCGAAGACCGGCAGCACAATCGCGAAAAGCTCGAGCATGGGCTCTATCGCAGCTCCGCACGCTGGGAGAGAGTCGCTGAGGCGACGCTGTGGGACATCAATTCATCGACCTGTTCGCGCTGGCGCTTGAAGTCCACCAGCCCACGGCCCTCGAGCTCCCTTCCGCGCGGCAGGCGGATTTTGAGAGGATCGACGAAGCTGCCGTTGATGAGCACCTCGTAATGGAGGTGAGGGCCGGTCGACAGGCCCGTGCTGCCCAGATAGCCGATGACCTGACCCTGCCGGACCCTGACGCCTTGATTCATGCTCTTGGCAAAGCCCGACATGTGGGAATAGGTCGTCACATAACCGTTGGCGTGCTGGATCTCGATATGGCGCCCGTAGCCCGATTTCCAGTCGGCAAAGCGGACGGTGCCGTTGCCTGCGGCAAGGATCGGGGTGCCGACCTTGTTCGCCCAGTCGATGCCCGTATGCGGCCGCGAATAGCCCAGGATCGGGTGGAAGCGCGAGCCGAAGCCCGAGCGCAGGATGCCGTCGGCGATGGGCTTGCGGATCAGGAACTTCTTGAGCGAGCGGCCCGCGTCGTCGAAGAAATCGACCGTGCCGTCCTCGCCCTGGTAGCGGTAGACGCGGCGCGCTTCCCCGCCCACGGTGAGGGAGGCATAGAGGACCTCCGGCGTTCCGTTCTCGTCATCCGAACCATAGAAGATCTCGAAGGCATCTCCCTGCGACACACGGCGCTGAAAATCGACGTCATAGCCGAAGATGCGCACCAGTTCGTCCACCGTCTGACGAGGCAGCTCGTTCTTGAGGGCCGTCTCATAGAGGCTCTCGTAGAGCCGCACGCCGCCGCGCCGGTCATCCTCTTCCTCTTCCTCCGAGGCCTCGGCCACCTGCCGGTTCGTCTCGTCGGCGGGTGGTGTCACGGAAACGAAGACGCCGCGATCATTGGCGGCGGCAATGCCTTCGATGCCCCGTTCCCCGAACGTGATCACCCGCACGATCTGTCTGGGATCCCCGAGACGGGGACCGGGTGCGATGAGAATGCGCAGCCTCTGACCTTCCGTCAGGCCCTCAACTTTGATGCGGGCTGCCAGAGCCGAGGTGATCGCGGCGATCTGCTCGGGCGTACCCCCGTAGCTGCGCAGGACCGTTTCGAGGGTTTCACCCTTCTTGAGAGCCACATCGCGCTCCTCGACGAGGGGAGCCATGGCCGTCTGCTCGACCTTGGGAAGATCGGTCACGTTTTCGGGCACGACGCGAACCTCGATCGTGCTGAAGGGCGCATCGACGACGCGGGCATAGCCGAGGGCATCGCCCAACCCCTCCGGCTGCCGCAGGGTCCGCGACAGCATCTGCTGGGCAGGAATCGGCACGGAGGTTCGGCGCCCGGCCTCATTGAAGACCCGCCGCTCCTCCTCAAGGATCGCAAGCACGTCGCCGTCCGTCAGGGAGGGGGCGCTCGCCGCGATGGCCACCGCGGCAAGGTCGCGCCTGAGGACCGACACATCGGCATCGGCAACCTCCGGCGTCGGCTCAACGCGCTGTTCGTCCATTCCCTCAGCGAACAGGCGCAGGGGATTGAAAGGCGGAATATCGGAGGCGTAGGTGCCGGCGGTCAGGGAGAGGTTCGTCGCGATGCGCACGAACTGCCGGACCTTGATGGCTTCGCGCTCGCCATTGCGGATCGTCATCGGCGCTTTGAAGCTCTGTCTTGCGGAGGAGGTATTCTCCGTCATGTTGAGCCGGTCAGCCTTGCGGGCTAGGTTCGAGGTCCGCTCCTCGCTGGTTCCTGAAGGAGCCCGGCCATTGAGTGCCGCCCGCTCCGGGGGGAGGGCGGAGATCGTTGCGCCTTCAAGGGCGATGTAGATGGAGGCGCCGATCAGGACCGCGCCCGTGACGCCGGTCAGAACGCTGGCGCCGAGCCAGCGCAGATTCACCTCCCATTTGTCGATCTCGGGCGCCGCAATGCCGTTGGTGTTGAGCGGCGGCTCGTGCCCGAGATCGATGCCGGACGACAGATGCGAAGCTTCCTTACGGAAACTCTTGGCATGGCTGTCATCGGGAGGAAGAGGGCTCATGATCTCTGTCTGGTGTCGATGCGGGTGGGTTGCTGTCACAGACACCAGAGGCCATCTAGCACACGAGACGACAACCGCACAGTTCATAGATAAGCTTGGGCGGCGCGCCAACTCTCCAGGAAAAGAGGTTCCGGAAAAGAAATGCCGGCCGCGGCTCTGCTTCATTCCGCACTGTGTCGGCAGTGAGGCAGGAGCAGAAAAACCTGTGCGGCACGCCCGTTGGCGTCGGATTGGTTCGCCTGTCAAAAAACTTTCACAAGCACGTTGACAGGCCATAGGGGTTGGGCCTATATACCGGCCATCGACGCCGCCGCTGACGCGAACGGCGCCCAGATCTTCCTCAGAAACCGGGCTGTTGGGCCTGACTTCGGTCGGGAACAAAGGCTGTTCTGCGGGGGTCTGTTTTTATCGATGGCATCGAAAGATGCCTGTTCTTTGACAAGTGAAGAGAGAAGAGAAGCGTAGGCGGCGGTGTCCTTGCGGATCGTCCTTCGGGGCGATCGAATGAGAACATCGACCATGTCTATGCTTTGGTGAGTACACCGCTTCAGGGA
>NZ_VOSK01000190.1 GCF_009296175.1 Microvirga tunisiensis | reverse complement strand
CTTCTTCCTGAAAATCAAGCACTTCAGACGCATCGCCACGCGCTACGAACAGACCCCACGGGCGTTTATGTCAATCCTTTGCCTCGTCAGCGCGTTCATCTGGACCAAATGAATGTCAACGCGCTCTAATGGACAGGCTTTGTAATATAGGCCAAGAATTTATTCGATATTCGCGGCACTCTGGTTTGCGATATGCATTGGAATAAAGACGTCGGCCTTGCTTCGGCACATGAGAGATCTCGTGAAGATTTGATCATGCCGCAAAGGAATAGCCAGACCAGATATGATAGTCTGTATCATTACGCATTCGCCCTGAGCCGGCTGATTCCCTGGCTCGCCGACGCGGACGGAAAGGTGGTTCAGATCGGGCCCGGCTGGGCCGAATTGATCGGCCAGCCTCCCGAGCAGCTGGTCGGCAACGGTTGGGTGAAGCTGGTTCATCCGGATGACCTGACTCGTCTGGTCCAGTCGAGGCGCGAAAGCCTCGCTGCCGGGACTCCCTATCAATGCGAATATCGGATCAAGACGGCCGACGGCGGTTACCGCTGGTGCCGCTCCAGTTCGGCTGCACGACGCGACGAGACCGGAGCCATCGTCTCCTGGTATGGCACGACGGAAGACATCCATGACCGGAAAGAGGCGGAGCTCGCCCTGCAGGGCCACGCCCGCGTCCTGGAAATGGTCGCCGCCGGCCAGCCCACCGGCGAGATTCTGGCTGCGCTCTGTCGGCTGGCGGAAGCGCAGCTTCCCGGCGCGAAATGCTCGATCCTCCTGCACGATCCGGAGGCCGGACGGCTCCGGCACGGCGCCGCCCCCAGCCTTCCGGCCGCCTACAATGCCGCCATCGACGGCCTGAGCATCGGGCCCGCCGTGGGTTCGTGCGGAACGGCCATTCATACACGCAACAGCGTCATCGTCACCGATATCGCATCCGATCCGTTATGGACCAACTGGTGCAACCTTGCACTGTCCCATGGTCTGAGTGCCTGCTGGTCGAAGCCGATCTTCTCGCGCTCCGGCGAGGTGCTCGGTTCCTTCGGCTTCTATTACGGCGAGCCCCGCACCCCGACATGCGACGAGATGGAGCGCATGGACGCCGTGCTGCATCTTGCGGCACTCGCCCTCGAGCGGCAGCGCAGCGATGCGGCCTTGCGCGAGAGTGAAGAGCACCACCGTCATTCCGTCGAGCTCAACCCCCAGATTTCCTGGACGGCCGATCCGCAGGGCAACCTCCTCGACGTCTCCTCGCGCTGGCA
This sequence comes from Microvirga tunisiensis, assembly GCF_009296175.1. GTDB lineage: Bacteria > Pseudomonadota > Alphaproteobacteria > Rhizobiales > Beijerinckiaceae > Microvirga > Microvirga tunisiensis. The sequence goes on along the minus strand of NZ_VOSK01000190.1, from coordinate 11,729 downwards.
CGATCGCACCGGCATGAAAGTGGAAGACGCCCTGGGCTCCGGCTGGAGCAGGGTGATGCATCCCGAGGACATCGCCTTCATCCGCGATCGTTGGTCCCACTCTGTGGCGACCGGTGAGGCTCTCGATGTGGATTACCGCCTGCGCATGTCGGACGGAAGCTATCGGTGGTTCCGCGGCCGCGCGGCTGCACGGCACGGCCGGGATGGCATCATCCGCTGGTACGGCACGCTTGAGGACATCCACGACCGGAAGCTCACGGAGGAAACCCTCCGCTGGGCTGCCCACAACGACGATCTCACGGGTCTCGCCAACCGCAGGCTTTTCCGCGAACGTCTGCAAAAGGCGCTCCATGAAGCATCCGGCCCGGGAACATCTGGCTCGCCCCATGCCACGGGCCTGTTGGTCATGGATCTCGATCACCTCAAGCAGATCAACGACAGGTTCGGCCACGACGCCGGCGACGATCTCCTGAAGGAATTCGCGCAGCGGCTGCGCAGCGTCGTGCGATCGGTCGACACCATCGCCCGTCTTGGCGGCGACGAGTTCGCCGTGATTCTGCCCGCGATCGCCGGAGAATGCGATGTGGTCGCCATGGCCGACGCCATCTTGTCCCGCATGCACGAGCCGTTGAAACGCGATGGCAAGCTGCTGGACTGCCGCACGAGCATCGGTGGCGCCATCTCCGTCGGCTTCGGCATGAGTCCCGAGGAGCTTCAGAAGCAGGCCGATCTGGCGCTCTATCGCAGCAAGACCTCCGGGCGGGGCTCGTTCAAGATGTTCGTCCCGACCATGCGGGAGGAGTCGCAAAGAACGGCTTCGGCCCTGGAGGTGGCCGCAAGAGCAATCGCGTCCGACTGGATCGTGCCGTTCTACCAGCCCAAGGTGGTCCTGGCCACGGGCGCGCTCGGCGGGTTCGAGGCGCTTCTGCGCTGGCATCATCCCCGCGGCGGAATCCAGTCGCCGGAAAAGATCGCTCCCGCTTTCGACGATACCGAACTTGGAACGGCCATCGGCGAGCGCATGCGGTCCTGCATCCTCAAGGATATGCGCGGCTGGCTCGATGCCGGTCTCCCGTTTGGCCGCATTGCCGTCAACGCGTCGGGCGCGGAGTTCCGGCGCGACAACTATGCCGAGCGCGTGCTCGACGACCTGAGGCGGATGGACGTGCCTGCCCGGTGCCTTGAAGTGGAGGTGACCGAGAGCGTGTTTCTCGGCTCGGGCGCCGAGTTCGTGGAGCGTGCTCTGCGCACGCTGAGCGCGGAGGGCGTGACGATTGCGCTCGACGATTTCGGCACCGGCTACGCGTCGCTGTCGCATCTCAAGCGCTTCCCGGTCGATGCGATCAAGATCGACCGGACCTTTGTGAGCGGTCTGGAATCGGATGCGGGCGATGCCGCCATCGTCAGGGCTCTCCTGAGCCTCGGCCGCAATCTCGGCATCGAGGTCGTCGCCGAGGGCGTCGAAAATGCCTTTCAGGCGACTTTCCTGCAGCGCATGAGCTGCGACCTCGTACAGGGATACCACTTCGGACGCCCCATGCAGGCCGAGGACGTCACACCCTTCGTCACGTCATGGGCAGGGATGTGACATCCGTCATCCTGCGTCCTCGCCATGGGACCAGCCGAAACCCAGATGACCGCGCCTCCTCACCGTCACGGGTCTGCGAGAAAAAGAACCTTGGCCTTGCCGTCGCCATGATCGACCGGCACGAAGAGCTCACCTTACGAGAGTTCCGTTCATGATCCTGTCCCGCCGCGTCCTTCTCGCCGGTCTCGCCCTGTCCGGCACGAAAGCTCCCGCCTTTGCGCAATCCGCGCCGGAGTCGCAGATGATCCCGGTGGAGCTGATCGAGAACACCCTGAACCTGCCCTCCATCGTGCGCATCGGCCACAAGCATGGCGACGTGATCATGGTGGAGTATTTCGACTACAACTGCCCCTGGTGCAAACGCTCGGCTCAAGGCCTGCCCGATCTGCTGAAGGCGGAGCCCGATCTCTCTTACGTGCTGGTGAATTTCGCCGTGCTCAGCCCGCAATCCGTCGCCGCCACGCGCGCGGCCCTGGCCTATCTGCAGCTCTATGGCCCCGAACGCTATCTGCCCCTGCATCTTGCACTGTTCGACATGCGCGGCACAGTCGATGGCGAACGGGCACTGGCCGAGGCCGAACGGCTCGGCGGCGACCGCCAGCGCATGACCGAGACGGCCAACAGCGACCAGACCACGGGTTGGATGAAGGACGCGTTTTCCACCGGAAACGATCTCGGACTCGTCGCAACTCCGTCCTTCCTGATCGGGACGGAGGCCTATATCGGCGGCATGAGCCTGGAGCAGAAGCGCGAGGCGATTGCACGGGCAAGGGGCTGATTCCTCACCGTCACCCCGGGGCCGCGAAGCGGAGCCCGGGATCCATTTTATAAACACGACGCCTCCAGAAGGGGCGAGCAGCGTTGGGTCTCTTTCCGCACCCTCGGCGGTTATGGATTCCGGGCTCGGCCTATGGCCGCCCCGGAAGGACCGTGGAAACGTCAGTGCAAGTCATTCCTTAGACATTCCCTTCAGGACCGGTTAAGCCCCGGAGGGAATGTCGCTCATCCGCTCCTCGCTTCTGGTCGGCCTCGGCTCGATGGCCTCGCGCGTTCTCGGCTTCGTCCGGGACGTATTGTTCGCGCAGGCGCTGGGAGCGGGACCCGTGGCGGATGCTTTTCTCGCCGCCTTCCGCCTGCCCAACCTGGTGCGCCGCATCGTCGGCGAAGGCGGGCTCAATCCGGCTTTGATTCCGGCCCTCAGCCGCCTGGAGCTTGACGATGCGGCAGCCACGGCCGGCGACGTGCTGAGCGTCTTCGGGCTGGCGCTGCTTGGGCTGACGGGTCTCGTCGAGATCGGGGCGGGACTTCTGGCTTTCATCCTCGTCCCGGGGCTGCACGACGATGGCGAGACGCTGGCGCTGGTCGCGCTCTATACCCGCCTGTCCTTTCCCATCGTGACGTGCATCACGCTCGCCTCCATCGGCGCCGCGATCCTGAACATGCGCGGACGCTTCGGCGCGACGGCGCTTGCGCCGCTCGCCGTCAATGGCGGGCTGATTCTAGCGCTCGTCGTGATGGAAGCCGGTCTTTCCTTGCCGCTCGTGCAGAAAGCCGCATGGCTCGCGGCAGCGTCGAGCCTTGCCGGTCTGATCCAGCTCGCCCTCGTGGCCGCAGCCTTGCGAAGCGGCAAAATCCGGCTCGTCCGTTTCCGAAGACCTCGTTGGTCCCCGCTCCTGAAAAGTCTTCTCCTCGCCGGTTTTCCCGTGCTCGTGGCGAGCGGCGCCATGCAGCTCTTCATGCTGGCCGCAACCCAGATCGCCTCGTTCTGGTCCTCCGGCGTCTCCTGGCTTTACTATGCCGAGCGGGTGATGCAGCTGCCGCTCGGGCTGATGGCCGCACTCGGCTCGAGCCTGCTCCTGCCTGAACTCGCCCGCCGGCATCAGGCGGGAGAGACGCAGGCCATCGTGGCGGCGCAGAACCGGGCGCTGGAAGTGGCGCTGCTGCTCGCCTTGCCGGCCAGCGCCGCTCTGTTCATTCTCGCCCGTCCGATGAGCAGCGTGCTGTTCGAGCGCGGCGCGTTCCAGTCTTCTGACGCGGAGGGCACGGCTCTCGTTCTCATGGCCTTGAGCGTGGGCCTTCCCTTCGCGACGGCCGCCAAGGTGCTGAGCCAGACCCTTTTCGCCCGTGGTTCCTTGAGAGCGGCGCTGGCGGCGGCGATCGTTGGCCTGGTCCTGACCGTCGCGGCCTCCGTGCCGCTCGCTTGGCCGCTTGGCCCGACGGGGATCGCGCTTGGGGTCAGCGTCGGGTGCTTCGGCCACGCGGTCGCCGTGGTCTCCGGCCTTCGTCGATTCGGCCTTTGGTCAGCGGACCGGACGCTGATGGCCCGGATGGTGAGGATCGCCGTGGCGGTTCTCGCAATGAGCCTGGGTCTCGCCGGTGCAGGCCGCCTTTTCCCACAGGCGGGAGTACTTTCCCTCACCACTCTCTGCCTCGGGGGCCTTGCACTTTATGCGCTCGCGGCCTGGGCCACCGGTGCCGTGACCCGCGACGATTGGGCCGCTCTCACGAAAAAATCGTGAGGACCCTTGCATCGTAGCGCCGCCCTGTCATAACCCGCGCCTCAATGGAGCATTGTCGAGCCAAGCGGCCTCCGGTTCGCTGCGGAACAATGCGGTGATCAAGACAATCTGGGGCGGTCGGCGGTTCAGCCTTAAACCGCGCATGCACCCCTGCGGGAGTTCAAGACGATGGCGCAGTTCAAGGAGCTGGTGTTCTCGGGCGTTCAGCCCACCGGCAATCTCCATCTCGGGAATTATCTCGGCGCCATCAAGCGCTTCGTCGCCATGCAGGAGAACTACGGCTGCATCTATTGCGTCGTGGACATGCACGCGATCACCATGCCGCAGAATCCGACCGACCTCATCCGCCAGATCCGCGAGGTGACGGCCGCGTTCCTGGCCGCCGGCATCAACCCTGAGCGCCACATCGTCTTCAATCAGTCCCAGGTGCCTCAGCACGCGGAGCTCGCCTGGGTGTTCAACTGCGTCGCCCGTCTCGGCTGGCTCAACCGGATGACCCAGTTCAAGGACAAGGCCGGCAAGGACCGGGAAAACGCTTCCGTCGGCCTCTACGCCTATCCGAACCTGATGGCGGCCGACATCCTGGTCTACCGCGCCACTCATGTGCCGGTGGGCGAGGATCAGAAGCAGCATCTGGAGCTGACCCGCGACATCGCCCAGAAATTCAACAACGACTGGGCCGAATCGATTGCCGCCCAGGGCTTCGGCGATGCCTTCTTTCCGCTGACCGAGCCGATGATCCAGGGCCCTGCGACCCGCGTCATGTCGCTGCGCGACGGCTCGAAGAAGATGTCGAAATCGGACCCGTCCGATTATTCGCGCATCAACCTGACGGACGACGCCGACACCATCGCCCAGAAGGTGCGCAAGGCGAAGACGGATCCCGAGCCCCTGCCGAGCGAGGTGGACGGCCTGAAAGCCCGCCCCGAGGCCGAGAACCTCGTGGCGATCTATGCGGCCCTCATGGACACCACGCCGGAAGAGGTGCTGCGCCAGCATGGCGGCGCGCAGTTCTCCGGCTTCAAGGCCGCTCTCGTGGATGTCGCGGTGACGAAGCTCTCACCCGTCGCCGACGAGATGCGCCGCCTGATGGCCGATCCCGGTCATATCGATGCCGTCCTGGCCGACGGCTCGGCACGGGCCCGTGCCCTCGCGTCCGTGACCATGGATGCGGTCAAGGACATCGTCGGTTTCGTGCGTTCGCGCTGAGGCTCCGGGCTTGCTCTTGCCGTTATGGCAGGGCAGCATCAAGCATCATGCAGGAGAGCGTGCTGTGAGCGGCAAGCGCCGATCCTACGAATCGGGCCACCGTCCGAAATTCATGGTGGTGGTCGACAAGACTCCGGAATGCGCCCGGGCGGTTCATTTCGCCTCGCGGCGAACGGTTCGCACCGGCGCGAGCCTGCTCATGCTCGCGGTCGTGGACCCACCCGACAATTTCGAATGGCTCGGCGTCGGCGAAGCCATGATCGAGGAGGCGAGCGAGGAAGCCCAGAAGCAGCTCGACGCGGCCGCCCGTGAGGCGCGCAATGCCGCAGGCGTCGAGCCCGAGCAGGTGATCCGCGTCGGCAACCGGGCCGACGAGATCATGAAGCTCATCCATGAGGACGAGGACATCTCCTTCCTGGTGCTCGCCGCAGGCAGTGCCAAGGAAGGCCCAGGTCCGCTGGTCTCGACCCTCGCCGGCCGCGCCGCCGCCTCCTTCCCGATTCCCATCGTCATCGTGCCGGGCAGCCTCACGGATGAGGAAATCGACGCGCTGGCTGGCTAAAAGGTAGTCGTTCCGGGGTCCGCCGTGCAGCCCCGGGATGCCATACCGGCATATATTCTCCCCTTGGAATCCACCTTGTTCCATTCCACATTGAGCCTGGAACCTGTTAGAACGATTCTAACACCCACTCGGCCGGCCTTGAACCGGCGCAGAGGACGAAAGAAGCCATGTTTATCCAGACCGAAGCGACTCCCAATCCTGCCACCCTGAAATTCCTGCCCGGCCGCGTCGTGATGCCGGAAGGCACGTTCGAGGCGAAGACTCCTGAAGCTGGCGAAGTCTCCCCTCTCGCCCAGCGGCTGTTTGCCGTGCCGGGCGTCACGGCCGTGTTCTTCGGCTACGACTTCGTCACCGTGACGAAGGCGGACGGCGAATGGCAGCATCTGAAGCCGGCCATCCTCGGCGCGATCATGGAGCACTTCATGACCGGCGCGCCGGTCTTCGCCAACGGCTATGGCGCGGCAGAAGAGGACGGCGAGGAGTTCTTCGACGAGCAGGACGCCGCCACGGTCGAGACCATCAAGGAACTGCTCGAAACCCGCATCCGCCCGGCGGTGGCCGGCGACGGCGGCGACATCACCTTCCGGGGCTTCAAGGATGGCACCGTCTATCTGGTCATGAAGGGCGCCTGCTCGGGCTGCCCGTCCTCGACCGCCACCCTGCGCCACGGCATCCAGAACCTGCTGCGGCACTTCCTGCCGGACGTGCGCGAGGTGCAGGCGGTCTAACAGGCCGTTTGATCAGACCTTAGGAATTCAGCTATCGAAGCGCGGCTTTGTCAGCCGCGCTTTTCGTTTGGAGACCGTCCGTTGCCCGCCCTGCCCGATGCCGCCCTGGACCAGCTTTTTCGCGAAGCCCGCACCCATCGCTGGTGGGAGGACCGCCCGATCCCGGAGGCGACCCTGCGCGCTGTCGCCGATCTCGCCAGGCTGGGTCCGACGAGTGCCAATTCCTCACCGGGCCGCTTTGTCTTCGTGGTGTCTCCGGAGGCCAAGCAGAGGCTCAAGCCCCATCTCGACGAAGGCAATGTGCGCCAGACCATGAGCGCGCCGGCGACGGTGATCGTCGCCTACGACACGGAGTTCTATGAAAAGCTCTCCTTCCTCGCGCCGAACAGCCCCGATGCGCGCAGCTGGTTCGCCGGCAAGCCCGAGGCCATCGAGAGGACGGGCTTCCAGGGCTCCTGCCTCCAGGGGGCCTATCTCATCATGGCCGCCCGTGCGCTCGGGCTCGATTGCGGACCCATGGGCGGCTTCGACCGCAACGGCGTCGACGAGGCGTTCCTTCCGGGCGGCAAGTTGAAGTCGAACTTCCTGATCAATCTCGGCTACGGCATCCCCGAAAAGCTCCATCGGCGCCAACGGCGCTTCGCCTTTGAGGAGTTCTGCCGGATCGAATGAGGTTCACAGGTGCCACTTGCCGATGGCGCTCAGGGCAATGGCCAGGGAGGCGATCTGCATCGCATTCGTAATGGTGCCATTGGCAGCAAGCCGAATGACGTCCTGAACCGGCACCCGCAGCACCTTGATCTGCTCGGTCGGGTCGTTCAGCTTCTTGCCGGACAGGCGCACCCCTTGCGCCAGCACGGTATGGCAGAAATTCGTGTGGGTCGCGGGATTCGGCGAATGCTTGCCGAAATAGCGCCAGTGTTCCGCAACATATCCCGTTTCCTCCTCGAGCTCACGGGCGGCCGCTGCGAGCGGAGATGGATCCTCCTGGTCGATCGCCCCTGCCGGCACTTCGAGGGATATGCCCCGGAAGGCATGGCGATATTGCTCGACCAGGATGATGTGATCCTCGTCGTCGAGCGCCACCACGTGAACCCAATCGGGATACTCGAGCACGTAATAGGGTGCCACCTCCACACCCTCGGCGGTCAGGCAGTCGTCGGCGCGAAGCTTGACCCAACGGTCGCGAATCACGTCCCGTGAGGTTTTCACGGTCCAGGGCTTGGGTTCGGGGGAAAAAGGGTCGGATGTGGTCATGGGCCGATCATGGCACCGGCCGTCCTGCCTGCTCAAGCTGAAACTCTCCGGCCCGAACCACAGAAGCGTGAAACCGGGTTTCCTCCGGTCCGCTTCATGCTCTAAAGGATTCTGCAGACCTGACGGAGACGAACGTTGCGCGTCCTTGCCATCGATACCGCCCTCGGCGCCTGCTCGGCCTCCATCGTTGAAGCCGGAGAGCCCGTGGCGCTGGCCGCCGAGACCATTCCCATGGACCGCGGCCATGCCGAGGCCCTGATGCCGCTCCTCGACCGGCTCTCTGCGCAGGTCGAAGGCGGCTTCGAGAGCCTGGATCGGGTTGCCGTCACCATCGGGCCCGGCAGCTATACGGGCCTGAGGGTCGGCATCAGTGCCGCCCGCGGCATCGGTCTGGCAGCCGGGATCCCGGTCGTGGGCGTAGCGACGCTCTCCGCCTTCCTCGCCCCGCTCATGGTGGGCGACAGGCGTGGCCTCTTCACCGCCGCCATCGATGCCAAGCACGGCCATATCTACATCCAGGCCATCGCGCCTGGCGGGCGCACCATCATTCCGCCGGGTCTCATGACCTACCGCGATGCCATCCGGCTTCTCGGCTCCGGTCCGATCCTCATCGCCGGATCGGCCTCGGCCATGCTGGCCGCGGAGGCGCGCGCGCAAGGGGTCGAGGCCCATATCAGCGACGTCTCAGGCTTTCCCGAGATCGCCTGGGTGGCCAGGCTCGGGGCCCTTGCCGATCCGAATCAGGCACTGCCGAAGCCGCTTTACCTGCGCGAGCCCGATGCCAAGCCGCAGGATGGGGCCCGAATCGCAAGGCAATGAGAATTCTCGCAATGAGCATTCTCACTCGCTTCATCCACCCGCCGGCTCCGCGCATCGAGGCCGTCGGCACCGAGGCCGCCGCCCGTCTGGCGGCCATCCATGCCTCCGCCTTCGCGCGGGCCTGGAGCACGCTCGATTTCGAGCGCCTGCTCAGTGAGAGAGGCGTCGTGGCCGATGGGCTCTTTCTCGGGCGTGCCACCAAGCCGGCGGGTTTCACTCTGTCGCGGATCGTGCTCGACGAGGCCGAAATCATCACGGTCGCGATCGCCTTCGAGGCGCGGGGCAAGGGCCATGCCCGCCCGCTGCTCTTCCATCATCTCGACACCCTCTCCCGCCGCGGCGTGAGCCGGGTGCATCTGGAGGTCGAGGAGGGCAATGCGCCGGCCATCGCCCTCTATCGCCGCCTGCGTTTCCGGGACATCGGACGGCGGGAGGGATATTATCAGAAGGCCGATGGGACCAAGGCTGCAGCGCTCACCATGGCTTTGGACCTATAGCCCGCTTCGCTTCCCTCGCTTATAAGCCTCGGCAAGGAGTAGATTAAGCCTTGGCACTTCGGAACAGCACATCCGCGAAACCGCGCCGGTCGGACGCCATCGAGCGCGCCTGCCGCGACAAGGGACTGCGCATGACAGGCCAGCGCCGGATCATCGCGCGAGTTCTCGATTCCGCCGAGGATCACCCCGACGTGGTGGAGCTGCACCGGCGCGCGGCAGAGGTGGATGACCGCATCTCGCTCTCGACCGTCTATCGCACGGTGAAGCTGTTCGAAACCGAGGGCATTCTGGAGCGGCTCGATTTTCGCGACGGGCGCTCGCGCTACGAACAGGCGGCGCGGGAACACCACGACCATCTCATCAATCTCGAGACGGGCGACGTGATCGAGTTCCGGTCAGAGGAAATCGAGGCGCTCCAGAACGAGATCGCCAAGCGGCTCGGCTACAAGGTCGTCTATCACCGGCTCGAGCTCTACGCGGTGCCGCTGGACAAGGACGACGTGTGACAAGAATCGGCGTCGTCTTCCGGCTCCTGCTGCTCGGCCTGTGCAGCCTCGTGCTCGTGCCGCTGCAGATGCTGGCCCTGCGCCTCACTTGGTCGTCGATGCTGCATGTGGTGCCGATGTGGTTTCACAGGGCGCTCCTGGCAATCTTCAACGTGCGCGTGATCGAGCAGGGAACGCCGCCGACGGACGCGCCGACCATCGTCTTGTCGAACCACGTCTCCTGTCTCGATATCCCGGTCATCGGCTCGCTGCATCCGCTCTCCTTCATCGCCAAGTCGGAGGTGGAAGGCTGGCCGGTGGTCGGCCTGTTCGCAAAGCTCCAGCGCACGGTCTTCATCGACCGCCAGCGCCGCAAGGCCACGGCGGAGGTGAACGACGCGCTCGGCCACCGGCTGGTGAAGGGCGAAGCGATCGTGCTGTTTGCGGAAGGCACCACCAGCGACGGCAACCGCCTCCTGCCCTTCCGCTCCTCGCTCGTGGGCGCGGCCCAGACCGCCCTCATGCATGACAGCGTCGAGCGGGTTTATCTACAGCCCCTCGCCGTCTCCTACATCCGCCGCAACGGCCTGCCCGTGACCCGGCGCGATCGCCCGTTCATCGCCTGGTACGGCGATATGGATCTCGGGCCCCACCTGAAAATGTTCATGCGAGGCGTGCCACTCGACGTCGTCGTGACCTGGGGCGAGCCGATCCCCTTCAACGGCAACCGCAAACAGGCCACCGCTTCGGCCGAGGCAGAGGTGCGCCGCGTGCTGAAGGCGGCGTGAGGCTTGTCATCCCCGGCGGCCCAAGGGGCCGGAAGGGGATCCACTTGCACGCTCAGCGCTGATGGATTTCCTTCCCCTCCGCTGATGCTCCGGTCGGGAACAGCCTCGGAGCGCTCATGCGAGTTGCTGCCGCGCCGCCTCGGCGGCGTGCGCCCTCGCCTCCTCCAGAAGCCAGCCCCGGAAGGCCGCAAGGGCCGGCCGGTCGGCGGTGGCTTCCGGGCAGACCACATAATACTGGTAGGACCCCTTCACCTGCTGCGGAAACGGCTGAACGAGGCGGCCCGCCTGCAGGTAATCGCCGATCAGCACATTGGTCGCGAGCGCTACGCCCTGGCCTGACGCCGCGGCCTGAAGGCAGAGATAGGTATGGGTGAAGCGCGGGCCGCGGGAGGTGTCGACGCCCGTGACGCCGAGAGCCGCGAGCCAGCGGTCCCATGTGGTGTAGTCGGGAATGCTCTCCACGCTCTCGTGCAGCAGGGTGTGGTGGCGCAGATCCGCCGGCTCGTTCATGGGACGCGAGGGATTGCCCAGCAGGGACGCGCTGCAAACGGCAAAGAAAAACTCCTCCATCAGCAGATCGGTCCTCAATCCCGGATAATTCCCCCGGCCGAAGCGGATCGCCACGTCCACGTCCTCGCGGGCAAAATCCGCCAGCCGCGTGTCGACGGAAACCCGCACCTCCAGATCGGGATGCTGCTCCTTGAGGGAGCCCAGCCGGGGAATGAGCCAGCCCGCGGCGAAGCTTGGCATGGAGCTCACCGTGATCACGTTGGAGCGGTCGGACCGAAGGGCCTGCGCGGTCGCGCCGTCGAGCCGATCGAGGATGTCGGACAGGGAGGCGGCATAATGCTCGCCCAGCGGCGTCAGCACCACGCCGCGGCTCGGCTGGCGCAGGAAGAGAGGACGCCCGAGCCAGGCTTCCAAGGATTTCACCTGCTGGCCCACGGCACTCGCCGTGACGGCGATCTCGTCGCCCGCCTTCTCGAAACTCAGGTGGCGGGCCGCCGCCTCGAAGGCGCGCAGGGAATTCAGAGGCGGAAGGCGTCGACGGGACATGGCGGATCCAGGGTCTTTTGCCCAAGCTTTCCTTGGGCGTAACGCAAGAACTTCTCGTTTGCTTGCAACCTACCTGTTTGGTAGCGGAACGTTATTGGGATCAGGTGCGTTACGCCATTGAGGAGTATACTTGGCGCTTTGACGGCCTGCGACGCCGAGCTTCTCACCGCAGGAGGACGTGATGCACTCCCTTCATCCGCAAGCCCGCACCACCCCCGCCG
>NZ_VOSK01000018.1 GCF_009296175.1 Microvirga tunisiensis | reverse complement strand
AAGCGCGATCATGGACTACCTGGAGCACCACAATGCCGACCCGAGACCCTTTGTCTGGACCGCCTCGGCCTCAGCTATCCTGGAAAAGGTCGCCCGTGCGAAACAAGCGTTAGAGTCACAACACTAGGTTGTCCGTGGCTTGTCTCAAGGTCCTCCAGGGCCTCACCACCTGACCCCATCTGACTATCATTCATAATATCCAAGCAACTACCCACATGAAGCGAATATTTCCCCTGTGTCACCCGAGATCACAGAGAAGGTCTAGAGGGTAATATGATGTAACCTTAAAGCAATCGCTTGTGTGTTTATTTGTTAAATACTTTACGTGTTTACCTGTTGGAGTGTCAGCAGGTTCCAAGGTCTTTCAAAAAGGCATAACCTATGGCAAAGTAGGGTCCTGACATAATTCCTACTAGTCAGGTCTAGCCATTCAGTCTCTCAAGGACATTTAGGACACCCCTGGCCGTCCACTGGCCTCCTCTAGCCGTAGCGATGCCTTGGCTGTTGAGTGCCTTTGCCATGGCATTGGCTGAGGTAATCCCCTGTGCCCGTAGGTCCTCCAAGACCCCAGCAAGCATCTGTGCCCTATCTTGAGCCCCCTGAGACACAGCTTCCACAGCCTCACGGTTGCCTCGTCCCTTCAGGTGCTGAGCCCCCTTGGGGTTCCCCAACTTCACCCCACATGCCTTAGCAGCAGCCAGAGCAGCTTTGGTCCTCTGGGCAATCAGCGTGCGTTCCTTCTCAGCCAGAGCCGCATAGACATGCAGCATGAAGGGGTCTGCATCCGCCCCAAGCTCAGTGACCACAAATCGGACACGGCTCCTCATGAGTCCACTGATGAAGTGAACATCACGGCTCAGCCTATCCAGCTTGGCCACCATCACCACAGCACCTAGCCTCTTAGCTTTCTCAATAGCGGCTGCTAACTGGGGACGCCGTTCAAGAGCATCAGAACCCTTGCCAGTCTCGACCTCGGTGTACTCAGCAACGACCTCTAGGCCTTCCTGGGCGGCAAATCGTGCCACAGCTTCCCTTTGTGCCTCCAAGCCCAATCCTGACCTACCCTGACGCTTGGTTGAGACACGATAGTAGGCAACAGCCGTGCGGTTCATGTGTGGTCAGCCCCCTGTGTAAATCCACCATACCAGTGTTTGGTGTTTTTACAAATGAGGCGTGTCAAAGCCGGTCAGGAATATACGATGAGATTACTCTCAATCTGAAGTCTATTGGTGTATATTAATCGGAAAAACGGGAACATGATGTGAATATATAAGCCATGTTTGCTCGCCGTAAACAGCACATGTCAGGTATCTGCAGCAATTCGCTACAGTAATACTTGTAATAATACAATTTTAAATTACACGAATTAGTTATTTTCAGTAGTTAATTTTGCTTACTTGCATGTCCTCTCCAATTAAAGCTAACGTGTATCAGGCTTAACAAGCAAAGATTCGTAATATTATCGAAACTCAACAATGCCCATTGATGATGTACTTAGGCATAGTTACCATGGTAACAATGCAGCATACACCCTAATAGCCAGTTTCTCAATCGGCCGCTACAGCGAATGCAGGAGGTTAATATGACTACTTTTGCTCTTCACATGTCGCATCTACAGGTTTCTCTGAGACCGGTTGCTGTAGTTGGCCAGTGGCTAACGAGAAGGCGTATCCGACAGGAACTTCTCGAACTTGATGATGAGCAACTCACCGATGTCGGGCTCAGCAGGGACATTGTGCTGGAAGCAGCGAACAAGCCTTTGTGGTCAGCCTAAGAATTCAACAAGCGACAGCTTGGCGGAGGTGTGACATGTCCTGGCTCCACGAACCTGTTTTTCTCAAGGCAATGGTTCTTGGGTTTTGTGTCGCTGCACCCATTGGGCCCGTTGGAATTCTCTGTATCAACCGCAGCTTAGGAGGCGGTGCTGTTCTCGGTCTGGCCACAGGCCTCGGAGCATCGACTGTTCAGGTTGGATGGATTCTCATCGCGACAGCCAGTGCCGCAAGTTCTCTAATCATCAGGCCAGATTCTAGTATCGCCCATCTTGCCTCTCTCAGCACGGCAACGCTGCTAATCTGGATGGGAATTCGCGCGATACGCCGTGGGGGAAACATTCCGCCCGGCCTCAAAGCAGCACCAACCCTCCTAGTCTGTCTGACCACATATACGTCCGGAGTTGTGCTTGCGGCCTCGAACCCGGTCACCGGCATTCTCTTCATCACAGCGGCTCCGACGATCACTCCTTTTGGCACAGGCAGCTTTGAGACGAAGATTGCTCTGGCTACAGGCACGTTCCTGGGCTCAGCAATATGGTGGGCAGCACTCAGCGGCTGTGTCGCGATATTTAGGAGCCAACTCCGGCCAAGTATCATTCAGATTGTAAATAGGGGCTCTGGTGTTCTGCTCCTGTCTCTCGCGGGCGGAGTGCTAGCCAAGGTTGTCTGAAGCGAGTTTGCCCGAGCCTTCACTCTTCCTCCAAGTCGTGATGATTCCCTCTGGTTTCTCTTGAGCCCTGAGCGTGTCTTGGGGCTTTCTTTTGCCTCGACCTCTCAGGAGTCCCGCTCGCCAAAACTGACCCCAGGGGGTCTGGGGTGACCGGGGTATTTTCCCAGAAGGGTTAAAGGGTCATTCTTATTGCTGTTGGGACCTCTGAGGTGAGTGAAAGCCCTGAGAATTTTTGGGACTCCTAAACCCCCCTCAGCTTCTCTCAACTGCCCCCACCCCTTCCCCAGAAACAACCCACCCATCGAAAGGGTAACTAGCGGTACAGCAATCTAGGGGGCTGTGGCCTTGCTGAAGTCACGTAGCCAACTCTCTAAACCAGGAGCATTGCCTAACTTCCCGCTTGGGGCGAGGATGATAGTCTTGGTTCAATGCGCCGTTTGAGATTTTTTCGAGGACAGGAATTGCCCCACCAGAGTGCTTTTGGATGAAATTTTTCACTATCCAAGTCCAGCAGAACCCATAAAACAGGAATGAGTATACGAGAGGTCCTGTACCTATCGTTGAGTACTTTGCCCATACGGCACCACAAACGACAAGCACCGCCAGAACGCCAGAAAGCCTTACCGCAAGACGAGGGAAGAACGCCCAAGACGCCCAGAACATCCCCTCAATCAATCCCAAGGGAATTGAGGTCAGATTGTATTTATAAAGGAAAATTGAACTTGCGATGAACAGCGATCCGCTGATTAAGCAAATTGTCCTTAAAATGATTGGTTTCTCTATCTCTTTAAGATGGGCCTCCAAGTAATATGAAACTGACTTGGGTTCCTTGAGCCCTACGATAAAAGCACCAATCAAAAGGGCAACAATACCGAAAACGCCACCCATGATTACAGCCATTATGACTGTAGCTGGCGCTGGAGAACCTGTCGTGACCGATGCTAATCCTGGGAAACGGGCGGTTACAAAGCAGAATACACCAATCTCTAGTGACCAGAACAAGACCTTATGCCAAGGCTTGATGGTAGGAGGAGCTAACTCCGGCGGCTTATTACTTGTCTGGGATGCGGAAGCCTGTGCCGCAGCGGGTCCTGGAACAGCCTTATCCGCAGCAGGTCTACTCACCCTCTCCGGCATCAATGCCTTAGTCACTGCCGCTTCGAGGACAGCCGATGCATCTGCTCGCTTCGGGTCTGAGGTAGCTTGAGACTGTGTTTCGTCCTTAGAAACGAAAGTCCCACATTCGCTACAGAATTTATACCCAGGACCTAGCTTTGCCCCGCAATTGTAACAGTAATTCAAGATTGTATACCCCACCCCATATAGCCACGCTAAAATGTGAGTAGGTCTCTGAGCAATCAAAAATGCTGCTTTTCCAGCGCATTCAGTCAGGAGCAAACGCCTCCCACCCTTCAACCAATCAATCTTTGCATGAAGGCATGGGTGGGGTTACCAAGAACGAAACTGGAGTAATAACTGGGGTGCGTCCGAGGTTGTATGTAAATGCACCACTTACATCTGGGACCCAGAACCTTGGTGATACAAATGGTGATACGCCCACTTTCGCCATAGCTGCAACGCGTGTAGAGTCAATGACTTAGGGCGCAAGTGTGATACCCCAGATACCGGCCAGGGGCACCATTCCGGCTTTTAGACGCCTTGAACCCAGCCTCTCGGGGCGCAGTTCTCTCGGAGACTGTGAAGGCTCCTCGGTATCGTTTCCTGCCGAACCACAGGAACTACGGCTCATCCTCGACGATAGGCTCACCGGTCGTATCCTGTATCGGTCCCTCCTCCTCGCTCTTGTGCAGTTTTGGATGGCTCTTCGCGGGTGATGAGGGATCCGTTCGTGCTTGGCGCGCAGCATTGAACTCACCATCCGCCGGTCGCTTTGCCTCAGCGGCGTCTAGCTCCTGTTTCGTCCGCACATAATCAACGGCAGCATTTTCTGATGCTGCTCCCTTTTGCGGTTTTGTATCGTCCGGCTTTTTTACCATGGGAGAACCTCCGAGCAGGGCGGGAGGCCACGAACGTCTCTCGCCCGGCCATTTACGTCGTCCCTCAAGGTTCGCTGCGAACCCGGCTCTCCTTTCGAGAGCCTCCTCAATCCAACATGCGGAAATGGCATGCGTTCCGAATGCTCCGTTTGCCCGCCCTGGCGGTGCACCCGCCAACGACAGGAGAACCGGATGGATCTCAAGTGCGGACGCTGCTTTTAGATCCGATGCCGTAACGCTTTAGGGCTACCCCATCTTCAAACTTGCGAATGACATTCTCTTTCGAACAAATGGCCGCGGCCGAAGGAAGATGCGGATTTATGATCGGGGCGGCGCAAACCTGCGCCATGGGGGGTTTTCGGCACACATCATTGATTGCATTCAAAGCCGCGAGGAGGGGCTTGTGATGGAAGCCGAAATCGAATTCGTTGCCCGCGCTCTCTATACTGCCGAGGATGATGCGCAAGATTGGGACCGTGAATCCAACATCATCAAGGACGAGTTTCGTCTTTATGCCCGAGCAGCCCTGGAACTGCTTGCAGAGAAGCGCAAGCCAAAGACGTTCGACGCAAAGATCTGTATATTTCCCTATGCTGCCTGAGGTGCATCCCGCACGTCGCATGAATCCTCTGTGCAGCACAGTCAGGACGTCATTCGACAACTATTGAAAGGCGAAGGCCCGCGGCCGATCGGCCGCGGGCTTCGTTTCTTCAACGAGAAGAATGAACTCGATCAGCCTCGACGCTCGATCACCGTGACGATCCGGCGGGAGCTCGGCTCAACAATCACGATCTGATCGCGGACGACCACGTATTTACATTCCGGCAGGCCGGACAGGATGCGCTCCACGTTGTCCGGGCAGTCGTACAAGGTCGTCACGGATGTTGGAATGGTCGAGCCGACGCTGACGCTGAAGGTCACGTTCGAGAGCGGCTGAACATTCACGCTGCGGAACGACTCGGTGATCTGGGTCCGCTGCTCCGACGTCACATTGACGCTCGTGGAGTTGGACGAGGTGGTGCTGCCGGTCGTGTTGGCGGCTCCGCCTGACTGGCTGGCCGTGTTGCCCGTCGTACCGCTCGTCCCGCCAGAGGCCGTACCGGATGCGTTGCCGCGTGTCCCGCTGGACGTGCCGGATGAGGCGCTATCCGTCGAGCTGCCGGCGCTGCCCGAAGGAGCGCTCCCGCCGCTGGAGGCGGAGCCCGACGTCGTTCCGCTCGACGTCCCGGATGCAGCACCACCCGCGGCACCACCGGAGCCGGAGGAGCTGCCGGGAGTCGTGATCGTCGAGCCGCCAGAAGCACCGCCGGAGCTGCTGCCGCCTGAACCGCCACTCGTCTGGGCCATGGCCGCGACGCTCAACGAAAGAGCCGCTGCCGCAACGGTTGCCATCAAAGTTGTACGCATCGAAAGATCTCCCATGAATAGAGTGCTCGCAAGAGCTCTCTGCAATGCGTATCAACGAGATGTTTTCGGCCGGGTTCCGCCCCTCTCTTTGGAGTTATGTAACGTACATCTCCCGTTCATCTTCATGAACGTTTTGTACCGCAATGCCGACTTGCTTCGTAACCTAGACAGACATCACCTGCCAGAGCTTAAGCTACGATGCCGATGAAGTAACCTCGGCTTGATCAGGGGCGATCTGAGGCCTGTAGGTGATGCAACGAGAGCGATGCGAAAGCCGCAACGACCTTCTCGTAAACCGGTCGCTTGAATGGGATGATCAGTTCGGGAAGCTTATGCATCTCTTCCCAGCGCCATTCGTCAAATTCAGGCCTATGGCCGCCACCGCCGGGTTGATGAATGTTGATCTCGCTCTCGTTCCCTTCGAAGCGAAAGGCAAACCATTTCTGGTTCTGGCCGCGATAGCGCCCACGCCAAGCACGCCCTGCAACCATGGACGGGAGGTCATAGGCATACCATTCCGGAGCTTCGGCCAGGAGGCTCACCGAACGGACGCTCGTCTCTTCATGGAGTTCGCGCAGGGCAGCCTGGTAAGGCTCTTCGCCGGGATCGATGCCGCCCTGCGGCATCTGCCAGGAATATCCGTCGGTGGCGGTATCGGCCTCGGAACGACGCCGGCCGATGAAGACCAAACCGTCTTTGTTGATCAGCATGACACCGACACAGGAGCGATAGGGCAGATCTTTTCTGGCCTGTGATCCTCTTGCGCTCCTCATTCGACTTTCACTCCCTCGATGCGGCCCCATGGTGCAACCGGTTCTTGATGATTGCCGACGCTGACGCATGGTTCCAAAGCAGGAAAAGAGAGTGCCGGTTCACCGCTTCTTGCACAAGCCTTTCCGCGTGGTTGTGAGAAGCCGAATGAAAAATGGGCCTGACGGTGTATCCCGTCAGGCCCATTTGCAGCATTGTTTCTCAACCGAAAGGGCGAACCACGATCAGTTGGGCGTCGTGGTCGTGTTGGCAGCACCCTTGCGAACGCCATGCAGCAGGTCGTAAGCAGCGAGAAGCTGCTTGTCCTTGGCCGGATCCGGCGGAACGTAAGCGGAGGAACCGCCGCGCTCTTCCTTCTCCCCGCCATTCTGCAGGTGGCCGCGCAGACCGGCCTCGCCCTTGGTCTCATCCTTGCCCTTCAGCTCGTCAGGCACTTCCTGCAGCACCTCGATGTCGGGATCGATGCCCTTGGCCTGGATCGACCGGCCGGCGGGGGTGTAGTAGCGCGCCGTCGTCAGGCGCACGGCGCCATTGCCGCCGAGCGGGATGATGGTCTGCACGGAGCCCTTGCCGAAGGAGCGGGTTCCGAGAACCGTCGCACGTTTGTGGTCCTGCAGAGCGCCGGCCACGATCTCGGAAGCCGAGGCCGAGCCGCCGTTGACGAGCACCACCAGTGGCTTGCCCTTGGCCAGATCGCCGACCTTGGCGCTGAAGCGCTGCGTATCCTCGGCATTCCGGCTGCGGGTTGAGACGATCTCGCCCCGGTCGAGGAAGGCATCGGAGACCATGATAGCCTGGTCGAGCAGACCACCCGGGTTGTTGCGCAGGTCGATGACGAAGCCCGCCACCTTGTCGGCGCCGATGTCGGTCGTGAGCTTCTCGATGCCTGCACGCAGGCCCTCGAAAGTCTGCTCGTTGAACTGGGTCACGCGCAGAACGCCGATGTCACCTTCCATGCGGGCGCGCACCGGACGGACCTTGATGGTCTCACGGGTCAGCTTCACCACCACCGGATCCTTGGCTTCCTTGCGCTGGATCTTAAGGGTGACCGAGGAATTCACCGGACCGCGCATCTTGTCGACGGCCTGGTTCAGGTTGAGGCCCTGAACGGGTTCGTCGTTGATGTGGGTGATGACGTCGTTGGCCAGGACGCCGGCTCTGGAGGCAGGCGTCTCGTCGATCGGCGTCACGACCTTGACGAGACCGTCCTCCATGGTGACCTCGATGCCGAGGCCACCGAACTCGCCGCGGGTCTGCACCTGCATGTCGCGGAAGCTCTTGGCGTCCATGTAGCTCGAATGGGGATCGAGCGAGGTCAGCATGCCGTTGATGGCCGATTCGACGAGCTTCGACTCTTCAGGCTTCTCAACGTAATCCGTCCGGACCTTTTCGAAGACGTCTCCGAAAAGGCTCAGCTGGCGGTACGTGTCAGCCGAGGCGGCGACCGCGCTCATGCCCGACAGAAGGCTGGTCTGAGACACCATGGTCGCGGTGCCCGCGCCAATGGCCGCACCGAGAATCAAAAGGGATAGTTTGCGCATTATCCGCGAACCTTTTCGCTTAGCGATTTTGCCCACCAGGGACCTGGGTCAATTGAACCGCCGTCTTTCCTGAACTCAACATAGAGGACGGGATTGTTCTTTTCTATGGCGGCGCCGATCAAACTCATGAGAGGAGCTTCTCCCATGGTCGCAACGGGTTCGCCTGCGAGCACGAACTGCCCGACATCGACGTTGATGTGGTCCATACCGGCCAGAAGAATATAGTATCCCCCACCGGCATTGATGATCAAGAGTCGACCGTAAGATCGGAAGGGGCCCGCAAAGGACACCCATCCGTCGGTGGGTGATACCACACTCGCCTTGGGCCGTGTCGTGATCGAAATGCCACGCGTCGTTCCGCCATAGCCGTCCGGGGCCCCGAAATCCAAGGTCGTGTCGCCGCTGACCGGCCGCGGCAAGAGGCCCCGGGCCTCTGAAAATGGGATTTTCGGGGCCAATCGAGCCGGGTCCCGGAAGGCGAGCTGGGCAAATTTCTCCCGGGTTTCGCGCTCCTGCGCCTCGGCAGC
This sequence comes from Microvirga tunisiensis, assembly GCF_009296175.1. GTDB lineage: Bacteria > Pseudomonadota > Alphaproteobacteria > Rhizobiales > Beijerinckiaceae > Microvirga > Microvirga tunisiensis. Next base: position 46,063 of record NZ_VOSK01000018.1, on the reverse strand, counting down.
CTTACGGGCCTCCTCGGCAGCGCGCTGGGCACCGGCGACTTCCGCTTCCATGCGGTCGACCAGTTCTTTCAGCGTGCCGGCCTCACGGGCGAGGTCCTCGGCCTTCTGCCGCTCGGCGCCGGCATTGCGCTCAACCTCGGCGATGCGGCTCTGCCGAGCCTCCATGAGGGCCGCCAGGCGCTCCTGCTCCCGGTTGAGGGCCGTCAACTCCCCATTCAGCGTCGTGCGGTCGGTGGTGATGGCCTCCTTGAGGCGCACGAGCTCGGCAAGGTCCGTTGCCAAAACCTCGGCCTCGCCCCGCAGTTCCGGCAGAACGGCGCCCAGCATGATCGAAGCGCGGACCGCCTCAAGCATGTCCTCGGGCCTCACCAGAACGGCTGGAGGCGGACGGCGTCCCATGCGCTGCAGGGCAGCGAAGACCTCGATGATGACGCCGCGGCGGCTCTGCAGGGAGCGGCGAATGGCCGCTTCGCTGGAGCTGAGGGTCTGCAGCCTCTGTTCCAGACTCCGGATCCGGTCCTCGGTGCCGCGCACCCGGCCGGCGGTGTCGATCAGGGCAGCATTAAGCTTGGCCCGGTCGGCCTTGACGTCTTCGATTTCGGCCTCAAGGCGCTTGCGTGCATCGGCATTGGCCGCGATGGCCTCTTCCAGAACCTTCAGGTTCTGCTGCCGTCTCGCCTTTTCTTCGGCCGTTTGGTCTAGCGCTGTCTGCACTGCGGACACAGCAGGTCGCTGCTGGGCCCCGACGGGCCCCAAGCCGGCAAGAACCATCCAGATGGCAAGGCCGAGCGCATCGTGCGGAAAAGTGAACCCGGTTTTCCGCCGATGCGGACCTTCGGTTTGCCCCGAACGAGGCGCTCGTAACGAAAGAGTGCATCGGATCAATCCCAAAAGTGGAAGCCACTTTTGGGTCCGGTGCTCGGTAGCCTTGCGAAGGAAATGGAACTTGAAGCGGATCATCCGTCAGGAATCATCGTGGCCGGCGCGATGATAAGGGTGTCCGGCTATGATTGTCAGGGCCCTATAGAGCTGCTCGGCCACGAGTGCCCGTACGATCTGGTGCGGCATAGTGAGCGCCCCGAAGGAGACGACGAGGTCGGCGCGCTGCCTCAGCTTGGGATCGAGACCGTCGGGACCGCCGATCACACAGGCCACGCCGGAGCGGCCCTCGTCGCGCCACTGCCTGATTCGCTCGGCGAAAGCCTCGCTGGACGGGCTCCTGCCACGCTCGTCGAAGACGATCAGCACGGACGAGCCGGCCTTTTCGAGAAGGGCCGAGGCTTCTTCCGTGCGCCGGTCGTCCTCGCGGCGTGCCCGGCTCTCGGGCAATTCGACGATGTCGAACCCCGCCAAGCCCAAGGCACGGCCCATGCCATCGACCCGCTGCTTATAGCGCTCGACAAGCTCCCGCTCGGGGCCGTTCTTGAGACGGCCCACGGCCAGCAAGCTCAATCGCACGTATCTCGCCTTATCACTTCAGTGCCGCATGATCTTGTTCGGGCAACCGGTTTCCACTTGCCCGAATCATGCGTCAGCTGACGCGGTCCTGCGGGCGGTCGGCGCCCCACATCTTCTCAAGGTTGTAAAAGCCACGGACCTCAGGACGGAAAACGTGGATCAGGACGTCGCCAGCGTCGATCAGCACCCAATCGCAGGCAGGCAGGCCTTCGACGCGCGCGTTCCCGACCCCCTTGTCCTTGAGGTCCTTGATCACACGGTCGGCAATCGCGCCGACATGGCGGTCGGAGCGGCCCGATGTCACGATCATAGTGTCAGCAAGCGAGGTTTTTCCGGCCAGGTCGATCTCGACCGTGTTTTCGGCCTTCATATCCTCGAGGGAAGCCAAGGCAACGGCCCGGATGTCCTCACCTAGCGGAGCGTCCGCTCCGGAGAGAGGAGGAAGCGGATTCTTGTCCGCTTCGACGGAAGATAGTCGGTTCAGGTTCAGACCCTTTCTCAGCAGCACTCGATGGTGCCGATCCTTAAGATAATGTAGGAGGGCCCCATTTTTCAACGTCCTCCGGAGGGAGAAGTTCGTCTCATTTGGCGCAGCTTGGTAGACGATAAGTGGGACCGAGGCCCGTGCAGGAAGACCCAGGCCGGCGGTTCACGTCCCGGCAGAGCAAGAGCCTCGTTCTCGCCGATCCGGCTGGCGGACAGAGCCGCGGCGGTTTTGGACCGGACGGCCTTCAGGGTCCAGCCGGGCCGGTCGATCACGGCCATCGGCATCATGCGGGCAATGCGCCGCCAGCCGCGCCAGCGGTGGAAGCTTGCCAGATTGTCCGCGCCCATGATCCAGACGAAATGAACCCCGGGATAGCGCCGCTTGAGGTAGGCCAGGGTGTCCACCGTGTAGCGGGCCCCGATTTCCTCCTCAAAGGCGGTCACATCGATGCGGGGATCGTCTGAAACCTGCTTGGCCTCTTCCACACGCATCGCGGTCGTTGCCAGTTCGCCGGTGTCCTTCAGGGGATTTCCTGGCGTGACGATCCACCAGACCCGGTCGAGCCCGAGCCGCTTCAGGGCCATGAGGCTCACATGGCGGTGCCCGGCATGGGCCGGATTGAATGACCCGCCATAAAGTCCGATCCGCATACCGGCAGCCGCCCGCGGCAGACGGGTCAGGCCCGAGGGCCTGATGCGGAAGCGGGAAGACGATGACTTCACGGGCGCGTCTGGCCCGAGCCGCGGATGCGGTATTTGAACGACGTCAGCTGCTCCACCCCAACCGGTCCGCGGGCATGCATGCGTCCCGTGGCGATGCCGATCTCGGCGCCGAACCCGAACTCGCCACCATCGGCAAACTGGGTCGAGGCGTTGTGGAGGACGATGGCGGAGTCGACCTCGGCCAGGAAGCGCTCGGCGGCCGCGGCATCATTCGTGACGATGGAATCGGTGTGATGCGAGCCGTAGGTCTCGATATGCGCCAGGGCGACATCAAGGCTGTCGACGATCCGAGCCGAGATGATGGCGTCGAGGTATTCGGTGCGCCAATCCTCGTCCGTAGCCGGCGCAACGCGGGAATCGGCCATCTGCACGGCCTCGTCGCCGCGCACGGCGCAGCCCGCGTCGAGCAGCACGGAGATCAGGGGCTTGAGATGCGTCTCGGCACAGGCCTGGTCCACCAGCAGCGTCTCGGCCGAACCGCAGACGCCCGTGCGGCGCATTTTGGCGTTCAGCACAATTTCCTTCGCCATTTCCAGGTCGGCCCCGCCATGCACATAGACATGATTGAGGCCCTCCAGATGCGCGAAGACCGGCACCCTCGCCTCCTCCTGGACCCGCGCGACAAGGCTCTTGCCGCCACGCGGCACGATCACGTCGAGATTGCCGTCGAGGCCTGAGAGCATGGCTCCCACCGCCGCGCGGTCACGAGTCGGCACGAGGCGGATCGCATCGGCAGGCAGTCCGGCCTGCTCCAGCCCCTCACCCATCGCCTCCGCAATGGCAAGCGAGGAGCGGAAGCTCTCCGAACCGGCCCGCAGGATCGCGGCATTGCCCGCCTTGAGGCAGAGCGCCCCCGCATCGGCCGTCACGTTGGGACGGCTCTCGAAGATGACGCCGATCACGCCGAGCGGCGTCGCCACACGCTCGATCTGCAGGCCATTGGGACGCTCGAACCGGGCGAGCACACGCCCGACCGGATCAGGCAGCGCCGCAATGCTCTCGACCGCATCGGCGATAGCGTCGAGGCGCTCAGGGTTGAGGATGAGGCGATCGATGAAGGCACCGCTCGGCCCTTTGGCCCTCGCATCGGCCAGATCCTCGGCATTGGCGGCAAGGATCGCATCCGCACGGGTTCGGATGCAGGCAGCCATGGCATGCAGCGCCGCATTCTTGCCTTCGGCACTCGCCAGCGCCACCTGCCGGGCTGCGGCCCGCACGCGGCGGCCGAGATCGGCCATCAGAGCCGGAACGCCTGGATTGCCAACCAAAGCCGCACCTGACGCGTTGAGGTGTTGAGTAAGCGATTGTGCGCCCAGGGCTCGAGTATCGTCCATGTCCAAGTCCCAGCCCCTGATTGCTTCAGGGGAAATACATCGTTCAGAACCCATAGCACGTCCGGCGGCTCACGAGCCAAGCCGCATGATCACGTCTGCCATGATGAAGACGGAGATCCGGATCGGAACCTCGGGCTGGCACTACAGGTCCTGGCATGGACCTTTCTACCCGCCGCGCTTAAAGATCAAGGACTTCCTGTCCTATTACATCCAGCGTTTCGACACGGCGGAGATCAACAATTCCTTCTACAGGCTCCCGACCGAGCAGGCCGTAAGGGCTTGGCACGATTCCACGCCGAAGGGCTTTCTGTTCGCCTGGAAGGCTTCGCGCTTCATCACCCACATGAAGCGGCTGAAAGGGATCGAGGAGAGCATCAACCTCGTCTTCGACCGGATGAACGCCCTCGGCGAGAAATTCGGCCCGGTCCTGTTCCAGCTGCCGCCCACCTTCAAGGCCGATGACGAGACGCGGGAGCGGGTGGCGCGCTGCTTGTCGCTGATCCCCGAGGGCCGGCGCTGTGCCTTCGAGTTCCGTCACACGAGCTGGTATGAGGAATCGACCTTCCGCATTCTGCGGGACCACAATGCGGCGCTCTGCATTTCCGATCACGCCGACGCGCCTGCGCCCTGGGAAGCCACGACGGATTTCGTCTATGTGCGTGCCCATGGCACCAATGGGCGCTATGCGGGCAGCTACTCTGCCGAGACGCTGCAGAATTGGGAGCGCCACATCGCCGATTGGCGGAAGAGCGGGCGCAGCGTTTACGTCTATTTCGACAATGACATCAAAAGCGCGGCCCCCGGCGACGCCCGAGCGCTGCTACAACTCATGAACGACGATCAGTCGCTCAAAGCCATGTCGTCCCGGTGAACCATCTCGGTCCTGCCAGGATAGCCGAGGATTCCTTCGATCTCGCGGCTCGGCCGACCGATGATGCGCGTGGCATCCTCCGCGTCATAGGCCACGAGGCCCCGACCGAGCACACGGCTCTCGCTTCGGATCGTCACCGCATCGCCGCGATGGAAGGTGCCCTCGATCCGGCGCACGCCCACCGGCAGCAGGCTCGCGCCGCCCTGGAGCGCGCGCGCGGCGCCCTCGTCCACATAAAGCGTGCCGCGAGGCTCGAGCGCACCTGCGATCCAGGTCTTGCGCGCGGTGGCCGGGTTGGACGGCGTGATGAACCAGGTGCAGCGCCCGCCTTCGGCAATGCGTTTCAGGGGATTCTTCGTGCGGCCATCGGCGATGATCATATGGGTACCGCCGGAGGTGGCGATCTTGCCCGCCTCGACCTTGGTGCGCATGCCGCCCCGCGACAGCTCGGAGGCGGCCCCGCCGGCCATGGCCTCGATGGCAGGCGTGATGCGTTCGATCACCGGAATGTGCTCGGCATTCGGATCGGACGCAGGTGGCGCCGTATACAGACCGTCGATATCGGAGAAAAGGACCAGAAGATCGGCTCCGATCATGGTGGCCACGCGGGCAGCCAAGCGGTCGTTGTCGCCGTAGCGGATCTCGGAGGTCGCGACCGTGTCGTTCTCGTTGATCACAGGCACGGCCCGCATCTCGAGGAGCTTCAAGGTCGTGGCGCGGGCATTGAGATAGCGCCGCCTCTGCTCCGTGTCGGAGAGCGTCACCAGGATCTGCCCCGCCGTGATGCCATGATGGGCCAGCACCTCCGACCAGGTGCGGGCCAGGGCGATCTGGCCCACGGCCGCAGCCGCCTGGCTTTCCTCGAGCCGCAAGGGACCAGAGGGGAGCCCCAGAACCGATCGCCCCATGGCAATGGCACCGGAGGAAACCACGAGAACGTCCGCGCCTTTCGCGTGAAGATCCGCGATATCCTCGGCGAGCGCCGCGAGCCAGGCATGATTCAGCCGGCCGCGGACCCGATCGACCAGCAGCGCGGAGCCGACTTTCAGAACCACACGGCGGAATTGACTCAGTTCATGGCTCACGGACGCCACTCTTCCTGGGACTGGGCAGGCACTTCCTCGGCCTTCTCCTGATCGATCACCGTGAGGAGCGCCTGCAGCACCTCCTGCACGCCCTGACCGGAGGCGGAGGAGATCACATAAGGTGTCCGCTTGGAGGCCTTCTTGAGCTTTTTCAGCTGATCCTTGAGCGTATCCTCATCCAAGGCATCTGCCTTTGACAGTGCGACGATCTCAGGCTTGTCGGCGAGCCCATGGCCATAGGTCTCGATCTCGTGACGAACGGTCTTGTAGGCCTCGCCTGCATCCTCGCTCGTGCCCTCGACCAGGTGCAGCAGCACCCGGCAGCGTTCCACATGGCTCAAGAACCGATCGCCGAGGCCCACGCCCTCCGAGGCGCCCTCGATCAGGCCCGGGATGTCGGCCAGCACGAATTCCCGGGAATAGGCCCGCACGACGCCAAGACCGGGATGCAGCGTGGTGAAGGGATAATCGGCAATCTTCGGCTTCGCTGCCGTGACGGTGGCGAGAAACGTGGACTTGCCCGCATTGGGAAGCCCGACGAGGCCGGCGTCCGCAATGAGCTTGAGACGCAGGATCAGCGTGCGCTCCTGCCCTTCCTGGCCAGGATTGGCCCGGCGCGGAGCACGGTTGGTGGAAGTGGTGAAATAGGCGTTGCCGAAGCCGCCGTTGCCGCCCTTTGCCAGCAGCACCTTCTGGCCCACATGGGTCATATCGGCGATGACGGTCTCGCCATCCTCCTCGAGGATCTCGGTGCCGGCCGGCACTTTGAGAACCGCATCGGCCCCTTTGGCGCCGTGCCGGTTCTTGCCCATGCCGTGGCCGCCGGTCTTGGCCTTGAAATGCTGCTGGTAACGATAATCGATGAGGGTGTTCAGCCCCTCGACGCATTCCGCCCACACGTCGCCGCCACGGCCGCCATCGCCGCCGTCCGGCCCTCCGAACTCGATGAACTTTTCGCGGCGGAACGAGATGGCACCGCCGCCGCCGTTGCCGGAGCGGATATAGATCTTGGCTTGGTCGAGAAATTTCATAACCCGCATCCTTTACGGGACTGGAGCATTTTTCGCAAAACCGGATCCGGTTTTGCGGTGAAAAAACGCGCCCATCCACGATGACCGTGCGGGGGCAACGCGGATCTAGAGCATCGGGCCCAAAAGTGGAATCCACATTTGGAATCCATCCGATGCCCATTCCTTGATGAGCGCATCGTGCGGAAAACCGGAACCACTTTTGAAATCCGCGTGCTGGAAGAAGCGCCCCCGAAATCTCGGCAGCGCCTCCTGTTTTTCAGCTCGCGAGGGACATATCCCGGTCCACCTCGACCTCGACGGAGAGAGGCTCGCGCACGAGGCCGGTATGGCCCCAGCTCTTCAGGCTCTCCCATGCCCGCCGGTCGAGGCGGAAATGGTCGGCCGGATAGAGCCCTCCCCGGGCCGGCAGCTCGACGAGGCCGGCGCCCTGATAGGCGAAGCCGCACTTCTCCAGCACCCGCCGGGAGGCCGGCTTGATGACCCGGGCCGACGCGGTGAGCTCGTCCATCTCGCCATAAGCAAAGAAGGCATCGATCAGCGCTCGGGCTACCTTGGTAGCATAGCCCTTGCCCCAGTAGGGAGTACCGAGCCAGTAGCCGAGGCTGGGCTTGCCCATCTCCGGATCGGGGCCGATACCCACCATGCCGATGAGGCTGTTCGGCCGCCCCTTCGGCGTGATGGCGAGCTGCAGCCCATGGCCGTCCGCATTGGACCGCCGGGACTGGAAGATAAATCGCTCGGCATCGTCCGGGTGATACGGATGCGGAATTCGAGCCGTCATCTCCGCGACCGATTTCTCACCGGCAAGGCGTACGATGGCTTGAGCATCCGCGAGACGGGCCCAGCGCAGCCACAGGCCGCGGGTCTCGAGGCGGAAAACATCGTCACGGGTGAGGTCGGGAAACATCGTCTTGCTCCGATCCGTTGGGCCCCCCTTGGGCCCGAGAAATGACGAAGGGGAGGTGGACATCCCACCTCCCCTGTCGATTTCGGATCTGAGCTTGGCCTTTTGGGCCTGATTGGAGCTTTAGATCCGCCGGGTCGGTGTGATGCCGGCGGGAGCTCCTTCGTTTCGCTCTCGCCGTTTACTCTGCGGCCTCTTGAGCCGGTACGACCGATACAAAAGCTCGGCCTTGACGCGTCAGGAATCGGACTCGGCCATCGGCCGTGGCAAAGAGGGTGTGGTCTTTGCCCATGCCGACATTGGCGCCGGCATGCCATTTCGTGCCGCGCTGACGAATAATGATGTTGCCGGCGACAACCTGCTGATCGCCGAATCTCTTGACGCCCAGACGACGGCCTGCCGAGTCACGGCCGTTGCGAGACGAACCGCCTGCTTTTTTGTGAGCCATGGGTTACTCCCGTGTTCCTGTCAGTTGCCGAACGCTTATTCAGCGGTGGCCGGCGCAGCTTCGTCAGCCGCAGCCTTGGTGGTCTTCTTAGCCGCAGCCTTCTTGGGCTTCGCGCCCGCGGAGAGGATCTCGGTGATCCGCACCACGGTATAGTCCTGGCGATGCCCGCGCTTGCGGCGCGAATTCTGGCGACGGCGCTTCTTGAAGGAGATGACCTTCTCGCCGCGGGTATGTTCCACCACCTCGCCTGCCACAGTCACGCCCTCCACGAGGGGGGCGCCCACCTGGGTCGAGCCGTCGTTCGTGACCATGAGAACCTGGTCGAATGTAACGGCAGCGCCTGGCTCACCTGCGAGCGTGGCGACGGTGATGACGTCGTTGGCGGCAACGCGATATTGCTTGCCGCCGGTCTTGATCACTGCGAACATCTTGATCCTCGTGTTCAAACCCAATTCTCAGCGGGGAAAGTCCCCACCGGATTGGCTTTTTGGCAGTTCCGGCTTCGGTTCACGGCAGACTGAGCTGCCGCATGGATATGGGCAGGCACTCGTACCCGCTCATAGAGGAGGCCTACCTACGGACTGCCCTCGCCTTTGTCAATCAAAAACCTGATTTTTGGTGCTTGAAGACCCGCCAAGCCCGTGATATCCACCCCGCCTCAACCAGCGGGACCAAGGTCCTTCGCACCCCGGAGAGGTGGCAGAGTGGTTGAATGCACCGCACTCGAAATGCGGCATACGGGCAACCGTATCGGGAGTTCGAATCTCCCCCTCTCCGCCACTCCTGCTCAAAATCAAGCATTCACCTTAAATCCAGGCTCCACATAGGTTTCATGCCGCCCGAGTGGTACACATGATCCTTGCAATGGCACGTCCCTGGAAGCATCCCAAGACCGGCGTCTACTGGTTCCGCAGGCGGTTCCCACCCACCTCCTCGCGGCTGTCGGCAAGCGCGAGGAGAAACGCAGCCTCGGGAATCTCCTGCAGGCACCGCTCCACATAAGGGCCATCTGGTTCCCTGGGCTTCTAAGGAATCCTCGTTTGATGGGCAGGATGGTGAAATCGTAGGTATCGGGGTTCGGGAACTCCCTCCCTGCCACCGGCGGGGTGAACTCGCCCCTGATGATCTGGTCGGCTGCGTTTCCACGAATCCATAGATCTGTCGGATCGTTGGCCGGAAGGGGAATCCAGACGTGGTATCAATGGGTGCGACCCGGGATGTTTCCCCAGGCCGGCAGCCCCGTCCGCGGTGGAAGGTCGGCGAGCGCGGCGTGGGCGCGAGCCTCGCGTCATCTTCCTCGGCGACATTGTCGACCATGGTCCCGACAGCCGGGGGATGATGGACCTCGTCGCCAAGACGCTGGCTCCCATCATTGCGACTTCACGAGGCCGGAAAACCCGGCAACGGCCAGCAGGCTCAGCGCCCACCCCACGACGGACTGGAAATAGAAGTAGGTCAGGGCGGACGTGCCCCAACGCTTCGATGGATCCGGCCGCCAATACGCCTTCTGATCCATCTCGAGCACCGGCAGCAGCGTGTCCATGGAATACATCCAGGCATTGAAGCGGGGGTAGCTCGACGCCTCCCACTGCTCGCGGAAACACGCAAGCTGCGTTTGGCCCGCCTCGGCACGACCGCTCACGGACTGTTGCGTCGATGCGAGAAATCGCTGCTCGGACTTGCCGACCCCGCACAGTGTCCACTCGGGCGAGCGCAGGACCACGGGGCTGTTCGGCTTGAAGGCGTCCTGTAGCTCCGCGTATCCGAAGATGATGACGCCGAAAAGCCAGAAGAGCGTGAGCCACACGAAGGCCAAAAGCGGCTGGCGCCCGTAGGCGACGGTGACCTCCAGAACGCCGTCCTTGATGGCGATCATCCCCCGCCACAGGCGGGACCGCGCCCGCTTCCGACGTGCCCGCCTTTGCAGGCGCTCCTTCGCAATGAGCACGGCGCGCGCATCCTCATCGTGTCCCATCTCGCGAAAGACCGTCGCGAGATGCTCGAAGGGCTGCGGCCAGAAGTCCTCGCCCCAGCGCTCCGGTGTCTGCAATGAGAGCCAAGCGAGACGGCCCGCTGCATCGACCGGCCCGTCGATGAAGGCCCCGTAGCGGCAGCGGTTCAACCGGACATCGCCCTTGCCGGGCCAACACGCGAATTCATCATGGACCGTGTCGATCGAGGCTCCCTGCATGTCCAGGAGACCCTTGACCTCGGCACCGTTGCGCAGGAAGAAGGCGCCTTCGATCAAGGTGCGGCTCAACTGGAGCGCATTGTGACCGGGATTGACGAAGGCCGCGCCGGTGCAGTCCAGGTCTCCTCCGATGTGGGATCCCAGCAGCCGCACCTCGCCCTCGACGGCGGCGGCGCGCAGGATGACGCTGCCACCCGCCTTGATGGCGTCGGCACCGATCGCGACCTTGTCCGGACGGTAGACGACGAGCCCGGCGCAATCGAAGTCGGCTGCGAGTTGCGCGCCCGACACGTTGATGCCGCCCCTGATATCGGCGCCCCGCAGGTAGATGTTGCGCACCTCGAGGCTTCTGGCATTGAGCGCGATGCCTCCGATCGCGTGAATGGTAGCCCCATCGCACGCGAGGTTGCCGCCCAGGCGCGCGTCGGCGAGGCGGATCTCCCCGCTGACGTGGGCCCCGCGCAGGTAAAGCCCGCCCCGGGCCTCGAGCCGCTCTGCATCGATTCCGGGGAGGAAGGATCCATCCAGGAACAGGCGATCGATCACGGCCGACCTCAGAACGGGAGCGGCGTCGAAGCGGCAGTCCTTCAACCCGATGTCGCGGAACACACGGCATGCCTCGAGGTCGAGGACACCCCTGATGTAGGCCCCGCTCAGCCGAACCCCTTTCTCATGGGGCCGATAGCCTTCCTCGCCGCCCAGGAGGAGGAAGCGCAGGAACGCTGCGCGGACGGCCCGTGACGGATCATCCGCTTCCGGACGCGAGCCGTCGCCCAGACGATCGAGATCGCCGCTGAGGAGCCGGGAAACGATCTCCTCCTCGGCCGGCAGGAAGGGCCGAAATCTGTCGCTCTGCACGGGCCGACCTTTCTGTTCGCCCTGATGTTTGGCCTCTGCCGTGTTCAAATATCGGCAGGCCCGTCACAATCAGACCTAACCCGATCCGCCCCAGCCAGGACGGTCGGCTGACGCTCATTCTCACGATCGGTTCACCACAACCTTTGCTGCCGCCAGGCGCCGGTAGAGGGTCCGGCGACGGAGCATGGGCAGCCAGTCGTAGACGACCATCTCGGCGGGCCGCCAGATCACGACCCAGCCGACGATGACGAAGCGCTCCTGGAGCACGCGGCCGAATGGTCCTCCGGCGCTCTCGGACAGCCTCCAGGCAACGAAGAGGCAGCCGCCCAGAACCGCGACGCCGATCGCCTGGCCAAACGCGATGGCGATCATGAGGATCCACGACGCCTTTTCCTCCGCCTGGACGTGATTGAGGGTCGTCGCACCTGTCATGGGTGTCGCCCGGGGTGAGCGGCCCGATGGTGTTTGGCGAAATGGCAGCACCTCGTTATGTCTCCGGCGTCGAGACGAGCAGGTCGAGACCGAGGCACTGCGACAGGAACTGCGCCGCCAGTTGCCCCCTGACGCTGTTGCCGGCCTTATCGAGCGGTGGCGCGAAGGTGCCCAGTCCGCCCTTGCCCGGCGACACCGTGACGATGCCGCCGCCGATGCCGCTCTTGCCCGGCAGGCCGATCTCGTAGAGCCAGTCACCCGAGGTCTCGTACAGCCCAGCGGTCAGCATGACGGCGAGCGCGTAGTGGCAGACGTCCGGATGAACGACCTGCTCCCGGGTGACCGGATTGAAGCCGCCATCAGCGAGCGTCGCACCCATGACCGCAAGATCCTTCGCGCTGACGTTCAGCGAGCATTGCCTTGTGTAGAGATCGACCGCCTCGGCGGGATCGCAGTAGATTCGGCCGACGCTCTCGAGCATCCAGGCGATGCTGCGGTTGCGGAAGTTCGTCTCCGATGCCGAGGCATAGACCTCCTCGTTCAGCGCCAGCTCGCGTCCGGCAAACCGCGAAAGCCCCTCGTGGATGAAGCGCCACTTGGCATCCGTGTTCCCGCCGGGCGCCAGGCTCGTGGTTGCGATGGCGCCCGCATTCACCATCGGGTTGGTCCGCCCGTCGGCATTGCGCTCGATGCCGGCAAGCGAATTGAAGGCATGGCCCGTGGCGTTCACGCCGAGCCGCTCGCGCGCTCCCGTCGCGCCGATCAGGTTACAGACCAGCGCGAACACGAATGGCTTGGAGACGCTCATGACGGTGAACGCATGTTCGGCGTCCCCGACCTGGAAGACGCTGCCATCGGTTCCCACGACGCAGATGCCGAACAGGTCACCCGGCACGCGGGCGAGCGCCGGGTAGACCTGCGAGACCTGTCCTTGGTCGACGGACCGGAACCGTTCATGGGCTTCCATCACGAGCCGTTTGACGGCCTCCCCGGACGGCAGCCGCCCGGTGGAGATGTAGGAGGTTCCGGGGTTCACGAACGGGTTTAGCAGCTCCATGATCAGCCTCCTCTCGCGTCTCCCGCGACGGTGTGCTGCCGCTGCCGCCTACCAGCGGCCCCTGCGACGGACCCAGTGGCCCGACACCCAGACCCAGCGTCCGCGGCGGGCATTCCAGACCCAACGGCCCGGCACCCAGATGAACCCAGGCCGTGGCCGCGGACGGCGCTCGACCCGCCGGCGTGGCGCGGGCGGACGTCGGCCGGGCCGTGGCCTCTGAGGACGACGTTCGGGCCGCGGCTGGGCTTCGGCGTCCGTCGATGCGACCGTGCCGAGCGGGATGGCTAGCACCGCACCGAGCAATCCGGCCAGAAGGGAGCGTCGTGACAGCATCTCAATCTCTCCCGCTGTCTTCAATGCGTCAGGCCGGATGAGCGGCCATCGTGCCCGCAGCTTCCACACCCTCGCTCGGGCTCGGCGGGTGCGCCCGCGAGAGGGCGGCCTGGAGCTTGGCTTCCTGGGTCGGGTTATCGAACCCGACGATCACCAGTTCAGCCATGATGTCCTCCCAAGCGCAGCGAGAGGCCGTTGCGAACGGTGAGAGTATCGCCTGCTGGAGGCACGTCCATCGGGCAAAACCCCGAACCGGGACCGGAATTGTCCCGAGAACGTGTGCAAAAACCGCCTTCGCCGAACCGCCGCTTTCACCACGGTCGCAGGTCCGCCCCAAGGACCTGCGACCGGACCGCCAGGGGATGTTTGCGCCCGACCCGATTAGGGCCTCTCTCCCGAGAATTTCAGGGTTTCCCCCAATATCCGAACACGAGGCGATGGCGGAACCTGTCGTCGTCCGCGGCCCATGGCGGGTTCGCGATCAACAGCCCGGAAGGGAAGGTCCGATGAGGAAGATCACGACAGCCATCGCCGCCGCGGCGCTCACGCTCTCCGTCGCAGCTTGCGAAACTCCCGGCGAGCGGGCGGTGGGCGGCGCCGCCATTGGCGGCCTTGCGGGGGCCGCGATCGGTGGAGCGGCGACGGGCCGGGCCGGAGGGGCCCTGGCCGGAGGGGCTATCGGTGCGGCCGGCGGGGCCATCGTCGGCAGCGCGACAGCCCCGCGGAGCCGCTGCCCCTATGGGACCTTCCGCGACCGATGGGGCAATCTCCGCTGCCGCTGATCGCACGGTGAGGTCGATCGCCTGGGAGCGGTACCTGGCGGGCTTTGCGCAACCCGCCGGGACGGAGCGGGAGCCGACATCGGGTACGCGGGTGGAAGGGACTTGGTGGCGTGAGCTTCTGCGGGGCCCGCGTCCCCGACCGCGACAGACACGATGTCCCGAGACAGGATTGAGCACGTTACCGCATAACCGTTGGAGCCCGCCATTCTCCGCACCGGGAAGGATCTTTAGGCGCGGCCTCAGGCCAATTCCCGGTCCGCCCCAGGGTTAACCCCGATGGACCCGTTGCCTGCGAGGGATAACCTGAGGGTCACCAAGGCGGGCCATCTTCCCTTCGAGGAGTACGTTCCATGGCTGAAGTGCCGTCGAGGAGCAATCCCGTTTCCGCAATGGCCCGATCCATGCCGCCCCAGCCCGGAGCTGTCCGGGAGATCATGGTTCGACAGGCATCGGCATTCTTCGATAAGGACATTGCCTCCCTCGACCGCGAGGCGCGCGTGAAGAAACTCGATTCTCGATCCTGGGACCTGGGCGTCATCCGGCTGGAACGGATTTCACTGGTCCGGAGATCGGGAAGGATCCACCGCCGCGGCACTGTCCGGGCTGATGACGGGTCCCGCGGAGGCCATATTCGGTCCGTCGCGTCAGCGTACTTGCAGCATGGATCGCCACCTGACATGAATTGCCGGATCCTGGTCGCCTCACTCGACGAGGAGGCCTCCGAGCAGCTCTTGACCGCATTCCTTCCGCGTACCGTGCTCGGGAAACCGGTGCTGTCGCCAGGCAGGGAACACATGGTGGCCCTGAATTCGTGGCAAGGTGCCTTTCTTGCGGACCATCTCCTCTCGTTGGCCCGTGTGCTGCCCTCGATCCCGAAGGCGCACTGGCCGATGCTGGGGGCGGTGACCTGCACCCTGGTTCAGAGCTGCCTCGTTCCCGCGCCGGGCAATCCCGCACGGACCGACACGTCGAGAGCCACGGCACTTCGCGAGCGTCTCCGCTGCGTCGTCAGACGGAACATGAGCTCGCCGGATTTCGATCCGGAGGCGTTCAGGCGGCTTGTCGCGATGTCACGATCCAAGCTTTACCGTATTTTCGAGGGGGTTGGCGGCGTCGCACGGTTTATCCAGGACGAGCGCCTCGACGCGGCCAGGCAACGCCTCGCCGACATCGGGGACAGGATTTCGATTAGGGCGCTGGCCGGTGAGGTCGGGTTCCTCGAACACTCGACCTTCAGCAGGGCGTTCAAGCTGAGATACGGCAGCAGTCCCTCGGAATTCAGGGAGATGGTTTCCGCCCATCATCCTCTCGAGACACCTGACCATCGACATGATGTCGAGAGCATGCCTTGAGCGTGCGATGGGTCCGGGTGACATGTGCAGGCTTAACGATCGTCATCATCACATCCACACCATCGGTCCGGGGCAAGGTGGGCGCTGCCCCTGTCTTCAGGGCGGACCACGCTGCCGCCTCATTTGAAGCGGGACATTGCGCCAGCCCTCTGTTCACGGGCAGTCGTCGGCCGCGTCCTGATGGGAGCCACCCGCTGGCCCGGGTGAAGGGCCTGGACACCGCCGGTGACGACGACATCGTCCGGGTCGAGCCCGTGCGAGATGATGGCCCTGTCGGAATCAAAGCGCAGGATGTCGACGGTTCGCAGCGAAACGGTGGACGTCGCGGGATCGACGATCCAGAGTGCCGGCGATTGCCCGGCCCTGGTGAGAGCACTCGCCGGAACCGCGATGACCGCCGGAGAGAGCAGTTCGATCGTCCCGATGACGGTCGATCCCAGCCGCATCGCTTCCGGAGGATTTTGCAGGCTGACCCGGACCTGGAACGTGCGGGTCACGGGGTCCGCCTGCGCCGCGATCTCGCGTACGCGCCCGACGGCGACGACGGAGCGGTCATCGGCGAGGGCGACGCGGATGACTGGATCCTCGTCCTGCCGCTCGAGGAAACGCGCGGGCACGTTGAATACGGCATCGCGTCCATCGTCGCGGGCCAGTCGCACGATGGCCTGGCCCGGCTGCACGACTTCACCGGGCTCGGCGCTTCGAGCCGTCACGACGCCGGCGGTGCTGGATCGAAGCTCTGTGAAGCCGAGGCGATCACGCGCCAGTTCGACTTGCGCCTCGGCGTCCTCGAGGCTGGATTCGGCGGTGTTCCTCGCCTGCAAGGCCTGGTCGAAGCGCGGCCGGGTCGTGAAACCCTGCGCCATGAGCTGTTCCTGACGGTCAAAGGCACTGCGGGTCGTGCTCACCTCGCCTCGCGCGGCCGATAAGGTTGCCTTCGCGGCCGTGAGGGCATTCTGTTCGGTTTGCGGGTCGAGCCGGGCAACGATTTGCCCGGTCGAAATCCGGTTGCCGACGTTCACGGGTCGCTCCACGACGCGGCCACCGATGCGGAAAGCAAGCGCGACGTTGTTTTCTGCCTGGATCTCGCCCGACAGTTGGATATCGTTTGCCAGCTTGCTCGCCTCCACCGAGACGACATCGACCGGGCGACCCATATCCGGCGGAGATGGTTCGCTTTGGCCGCATGCAGCCAGTCCGGAAAGGATGACGGCGGTCATCGCCGGCCCCGGTCGGACCCATGCAGTCAATCGTGACGTCAGGGCGGTCATATCGGTCATGATCGGGACGCTCCCGCAACCGCCGGAACGGCGTCGACGGTGCCAGCGGCGGACGAACGCCTGTCGAACACGGTGACATAGAGCGTGGGCAGCAGGATCAGGGTGAGGACCGTGGCGACCAGGAGCCCACCCATGATCGCATAGGCCATCGGGCCCCAGAAGACCGTCGGTGCGATCGGGATCATGCCGAGAACGGTAGAGATCGCCGTCAGCATGATTGGACGGAACCGCGTCGTGCTTGCGTCGAGCGCGGCCTCCACGACGCCCTTGCCGCCGGATCTCTCCGCCTCGATCTGCCCGATCAGGATCACGGCATTCTTCGTGATGATGCCGATTAGGGCGAGAACGCCGAGCAGCGCCACGAAGCCAAGGGGCTTGCCCGATATCAGGAGCGCCCCGACGACCCCGATGAGGCCAAGGGGGGCGATGCAGAGGACCAGGCCAAGCAGCTTGAAGCTGCGCAACTGCGCCATGAGGACCGTCAACATGATCAGGAGCATCAGGGGAACCACCGCAATCACCGACGCCTGCGACTTCGCGCTCTCCTCGACGGTTCCGCCGACATCGATCCGGTATGAGGGCGGCAGGGTCCGCCGCAGTTCATCGATCTTCGGGGTCAGGGCGGAGACGGCCGTTTCGGGAAGGATTCCCGGCGCGACATCGGCGGCGACGGTCAGCGTCGGCACCCGGTCCCGGCGCCAGACCAGGGGTGTATCGAGCCCGTAGTGGAACGTGACGAACTGCGACAGCGGCACGGATTGCCCCCCCGGCAAGGCGACCTCCATGGTCCTCAACGTCTCGATCGAGGCCCGCTCGTCGTCCCTTGCGCGAGCGACGACATTGACGAGATAGATGCTGTCACGCACCTGAGTGACGACCGTTCCGGACACGACCGTGTTGAGAATGGACGCGAGCGCCGCCGAGCTGAGGCCAAGGCGCCTCGCCTCATCCTGGTCCACCCGCAACTGAAGCTTGCGCGATGGCTCGATCCAATCGAAATTGACCTGCTTGGCCTGCGGGTTCGAGGCAACGACCTGGGCCAGCTTCATGGCAACGGTGCGGACCTCGCCGGTATCCGGTCCGCTCACGCGGTATTGCAAGGGCCAGCCCACGGGAGGTCCGAGCTCCAGCGGGTAGACCCGCCCGACCAGATTCGGGAACTCGTTGGCCAACATCGCTTCCAGCTTCACCTGAAGCCTTTCCCGGGCGGGCACATCCCTTGCGACGATCACGGCCTGGCTGAAGAAATCGTTCGGGAGCTGGACATTCAGCGGAAGATAGAAACGGATCGCGCCGCGTCCGACGTAGGTGCTCCACCGCACGACGTCGGGATCGTCCTTCAAGGCTGCGTCGAACCGACCGACGAGTTCCTCGCTCGCGAAGATCGAAGCGTTCTGGGGCATCGTCAGGTCGACCAGAAGCTCCGGGCGGTCGGACGCCGGGAAGAACTGACGCGGCACCAGCGGAAGAGCCAACAGCGAGGCGCCGAATAGGCCGATGCTGACGGCAATCGTGAGCCAACGGGCCCTGATAGCGCCGGAGAGGAGCCGCCGGAAAAGCACGACCGCGCGGCCGGGTGGCGCGTCGGCTGAAGAGGTCTTCGGCTTGGACAACATCGCGACGCCGAGCACCGGCGCGAACACCACCGCCACGAGCCAGGAGATGACCAGGGCGATGCTGACGACGGCAAAGAGCGAGAACGTATACTCGCCCGCCGAGCTTGCCGCGAAGCCGATCGGGACGAATCCGGCGATCGTCACCAGCGTGCCGGCCAGCATGGCCATGGCATACCGCTCGAAGGCATAGGTCGCGGCCTTCACCTTTTCGTCGCCCGCGGCGAGGCGGGTCACCATGGCGTCGGTGGTCGTCATGGCATCGTCGACGAGCAGGGCCAGCGCGATGATCAGCGCCCCCAGCGAGATGCGCTGCATGTCGATGTCGACGACATCCATGATCGCGAGCACGGCCGCGAGTGTCAGCGGAATGGACAGGGCGACGACCAGGCCGGGGCGGATCCCGAGGCTGATGAAGCTTGCGACGAGGATGATGGCAACCGATTGCCAAAGCGACGTCATGAAGTCGGCGATCGCGTGATCGACGGTCACGGCCTGGTCGGCCACCAGATGCGGTTCGATGCCGAGCGGCAGGTTGGCGGTGATCCCCGCCATCGCCTTCCTGACATTGTCGCCGAGCGCCAGGATGTCACCGCCGTCCCGCATGGCGATGCCGAGGCCGATCGCCTCCCGCCCGTTGACATGGAACATCGGCTGCGGCGGGTCGGCCGGGCCGCGCTGTACCGTTGCGATATCGGCCAGCCGGACCATGCGGTCACCCACCGGGAAGTTCACGTCGAGAAGATCGGCTTCCGTCTCGAAAGCCCCGGATACGCGCAGGGCCATGGTCTCGTCCCGGGTCTGGAGCACACCCGCCGGCCGCACGAGGTTCTGGCTCTGCAAGGCCGCCAGGAGGACCGTCCGGTCGATGCCCAGGTTGGCCAGTTCCCTCACTGAGAACTCGACGAAGATCCGCTCGTCCTGGGCGCCGATGATCTCGATCTTGGATACGTCGGGAACGAGCAGGAGCCTGGAGCGGATGTCCTCGACGTAGTCCCGTAGCTCCCGACGGGTGAACCCATCGGAGGTGAAGCCATAGATGATGCCGAACGTGTCGCCGAACCGGTCATTGAAGAACGGCCCGAGCGTGCCGGTCGGCAACGTGTGGCGGATGTCCGTCACCAGGTTGCGGACCTGATACCAGGTATCCTGCACGTCCGATCCCGGGATCGACTGCTTCAGGTTGACGAAGATCGTCGTCAGTCCCGGCGTGGTCGAGCTTCGCAGGAAGTCGAGGCCGGGTGTTTCCTCGAGCTGACGCTCGAGCCGTTCCGTGACCTGCGTCAGGGTATCTTCCATGGTCGCACCGGGCCAGGCCGCGGAGACGACCATCGTCTTGATGACGAAGGAGGGATCCTCATTCCGGCCGAGGCGAAAGAATGCCAGGAGGCCAGCGGCCACGGCCACGATCATGAGATAGATCACGACGGAGCGGTTCCTCAGGGCCAGTCCCGACAGATTGAAGGTCATTGCGGTTCCATTCCGGGGAGCATTACGGATTGGCCCTCGTGCAGGAGATTGGCGCCGGCGGTCACGACGATGTCGCCCACGGCGATCCCCTTCGCGACGAGGGCGGTTGCGGGACCGGCGCTGATCACGTCGAGGGTGCGCCAGATGACCTTGGTCGTCCCTGGATCGACCGCCCATACGCCGGTGTCCTGCCCCCGCCGCACCAGTGCCGTGGAGGGGATCGCCAGCGCCGTCTGCGCGCTCCCCCGGAGGATGCCCGAGACGGCCGTGCCGAGCCTGAACGATTGCGGCGGATTGGTGAGGCCGACACGGATGGCAAACGTTCGGGTGACGGGATCCGCCTGCGGAGCGATCTCCCGGACCCGGCCGTGAGCCTTGACATTCGGATCGCTGGCCAAACCGACGACGACCTCGACATCCGGCGTTGCCGCCCGAGCCAGGTCGGCCGGGATCTCGAAGACGGCATCGCGACCATCCCGCCGAGCGAGCTGCACGATCATCCGACCGGCTGCGACCACCTCACCGGGCTCCGCGCCGACTGCCGTCACCACGCCCGGCGCATCCGCCTTCAGGGTGGTGAACCCGACGATATCCTCGGCGGTCCGGACGCGGGCCCCGGCCCCGTCCACCTGTGCCTGCGCCGCCGTGCGCGCCTGCTCGGCGGCCTCGAAATCGGCTCGCGTGGTAATGCCGCGTTCGACGAGTTGACGCTGCCTCTGGTACTGGTTGTCCGCCTGTGCCAGGACGCCCTGGGCCGCCGCCAGCGCCGCCCGTGCGGAGCGGAGCTCGTTGAGCTCGTTCTCCGGGTCGAGACGTGCGACCACCTCTCCATCGCCCACCGACACTCCGACGCGGGCAGGCCTTTCGACCAAACGGCCGCCCAATCGGAACGACAGAGATGCCTGGTCCTGAGCCTCGATATGGCCCGCGAAACCGACATCCGCTGACTTGGCGGCAGGCTCGACCACGATGACACGGGCGGGTCGAACCGGTGCCGGCGCCTCGACCTCGGCCTGGCATGCGGCGCACCAGAGCACGAAGGCGACCGGAACGGCGACTTGCAAGGGAGGACGAGCGCCGAAATCTCGAGACATTTCCCACATCCTGCCTTCCGCAAGTCATCGGCGGGCCTCGCCCGACTCCTCCGGCGCCGAGGCAGCAATCGGCGGGGACCCCAGCCGATGGCCGCAATGCACCTCCAGGACCGGTGACGCTTGCCCCCGGGTATAGGGTATCAGAAAGTCCCGATTGCGCAGATTAGCTCATCATCCCAACGCTGCGCGATGCATCCCATTTTTGGATCACAGTCCTCGCGTTGTGAGGTTCATCCCACAAATTGGGACGGCCCGTCTAAGCCTGGGACGCTGCGCCGATGCATTACGGAGCGGGCGCGCTAAGCTCACTTGGGTCACCGCTGGGCACCGTTGCGTCGATGCGGCTGTGGCAAGCCTGTCCCAGACGCGACGGTCATGTCGCTTGAGGCTAGAGCGATGGCAATCATTCAAACTGCGCCCAAGTCCCTGGACACCCAGCCCAAGACCATCATGCAGCGGTTTCTCGACGGCGTCGAACGGGTGGGGAACATGGTTCCCCATCCCGTGGTCATCTTCCTGATCCTCATCGCCATCGTCATCGTGCTCTCGGCCGTGCTCAGCCTGTTCGGAGCCGCCGTCTCCTTCGAACGCATCAACCCGGACACGCACCAGGTCGAGACCGCCACCACGGAGATCCGCAGTCTGCTGAACACGGACGGCATCCGCTTCCTGTACGCGTCGCTGATCCCGAACTTCATGGGCTTCACTGCGGTCGGGCTCATGATTGCGGCGATGATCGGCGCCGGAGTGGCGGAGGAGTCCGGCCTGGTCACCGCACTGATCCGGAAGCTCGTCATCGTGTCGCCGAATTGGGCGCTGACTTATATCCTGTCCTTCGTCGGCATCCTCGCCAGCATCGCGGCCGATGCCGGCTACCTGGTCCTGATCCCGCTTGCGGGCATCGCCTATCTGGCTGTTGGACGGCATCCACTGGCCGGCCTCGCGCTTGGTTTCGCTGCCGTTGCCGGGGCCTTTACCGTCAACATGCTGATCAAGCCGCTCGACGCCGTGCTCGTCGAATTCACCAATGACGCGGCTCATCTCGTCGATCCCAACCGGTCCATCGGCCTCGCCTCGAATGTCTGGTTCTCGTTCGCCTCGGTGCTGTTCCTCACCGTCGTCGTCGCCTTCATCACCGACCGCATGATCGCGCCCCGCCTGGGAACATACGATCCGAATCTGGCGGCGGAAGGAACCACGACGGAGCAGGGCGCCGAACTCTCGGAGCAGGAGTCCCGCGGCCTGCGGTTCGCCGGCTTTGGACTGCTCGGGCTGCTTGCAATCTTCTGCCTCCTGACCCTTCCCTCGTTTGCACCGTTGCGCAATCCCGAGACCGGAGAGCTCATCGGCAACTCGCCCTTCATGAACGGGCTGATCGCGCTGATCATGCTGATGTTCCTCGTCACGGGATGGGCCTACGGCATCGGTGCCGGCACTCTCAGGACGCTGCCCGAGGTGATCGCGGCGATCGAGAAATCGATCAAAAGTCTCGGCGGCACGATCTTTTTGTTCTTCGTTCTGAGCCAGTTCGTCGCCTATTTCACCTACACCAACATGGGGACGGTGATGGCGCTCAGCCTGTCGGGTGCTCTCCAGGCAGCCAATATCGGAGCGCTGCCGCTGCTGCTTGGCTTCATCGTCGTTGTCGCCATCATCGACCTGCTGCTGACCGGCGCCATCGCCAAATGGGCGATCTTCGCGCCCGTCTTCGTGCCGTTGCTCATGAAGCTCGGGGTCGAGCCGGAGGCGGTGTTGGCCGCCTATCGCGTCGGCGACTCGCCGATGAATGCGATCACGCCCTTGAACGCCTATTTCGCCCTCGTTGTCGGGTTCGCGCAGAGATACGATCGGTCGGCGGGCGTCGGCACCATCGTGTCGCTGATGCTTCCCTATGTCGTGTGGATGTTCATTCTCTGGACCGCTCTCTTCGCCATCTGGCAGATGCTCGGACTTCCCTGGGGAATTTGAGCCAACGCCGATGTCCGTCTGACCGACGCCGTCGTGAGGCAACCTCAAGCAATGGAATGAGACGATGAACAGCTCTGCAACTTCCATCGATGTCGCCGCCGCGGAAGATCACCTGATGCGGTTCCTGTCGGTCGAGGGCGTCACCGGACAGGAGGCGGCAATCGCGGCCGCCGTCTCGGACGCGCTCCAGAAGGCGGGCGTACCGGCCTCCGCGATCCGCTTTGACGAAGTGAACAAGCGCATCCCCGTCCCGACGGAAACCGGCAACCTCATCGTCGATCTGCCTGGAACGCGACCCGGGCCGCGGCTGCTGTTCTCCACCCATCTCGACACGGTGCCGCTCTGTGCCGGCGCCAAGCCTCGGCGCGAGGGCGACCGCATCGTCTCGGACGGCACGACGGCTCTCGGCGGAGACAACCGCACCGGATGCGCCATTCTCGTCGTCCTTGCGGAGACGCTCCTGAAGCACAACCTGCCGCATCCTCCGATCACGCTGCTCTTCACCGTTCGCGAGGAAAGCGGCCTGCACGGCGCGCGCGAACTCGATCCGGCCGATCTCGGCGGCGCGGTGATGTGCATCAACGTCGATGGCCAGGACCCGAACGACTTGATCGTCGGTGCGGTCGGCCAGGAGAACTGGGACGTTGAGATCAGGGGCAAGGCCTCGCATGCGGGTGTGGCGCCCGAGAGGGGCATCTCGGCGACGCTCGTCGGCGCGGTCGCCCTCGCCGAGGCGAAGCGCGAAGGGTGGTTCGGCAAGGTCGTGAAGCCCGACGGCCGGGGCACGAGCAATGTCGGGATCTTCGGCGGCAAGGATGGCAAGGCCGCGGGAGACGCAACGAACGTCGTGACCGACTACGTTTCCATCAAGGGAGAGGCAAGAAGTCCGACATCGGCCTTCGCCACGGCGATCGCGAAGGGATTCGAAAACGCGTTTCAGAAGGCACGCAACGAGGTGAAGGATCATGAGGGCGAGATGGCCGTGATGTCCTTCACGCACATTCCTTCCTACCCACCGTTCAATCTGGATGAGGGCTCGCCCGTGGTGCAGCGTGCCACCAGAGCCATGACCATGCTCGGTCTCAAGCCCAATTACCTGTTCTCGAATGGCGGCCTCGATGCCAATTGGCTCGACAAGCACGGTGTCCCCACGGTCACCATCGGCGCAGGCCAGGCGGAGATTCACACCATCAAGGAATACGTGAACCTACCGGAATTCGCGACGGGGTGCCGCCTCGCGCTGCTGTTGGCCACGATCGAGGACTAGGTGGGCGGAGGGGGCGACATAGTCGATTCGGGAGCACAAGGGCGCCACATGCCTGGCACCCTAACCCATCGCGCACTCCGCAAATGTCGGGTTGACGAGGAGACGAGCGATTGAGCCCGATCACTTATATCGCCGCCATCATCGCAGTCACTGTCGTCCTGTTCATTTGGAACAAGCTGCCGGTCGTTGTCGTCGCGATGGCGACAGCGTTGGCGCTGTGGGCGACGCAGGTTCTCACTCTGGGGCAGGCGCTGGGCGGGTTCGGCGATCCTGCCGTCATCTTCATCGCCTGCCTTTTCGTCGTGAGCGCGGGGCTTGAGACGACCGGCGTCACGGCCTGGGCCGGTCAACTGCTGATCCGGGGCGCCGGACAGGAGAGCCGGACGCGCCTCCTCCTTCTCACCATGAGCCTCGTGGCCGTGCTGACCGCCCTGATCAGCGTCAACGGCGCGGTCGCCGCTCTCCTGCCGGTCGTTGTCGTCATGGCGGTTCGTCTCAAGCGCAAGTCCTCGCAGCTCCTGATGCCACTCGTCTTCTCCGCCCATGCGGGATCGATGCTCGCCCTCACCGGCACGCCCGTGAACGTCCTCGTCTCCGAGGCAGGGTTTGAGGCTGGAGTCGGCGGGTTCGGCTTCTTCGAGTTCGCACTCGTCGGCATTCCCTTGCTTGCCGGCACGATGGCCATCATCGTTCTGTTCGGCGAGCGCCTCCTGCCCCAGCGCAACGGCGCCAAGATGCCGGCGGACCTCAGCCGTCATGCCAGGACGCTGGTGGAGCAATACGGGCTGGCTGACGGCATCTTCCAACTGCGCGTGCGTGCCACCTCTCCCTATGTCGGTCTTTCACCATCCGACATCGACCTCTCGGCCTTTCCCGGCATGCAGCTCGTGGCCGTCCAGGACGGCGACAGTGCCGCCCCGCTGCGCCGGCCCGTGGGAGATGGCGATCACATGCTCGTGCGGGGGACGGCGGAAGCCGCCGCCGCACTCGCCAAGCGGATGCATCTGTCGTTCCGCGAGGACACGGCGTCGGACCAGGGCGAGGAGACCCTGTTCAACCGCCGATCCGGTCTAGCCGAGGTGGTGATCCCGCCGCGCTCGGGCCTAATCGGCCAGACCATGTTCCCGGGCATGGTCACCGACAGCGGAGACCTCATCGTTCTCGCGGTGCAGCGGGCCGGGTCTCCGACCGACGCCGTCAACTCGAAGGCCGGCAGTGGCGGCGTCGCGTTGCGACCTGGCGATACCATGCTGCTTCAGGGGACCTGGAAGGCTCTCGATCTTCATCTCAGCGATCCGGATGTCCTGGTGGTCAACTCGCCCGAACTGGTACGGCGCCAAGCCGTGCCCCTGGGGCCGGGAGCCTACCAGACGATTGCCGTCCTGGCCGGCATGGTCATCCTGCTCGCGACCGGCTTCGTGCCGCCTGCCGTCGCCGGCCTGCTCGCCGCCGGGGCCATCATCCTTTCGCGGATCCTGACCGTCGAGCAATCCTACCGCGCCATCGACTGGACGACGGTGATCCTCGTCGGTGCTCTGATGCCGCTGTCGACGGCGATGGTGGAAACCGGAGCCGACGAACTCATGGCCGAAGGCCTGGTCGGGCTCGTCGGCGACGTCGGGCCCGTTGCCCTGCTTGCCGGCCTTTTCGTGCTCACCGCCGTCATGGGCCAGTTGATCAGCAACACCGCGACTGCACTGATCGTCATTCCCATCGGCATGGCGGCCGCGACCAGCATGGGGATCTCGCCCCGCCCCGTGCTCATGAGCATCGCAGTGGCCGCGGCCGGGGCCTTCCTGACCCCCATTGCAACGCCGACGAACCTGATGGTCATGGGACCGGGAGGGTACGCGTTTGGCGATTACTGGAAGCTGGGATTGCCGCTGCTGATCTGGTTCTTCGTCGTATCGGTCTTCCTGGTGCCGCTGATCTGGCGGTTCTGATCGGTGGCGCATAAAGCCGCCACGCACAATTCGAACGGACGAGCGCGATCTGACTGCAAATTGGATACCATGAGAGGCATGGTCGCAAATGGGTCAAGCAGATTTGGACGACAATGCCGCCGGCATACCTTCTTGGTCACATGGACTGATCAGCCTCTGGGCCGTGCTTTTTGTCGTCTGGATGGTTGCCAATTCCACGGTGGCGACCGTCGTCGTGCTCCTCGGCGCAGCGATCACGCTGCCCATCGCCTGGATTCTCGCGGCCTCCGGCGGCACCTGGAACCGGATTCGCTGGACTCCCGACGGGCTTCTCCACTTCTCACTCTACGGCGCGACGTTCCTCGTCGAGCTCGTCAAGGCCAACATCGCCATGATGCGCTACGTCTATGCGCCGCGGATCGATATCAAGCCGGGCATCGTCAAGGTCCGCACCCGCCTCAAATCGCCGATCGGCCGACTGGCACTTGCCAATACGATCGCGCTGACGCCGGGCTCGCTCGTGATGGAATTGAGGGGCGACACGCTCTTCATCCACCTGCTCGATATCGACGGCATCGACGCCGACGCGACGACAGACGCGATCGTCAGACCGTTCGAAAGGCATCTGGAGCACGTCTTTGGCTGAATCCATCGTCCAGGTCGCGGCTGCCCTCATCTTCGGCGCCATATCACTTGGCGTCATCCGGCTGGTACTCGGGCCGACAACGATCGACCGGATCGTCGCGATCGACATGCTGACGATCATCTCGATCTCGCTCATCGTTCTCTATGCCCATGTTTCGGGACGCTTCGTCTATATCGATGTCGCTCTCGTCTATGGATTGCTGAGCTTCCTGGCGGTGCTGGCGATCGCACGCTTTTTGGAAAAGGGACTCTAGCGCATGCTCCAGCTTCTCATCCTGGTGGTCTGTGCCGGCATTCTCGTCAGCGGGCTTCTCGCGGTGTGCCTGAACAACCTCATCGCCGCGATGGTGAGCTCGGGCCTGGCCGGCCTGTTCGCGTCCGTGTCGTTCCTGCTGCTTGCGGCTCCGGACGTGGCGATGGCGGAGGCGGCGATCGGATCGGGCCTCACGACCTTCATCTTCATCTATGCCCTCCGCCATGCCGGCCACGGGGAACATGAACCATGATCGAGCTGATCGGAAGCCTGTTGATCCTGTCTGGCGCCGTGTTCCTGTTCTCAGCCGGCCTCGGCCTCGTGCGCATGCCGGATTCCTTCACCCGCATCCAGGCCGGCACCAAGGCGACGACCCTGGGCAACATACTGATCGTGGTCGGTCTTGCCTTCTACCATCCGGGATGGATCCCCAAATTGGCCCTTGTCATCTTTTTCGTCCTGATGACGAATCCCGTTTCCTCCCACGCACTGTCGCGCGCCGCGCATCGGATCCGCACGCCGATGACGCCGGCAACCGTGACGGACGCGCTCGCGGACGACGGGAAGACCGGCGATGCGGAGGGAGCACCATGATCCATCGCGTCGGCGCCCTCTTCGCCGTCACCCTGTTCGCACTGATCTTCGTCCGATTGGCCGGAGGCTATACGGAACGGTCGGCCCTTCGCCCGCTTGCGGAACACTACGTGTTGCAGGCCCCGCTCGAACTCGGGGTCTCGAATATCGTCACCGGAATCCTCATCGCCTATCGCGGCTTCGATACGCTGGGCGAGGTTGCCGTGCTTTTCATGGTGGCGGCCAGTGTCGGCCTGCTTCTCAGGAAGGACGAAGCCGACCTCGGGGAAGCAAAGGCACCCCAGCGCAGGCCCGCCAGCGAGATCGTGATGACCGGCTCCCGGGTGTTGCTGCCCGTGATCCTGACGTTCGGCGCCTATGTCATCGTCAACGGTCACCTGTCCGCCGGAGGCGGGTTTCAAGGCGGCGCCATCGTCGCCTCCGGAGTCATGCTGTTGCTTCTGGCTGACCCGGCCGCACGGCTCAACGCCGCGGCGCTTAGCATGATCGAGTCCCTTGCCGGCATGTTGTATGTTGGGATGGGCATTCTCGGACTGATCCTAGCCGGTGGCTTCCTCGACCCGCGGTTCCTGCCGCTCGGCGAAGCCGGGACCCTCATCAGCGCCGGCGCCATTCCGTTGGTCTCGGCGCTGCTCGGCATCAAGGTCGGGGCAGAGCTCAGTGTCATCATCAACCGCTTCCGAAGTTGAGCGATCGAGTCCATGGCAACGATCCTACCGGTGTCCTCCATCCTGCTGATCACGGGCTTCGGGCTCGTCCTGATCGGCCTCTGCGGCATCCTGATCCATCGCCATCTGCTTCGCATCATCATCGGGTTCACCCTGTTCGGCACCGGACTCCATATCGTCATCGTTGCAACCGGCTATGTGACCGGCGGCACGGCACCGATCATCGACCGTGCGCTCGGCCCGGCCGAGGCAGGACGTGCGATCGACCCCATCCCTTCCGCGTTGGTGGTGACGGCCATCGTCATCGGCTTCGCGGTGACGGCCATCATGCTCGCTTATGCGGTCCGTCTCCATTCGGCCAGGAAGACCTTCGACATCGGTGCGTTCACGGAGTCGAAATGGTAGCGAGCCTGTTCCATCCGCTCAACATCTTCCTTCTCGGTCTGGGTGGCGGATTCGTCATTCCGCTGCTCGTCCGGATCGGCAACGCCTGGCTGTCCGCCGGCTTCTTCGTCGCACTCGTCGGAATTGGGGTCATCAGCGGCGTTTCGCTGCTGCGCATTCTCGCTGGCGAGCCGCCCATCGATGTCCTCACGGCAGGATCGTTGCCGCCCGTCTCGATCAGTCTGCGCTTTGGCCTGGCCGAGGGATTTGTCGCCGCAAGCGTCAATGTCGTGGCCATCCTTGGAGCGCTGCATCTTTGGGATCGGCTGCGCGGCAACTACGCGGCGCTGCTGCTCTACCTGGGCCTCACCATGGGCATCAACGGCATGGTGATGACCCGGGACCTTTTCAATCTCTTCGTCTTCCTGGAGATCGTCTCCATCGCGACCTATGGACTTCTCGGGCTCGAGCGCACACCGGCCGCGTTGGGGGCGGCGTTCAAGTTCATCATGGCGACGGTCATCGCGTCGTCGTTCTTCCTGCTCGGCACCGGCTTGCTTTACCTGGCCGTCGGCAGTCTCAGCATCGATGCGCTCGTTGCCGCCCGGTCCGACGTCACGGGGCCCGTCGGCGAGGCGGCGCTCCTTCTCGTCCTGTCCTGCTTGGTCATCGAACTGAAGCCTTTCCCCGCCAATGGCTGGGGACTCGACGTCTATGAAACCGCCCCGAGCGGCATCGTCGCGATGATCTCCGTCGGTGTCTCCGCTGGCGTATTCTTCTCGCTCGTGAAACTGCTCCCCCTCTTTGAGGACCAGCTCCCCATCCTCGCTGTCTCGGGCGGAGCCACGTTCCTTTTCTCCAACCTGATCGGTCTGAAGCAGTCCAATATCCAGCGGCTTCTCGGCTATTCGTCGATCGGGCAAATGGGCCTGCTCCTCCTCGGACTGGCGCTTCTGCATCAGGTCGGCGCAGTGGCATCGATTCCGCTGGTGGTGGGTGGCCTGTTCCTGAATCATCTTCTCGCCAAGGCCGGACTCTTCTGGATCGCCGCCGTGATCCGGCAGCGCGATCTCGACCAAGCTGTCGGCCTCGCCGGTCGCCCGCTCCTCGCGGGGCTGCTGACCCTCTTCCTCGTGGCCATCGCCGGACTGCCACCATTCCCCGGATTCTGGGCCAAATGGGCACTTGTCATGCAACTGACCAGCGCTGCCAAGCTGCCTTGGGTCGCGCTGATCCTATGCGGCTCGCTGCTGGAAGCAGCGTATATGTTCCGCTGGTTCACCCGCGCCCTCTGCACGCAGGATAACGGCCCGACCGACATGCCATCGGCCGCCGCGTTGTTTTCGATCGTGGCCGTCGCGCTCCTTCTGTGCATCTCCGGCTATGTCGCGGCGCGCGCCTCGGGAGCAGGCGCACCCTGGATGTTCGTCCCGCTCCTTGCCGGCCTCGTTCTCCATGCGCTCGACCGCATGCCAGGCCGGGCAAAGGGCTTGCTGATGCTTGCTGTCGTCCTTGTCGCCGGTAGTCTCCTGGCGCAAGCCGCCCAGGGCCTTGCCTGGCTCTTCGCGATCCTGCTCCTCGCCGGCAGCCTCGTCATTGCCGCGGCGGGCCTCTACAGGGTTGATGAACGCCCTGGCTACTATCCGATGCTGGCGATCCTCCTGCTTTCGATCCAGGCGCTGCTTCGATCGTCCACGAGCCTGGAGTTCTTCTTCAGTTGGGAGATCGTGACCCTGTCGACCTGTTTCCTGATCGCGAAGGGCCGGGGTGCGGGGCCGCATGTTCTGGGCTTCCTGCTGTTCTCTTTGCTGTCTGCCTTCCTTGTGCTGGCTGGTTTTGCCGGTATCGCCGCGGTCAGCGGCTCGACCAGCCTGAATGCGCTGATGACGAGCGGCCCGGACGCCAGCGTAGCTTTCGCATTCCTCGCGGCCGGCTTCCTGGTCAAGGCGGGTGCGATCGGCGTGCACGTCTGGCTGCCCGGAGCCTATTCCGAGGCGGACGACGATTTCACCGCAATGCTCTCCGGCGTAATCAGCAAGGTTGCGGTCTTCGGTCTGCTCATGGGAACCTACCTCGCGATCCGGTCCGAGGTCGGACTGGAGCTCGCGCATGCAATGGCCTGGCTCGGCATGCTGACGACTATTGCCGGTGCGTTGATGGCGCTCCAGCAGACCGATTTCAAATGCCTCCTCGCGCTCTCCAGCATGAGCCAGCTCGGCTACATCATCACCGCTACGGCCCTGATGAGCCATCTCGGTTGGGTGACCGCGCTCTATCTCGTCGCGAACCACATGATGGTGAAGGGAATTCTCTTCCTCGCGGTCGCCGGGATCACCTTGCGCACGGGTACGCGCAGCTTCGCGGAAACAGGTGGGCTTGCCCGCACCATGCCGATGACATTCGCCATCGTGCTCGTCGCCGTCATTTCGATGTCGGGTCTGCCGCCACTGATGGGTTTTGGTGGCAAGTGGTTGCTGTTGAGCGCCATGACGGAGAAGGGCTGGCACTTTCTCGCCGTCGCCGGGCTCGTGGCGACCTTCCTTGGCTTCCTCTACATGATCCGTCTCGTCAGCGGCCTCTTCCTTGGGCCGTATAGGGGTGAGCACGTGAAAGTCAGGGAGGCGCCAACGGCTCTCCTCCTTCCGCAACTCGTGCTGATCGCGGGTATCCTCGTTCTTTCACTCTACCCGAAATTGCTGATGGATCCCGTTTCCGCTGCAATCGACCCGCAATTCGCCTCGACGCTGGTCTGGGAGGGGATGTCCCTGGAGACGATCTATGGCTACTGGAATCCGACGCCGATCATGATTGGAGCCGTCACCATCGCGGCTGTCCTCGGACTGATCGCCTGGCTCGCATATTCTGGCGACCAGCGGAATGTCGTCGATCTTCGTCAGTTCTTCGCCTTCTATCGCCCCATCATCGGCTTCGCATCGCCCCCTGTCGCTATCGTCTTCTGGCGGAGCATCGCGGACGGCACGCTTGCCGCAGCGGATTTGGCCCGAGGAGTCTATTCCGGGAACGGTCAGACCTATGCCCTGTATGTGCTGTTCTATTTCCTGGTCATCTATGTCACGAGCACCGGACTCGCGGGGCTATGGGCCGGAGGTTGACCCTGAGCGCCGACACAGTCTCGGGACGTGGGTCGCTCTGGGAGAGCGTCCATCAGAAGGGTACGTGAACGGATGGCGGGAAGGGTTACAACACTCCTCATGGTGATGTTCCGGTCCCTCGTCGGGAAGAGGATTGTGCAATCAGGAGTGGATTGCCTGTTCCAGAATGACCATGAGGGTGGGTTGCTTAGCCTCGCGTCCCATTAGCGTGCCGAGCGCCCCGTTGAGGCGTACGCCGCTAGAATTTGGTTGCCGTCAGCCCTGAGACGACCCAATCTGGCGCTCCGCAGCGTAACGATCGGTCGTGCGAAGAAATCCTGGAATGTCCGAACTTGCTGTCATCCTTGGCCTGCTTGCCGCCGCGATCGTGATGTTCGCCATCAACAAGCCTCGCCTGGACGCCGTGGCGCTGATCATGCTCACGGCGCTGCCCCTGACAGGCGTACTCACGATGCAGGAAGCGCTCGCAGGCTTCAGCGATCCCAACATTGTCCTGATTGCCGCCCTGTTCGTGATCGGAGAGGGACTGGTGCGAACAGGCGTGGCTCAGGGGCTCGGCGACTGGCTGACCACGAAGGCCGGGGCTAACGAACTGCGCTTGACGACTCTTCTGATGA
The DNA here is from genome assembly GCF_009296175.1 of Microvirga tunisiensis. Taxonomy (GTDB): domain Bacteria; phylum Pseudomonadota; class Alphaproteobacteria; order Rhizobiales; family Beijerinckiaceae; genus Microvirga; species Microvirga tunisiensis. The sequence goes on along the minus strand of NZ_VOSK01000018.1, from coordinate 13,830 downwards.
CGGTCGTCTGCGCACTCGGAGCGACCATGAGTTCGACTGCCGTGACTGCAATCTTCATCCCCGTTGCGCTGCGGATCGCCCAAGGCACTGGCATCCCGCCCGGCCGATTGATGATGCCGATCAGCTTCGCGGCCCTGATCAGCGGGATGACGACACTGGTCGCAACAGCACCGAACCTCGTGGTCAACAGCGAACTCGAGCGTCACGGCATCGCGGGCTTCTCGTTCTTCAGCTTCACGCCTTTCGGCATGCCCATCCTGGTGCTGGGCATCATCTACATGGCGTTCGCGCGACGCTGGTTGCCGGCTAAACATCGGGCGAAGACCGCCAACCGGCCGACATTCGCAATGTGGGTCGACGAGTATGGCCTCGCGAACCGCGAATATCGTCTTCTCGTGACGGACCGCTCCCCGCTCGCCGGCAAGACCTTGGAGGAACTCAACCTGCGCGGCTCATCCGGGGCAAACATTATCGCCATAGAGAGAAGCCGCAACTTCTCGAGGGAACTTCTCCGGCCGACCGCAAAAATGGAAATCAGGGTCGACGATGTCCTGCTGATCGACTTGCTCCCGAACAGCAGGGACGTCCAGTCCATTCGGGACGATTTCCTCCTTGAGGAGTTGCCGCTGGAGGGGACCTACTTCAGCGATCGTTCGCAGGAAATCGGATTGGCGGAAGTCATCGTACCGCCATCGTCTGATCTGGTTGGACGCTCGGTGCTCGAAGCGCATTTCCGGAGTCGCTTCGGACTTTCGGCCATTGGCCTCAGGCGAGGCCGTATCGTGCACGACCGAAGTCTCGTCAACGAAAGGCTCGAGGTTGGCGACATGCTCCTGCTCGTCGGGACCTGGAGCGACATCGAGCAACTTCGGTCGGACGATGAGGACCTGGCAGACCGTATGTTCGTTGCCGGCGGAGGTGGCTCGTCCACACTATGCGATGAGCGAGGGTTGCGCTGGATGGGCCGGCGCCGAGCCTCCCGCACAGGGGACGAGCCATGCAGCAGAAGAGCAAAGTGTTTGTCGGTCTGGATACCTCCAAACTGAAGATCTCCGTCGCCGTGGCCGAGGACGGCCGCCAGGGAGAGATCCGCTTTCTCGGCGAGATCGACAATACCCCCGAGGCGATGCGGCGCCTGGTCCACAAGCTGGCGAGCCGGCACGGCGAATTGTTGTTCTGCTACGAGGCCGGCCCCACCGGCTATGGCCTGCAGCGCCAGATCGCGGCTCTGGGACATGAGTGTGCCGTCATCGCGCCGTCGCTCATCCCCAAGCGTCCGGGCGAGCGCGTCAAGACCAACCGGCGCGATGCCCTCACCCTGGCCCGGCTGCACCGGGCCGGCGAGCTGACTGCCATCTGGGTGCCGGATCCGGGCCATGAGGCGGTGCGCGAGCTGGTGCGGGCGCGGGAGGCAGCGATGGAAGATCTGCGCGAGAAGCGCCAGCATCTGCAATCCTTCCTGCTGCGTCATGGGCGGATCTTTCCCGGCCGCAGACCGTGGACCCAGGCGCATGCCCGCTGGCTTGCGGAGCTCGTCTTCGAGCATTCGGCTCAGTATCTGGTCCTGCGCGAGTACCGGCAGGCGATCGAGGAGGCCGAAGCCCGCCTGGACCGGCTGACCCAGCAAGTCGCTGAGGTGGTTGCGACCTGGTCGATGGCGCCGGTGGTCGAGGCGTATCAGGCCCTGCGCGGCGTGGCGCTGCTGACCGCCGTCACCTTTGTGGCCGAGATCGGCGATGTGCGCCGCTTCGACAGCCCGCGGCAGCTGATGGCCTATCTCGGCCTGGTGCCGTGCGAGAGCTCGACCGGCGAGCGGGTGCGGCGGGGCCGCATCACCAAAGCGGGCAACGCGAGAGTGCGTCGGGTTCTCATTGAAGGTGCCTGGACCTATCGCTTTCCGGCCCGGATGAGCCGCTTGCTGCAGGAGCGCCAGGAGGGCTTGCCAGCGGCCGTGCGGGCGATTGCCTGGAAGGCACAGGTGCGGCTGTGCGCGCGCTATCGGCGGCTGATGGCCGCTGGCAAGCGCCAGACCGTGGTCACCACCGCGATCGCACGGGAGATGGCAGCCTTCCTCTGGGCCATCGGGCGTGAGATCGAGCCGCGCTCGGCCGCATAAAGCCGAACGCGCTCACGGTCATTGCGGAGGGCCTTATCAGTTTGGACTGACATCTGCGGTTGCGCAGCGCCGGCGGCAGGGCCTCGGTGGGGAATCCTTGAGAGAATTGTGTGGCCGATGAGCCTTCATCGACGCCCGCTGGCAGATCGAGGCAGCCCCGGACGAACACACGGAAATGCGGTGACCAACCCGCGCATCAGAGTTGGCTCAACCGTCGTCTTGCAGCTCTGCCGCCAGCCCTGCACAATCGCTCCATCCTGCCACACCCGGCTCCCGCCCTGGGATCGCACTCCCACGTCCAAGCTCATTGACAACGAACATCAGAGAATTATCCGACTCCCCGCGGAACTCGACGAAGTTCTCCCAGTCCCCGGAAAGGCCGTTCAAGCGGTTGCTTGCCTAGCGCTCGTCGTCGGGCTGATGATCAGCGGCGTCATTCCGAACGTACATGCCGCGTTGATCGGGTGCCTGCTGATGGGGCTATTGGGGTGCATCGATCTTCCCAGCGCCTATCGCTCGATCGACTGGAAGACGATTGTGCTCATCGTTGGCATGCTGCCGTTCTCGATCGCGTTGCAGAGGACCGGGGGAGTGGACTTGGCCGCTGATGCCCTCATGACGCTCATCAGCGAATCCGGGCCCCGTGTGATCCTCGGAGCCCTCTTCCTCATAACCGCGCTGCTCGGCATGTTCATCTCCAACACCGCGACCGCGGTCCTGATGGCGCCGGTCGCCCTTGCGGTGGCCAAGGATCTGAACGCTTCGCCGTATCCTTTTGCCATGATCGTGGCCTTGGCTGCCTCAACCGCTTTCATGACGCCTGTCTCGTCTCCGGTGAACACCCTGGTGGTTGGTCCGGGGAATTATTCGTTCGGAGACTTCATAAGGCTTGGCGTGCCTTTCTCCATCCTCGTCCTTATCGTTTGCGTGATCGTGGTACCTTGGATCCTGCCGATGTAGCAGACGTTGGAGGCGATCGGTTAACGGATAGTTCGTGACAAACCGAGCCGGGCGGTGGATTCGTGCCGGGGGTGCGCGGAACCAGCCTCATTCGCAGGCTGGGATGCAGGAACCCCAGACGTGGACGGCTTGTCTTCGGCACCGCTATCGATGAGTTGATCCGTTGCGAGGAAGAGGATGCAGACCTTTGCTCCACCACGTTCGGTCAGGTAACCCGGCAATTCCGCATTGCGATCGTAGTTCACGTGCCACGCGCAATCAGGTGGCGATGTGTTCGCGTTGACAGCCTTCTGAGGGGTCTGCCCGAGTGCGCCGTGGGATACGGCAAGTGACGCCAAGGCCAGTGATCCTGGAAGAAATCGCTTCATGTTCCATCCCGATCTGGTGTTTTTGGCTAGGGATAGGAGCATTGCGCATGCCGCTAGAGCTGAATGCATCAATCTCGGAACGACGGCCATCTCCGAATGAGATGCCTCGCTCAGCCGGGATGTCTGTTGTTTGTCAATCGGGATGGCTCTAGGAGGGATCCCAAGCGCCCTCAATCCTCATGGCACCGGGCGGCAAATGCTCCAAAGGCACCCCTTATTTCGCAGTGGTGGCCCGGATGGCCCCCTCTTTAGGATCGCGTCTACTAAACGGGAGCCAACAGGGGAATAGGACTCTTTAATCATGGAATACTGCATGGGTTAGGGACCTTCGAAGATCCGGTTGGGGTCAAGGACGATCCTTGGCGCGGCCGTGGAGATGTCCGCTCACCGCGCGAATGCGGACATTCGATCGACTTCGGCCTCATGCCGAAAGGAGACCTTCCGGATACACAGAGGGAGTTCCGGAGACGGAATTTTACAAGGAATCTCTGCTTGAGCCCTGCACTAGGCTGTGTGTCTAGGCGATGATATGACCCTGTCCTGTGATGGTCGCTCCGCTTTTCCTTGCGGTCCGGCAATGTCCGGGAGGTATTCCCTACCGAAGCAATCCGACCTCTCGGTTTCAATGGCTCATCAACCGAGCGATATCGGCAGCGAAACGCATCTCAGAGTCGTCCTGTGGCTGATAGTCAATCACCCGACGCGCATTGGTGATGCTCCAGAACTTGCGGGCGTTGTTGGAAACCCCGTAGAAGATATGAAATGGCACACCGTACTCATCGTCGATCCGAGACGTCTCAATGGATTTGCAGAATAGCTGCTGCAAATCGCGCCCGCTGATGTAGCCTGCGAGTTCGCGCACGTAACGATAACGGGGCAGATCGGCAAACTGGCTGGCGTCGATCTCCCGAGGAACGACAACCCGAAGTTGAATTACCTCTAGCTTCCGTCCAAGGCTGCCACACGCATACAAAAACCCGAGCGACTCGTAAGCCGCCTTGGCCCAACCATAGAAATTGTCCGGTCGCGGGTAATCCTCCGGACCGACGCGATCACGCAGGCCAGCAAAGTAGGGTTGCTCGTACCACTTCGCTGCCTGATTGGTGCTGGCCGCCACCACTCGTCGTACACCGTGGTCCAGAGCCATCTGGTAGACCCGCTGCATCATATCGATGTTACGGCGTTCGCCGTCGTACTGGCTTTGCGGATCGGAACCGGCCGGTGGCTGGTAGGCCGAGTGGACCACCACATCCATTCCGGTGAAAATAGCGCTCAGATCCGCAGAACTCGCCGTGAGCAGATCGAGCACCTTGACACCATCAATCGGCTGACCTGTTCCATTCTCCCGCCGAGTGTCGATGAGCCGCAAGTCATACCGTTCGCGAAAGTCCGGGAGCAACTGGCCCGCGATGTAACCGGTTGCACCTGTCAGCAGCACCCGTTGCTTTGCCATGGCCAATCTCCTTCACACCCTTTGCTGAGTTTTGACTGTTCTGCGTCAGCAACAAGCCTTACCCTTCGCGCGAATAACGCGTGTAAAGTCGGAAAAGCGCCAGGGGCGGCGACCGCCCTGGCAGATCATTCAAGCGGCCCTTCTTCGACAGCCTCGTTCAGGCGCTTACTGCTTCTGAACTTCGAGTCGGATTACGTTCCACGTGGCCGGAGCGAGCTTGGCCCGTACCTGTTCGCCCCAAATCTCAACACCCTCCAGTGACGAGGGCTTGATCGTATCTGGTGCATCCTTCGTGTTGATGGCCATGAGATCGTCGTTGCGCAGTTGGTGCGCCTCCTTCACTGCCAGACCCTCGAAGCCACGCACGAGCGCTTCGATCGACAGGCTCTCATCGAGGCTGCGGTTGAGCGCAAAGATGGTGACGCAATCCTCGTCATGGTTGTGAACCACGGAGAGCTTGAGGTAGGGCACGGCCGGAAGCGGGAACCGTAGCTCCGATGTACCACGTGGATCGTAGTACGTCGTCTCGTAGGTGGGCGAATTCACCTTCGTTTGCAGCACCGTGCCCCGGCCGAGATTGCTCATATCTTTGAAGGGATAGAAAATCGACTGACGCCAGGCAGGCCCGCCAGTCTCGGTCATAATCGGAGCAATCGCGTTCACCAGCTGCGCAAGGCAGGCCGACTTGATCCGATCGGCGTGATTGAGCAGGGAGATGCAGGCGCCTCCAAAAGCAAGCGCGTCCTGCATGTTGTAGATCTCCTCGAGGATCGTTGGCGCGACAGGCCAACCGAGCTTGACGCGACCCTCGTTCTTGCGGCGGGTCCGATACCAGACGTTCCACTCGTCGAAACTCAGCATGATGCGCTTGGGCGAGCGCTTGCGCGCAGCGACCGCGTCCGCAATAGCGACAACCTCCTCGATGAAGCTGTCCATCAGGTCCGGACTTGCGAGGAATGCCGGGGTGTCATCCGCATAGTTATTCAGATAGGTATGCAATGAGATGTATTCGACATGATCAAATGAGTGATCAAGCACAGTGTCCTCCCAGCTGCCGAAGGTCGGCATGTTGCGCGAGGACGAGCCGCAGGCGGCGAGTTCAATAGTTGGATCGATCCATTTCATAAGCTTGGCGGCCTCGGCCGCTATCCGTCCATATTCCCACGCAGTCTTGGTCTCCATTTGCCATGGGCCGTCCATCTCGTTGCCCAGGCACCAGAACCGCACGTTGTGCGGCTTTTCCCATCCATGAGATCGGCGCAGATCGGACAGTTCAGTACCACTTGGAAAATTGCAGTACTCCAAGAGACGGCGAGCATCATCGGGGCCCCGTGTGCCGAGATTGACAGCCATCATGGGCTCTACGCCGGCCACTCGGCACCAGTCCATGAACTCGTTGGTGCCAAATGTGTTCGGCTCGGTCGACATCCAAGCGAGATCAAGCCGGCGCGGGCGGTTCTCCACAGGGCCGACGCCATCCTCCCAATTGTATCCGGAGACGAAGTTTCCACCTGGATAGCGGATAATGGTGGGAGCCAGCTCCCGGACGAGCTCAAGTACGTCACGTCGGAATCCCCGCTCGTCAGCCGTTGAATGGCCCGGCTCGTAGATGCCGCCGTAAACGCAGCGTCCCAGGTGCTCGACGAAGGCGCCGAACAGACGAGGATCCGTTTCCGCGATTGAGAAATCGCGGTCAATGGTGACTTTGGCTTCTTTCATGGGAAGGCTCCGATCAATTAAGCAGGCAAACTCTTTTTGAGCTGGTGATGGGAATGAGGGGTGGATCAGGTCGCTACTGCCGGGATGATGTCCGTGAAAGGGTCGTCGCGCCAAGCGTTGTCGACGGACAGCACCGCCTGGCGGAGCTTGATGGAATACGGATGTTGCGGGGCCGCCAGCACCGTCCGGGCGTCGCCACCTTCAACTACCTTGCCCTTCTGCATGATGATCAGACGGTCGCTGATATAGTAGGCGGTCGCGAGATCGTGCGTGATGTAGATGATCGAGACTCCGATTTCGTCCCGCAGCTTTTTGAACAGGTTGATCACGGTCATACGCAACGATGCGTCGATCATCGAGACTGGCTCGTCGGCGACGATCAGGGACGGATTGGACACGAGCGCGCGCGCAATCGCCACGCGCTGGAGCTGCCCTCCCGACATTTCGTGCGGATAGCGCCCTCGGATTTCGGCAAGTGACAGGCCGACTTTGCGCAGGGACTCGTCAGCCCGCTCTGCCGCCGCCTCCGTTGTGCGGCATTCCGTAAAGCGCCGAGCCGCACTGAAAAGGTAGCGATCGACGCGCTTCAGGGGATTGAATGCATCGAAAGGATTCTGGAAGATCGCCTGCACGTGGCTCATGAACGCGAGCCTGTCACGGCGGCTGCGGACGTCGCGCAGGTCTCTTCCCCGAAACATGATTCGCCCGCTTGTCGGAGCGACGCTGTTCAAGATCATGCCCGCCAGAGTGGTTTTTCCACTGCCGGACTCACCGATGATGGTAAACACCTCAGGCTTATCCGCCGCGAGAGAAAAGCTGACATCATTCACGGCATGGTTGACCCTCCGCGAAACAAGACCGCCCCTCGTAAAGATCTTGTTGACGTTTTCCACGTCAAGAAGGTTCGGACTCATGCGCTTGCCTCCTTATGCGACCGCCTCGACCCGAGTGGGATCGGCCTGAGCAACGTGGCAGGCTGCCCGGTGCCCGGGCAGGATTTCCACCATTTGCGGAGCCTCGCGGTGACAGATGTCGATGGCGAGAGGGCAGCGGGGATGGAACCGGCACCCCGACGGAGGGTCAGCGAGACTCGGCGGCGAGCCTTCAAGGCCCTTCTTTGGCGCTTCGTCCCCGATGCGCGGCAGGCTGGAAATCAGATGCGCGGTGTAGGGATGGAGCGGCTTCTTGAACACATCCCTTGTCCTGCCCTCTTCCACTAGCCGGCCGGCATACATGATGCCGAGACGGTCGGTGAGGTTGGCGTGAACCGCCATATCGTGGGTCACGAATAAGACCGAGGACCCGAGCTCCTGCTGGATCTCCCGCACCATGGAGAGCACGCCCTTCTGGACGATCACGTCCAGCGCCGTCGTCGGCTCGTCGGCGATAATAAATTCCGGGCTGCAGACGGTTGCCAGAGCGATGGTCACCCTCTGCCGCATCCCGCCAGACAGCTCGTGCGGGTAGGCCTGGAGGACCGCAGGATCGAGGTGAACGCGTTTCAGGTGGCGCTCCACGAGGCGGGTAAAGTCGCCCCCCTTCACCCTCACGTGCGGCAATGCGAAGTCCGCGAAGGCGTGCTTGATCCGCCGAACCGGATTCAGCACGCTCATGGAGCCTTGCATGATGTAAGACAGATGGCTCCAGCGGATCGCCGACAGCTCCTGCGGCGAAAGCTTGTAGATATCCCGCTCTCCATCCTTGAAATTGAACCGCACGGAGCCTTCGATAACTCGGAACGGAGGACGGATGGCGCCCGCAATGGTCTTGATGAGGGAGCTCTTTCCGGAACTCGACTCGCCGGCGAGCCCATAGATCTCGTTGCGGTTGATCTTGAGGCTTACGTCGTCGACCGCCCTCACCTCGCGGTCGACGCCGAACAGCTGCGTCTTGTAGTAAGCCTTCAACCGGTCCACTGCGAGCAGCGGCGCGGTCTGCGGAGCCTTTAGTTCGACGGAAGGAGGAATGGGTCGGAGCCCGGTGATCATGCCTGCCCTCCGAGACGGCTGAGACGACTACGCGGGTCGATGTATTCGTTCATCGAGATGGCGAGCAGGAACAGACCGATAAACAGCATGATGACGAGCACGACCGGGAACGTGATCCACCACCAGATGCCTGAAACCAGTGCAGTGTGCTGGTTTGCCCAGTAGATCATGCCGCCGATAGTGGGAGTGTTGATGTCGGTGAAACCCAAGACCGACAGCGTTACCTCGATGCCGATCGACCAATTGATGTTGTTCATGGTCGTCGAGAACACAATCGGCAGAACGAACGGCAAGTGTTCCTGGAGAACGATCTTGCCGGTGCCCATACCTGAGAACACGGCTTGGCGCGTGAATTCGCGGGTCCTCAGGCTCATGGCAATGGACCGGATCAGCCGCGCATCATAGGCCCATCCCAGAAGCGCGGTGATAACGGCGAGCATCGCCCAGGACATCTGGTCCCGCATGATGAAGTAGAACAGCACCAAGATGGGAAAGAGCGGGATTACGACGAAAGTATCGTTGATCGACATCAGGACGCGGTCGACCCAGCCGCCCTTGTAGCCTGAAATCAGTCCGACCCCGAGCGATATGATACGGCTGAGAACCGCCACCACGATGCCAAACAGCAGGGTATTTCGGATCGCAAAGGTGAGCTGCCAGAATACGTCCTGCCCGCGCGACGTGGTGCCCAGAGGATACTCCCAGGAGGGTGGCACATCGGGCGGTACGACGTAGACGTCCATCGGCGGATACGGTGAAAAGAAGGAGCAGACCGCAACCGCCAGCACAACAAGCACCAGCACAAGGCCTATGGCGAACTCTCCATTGTAGCGGAAGAGGTCGCGAAAAATCTTCAGAGTGCTCATCAGCGTGCCTCCACGCGTGGATCGATCAGCGGATAGAGAAGATCGATGAGCAGGACAGTGGCGGAGACGGCCACGATCGAGACTGTTGTGATACCAAGAACCAGGCTGTAGTCACCGGCATGGACTGCGCTGATCAGGAGCGATCCAACACCTGGGTAACCAAAGACCTGCTCGGTGATGATTGCACCGTTGAAGATGGCCCCCAGCTGCAAGGCGAGGCCAGTCACCTGGGGGCCGAGGGCATTCCGCATCACGTAGGATCGCAGGATCTTGCTGCGCTTGACGCCCGCGAGCTCCGCGTAGACGACATAGTCTTCGGTTACGATGTTGGACACAAGCGAGCGCATCCCCATGAACCACCCGCCAATGCCGACCGCCATCAGAGAAAGCACGGGCAGGATCGAGTGAATGGCGACATCGAGGGCAAAGGCAGGCGTGTTGGAGCGGTCCGACGCCATTGTAGCGCCACCGCTGATCGGCAGAACCGGCCAGAGGAAACCAAAGACGATCAGGAGGACGAAGGCGACGACGTAGTACGGGATGGGGTGGATCCCCATGCTGAGAACGCCGAACGCCTTGAGGATGCGGCTGTTACGGTAGTAGCCCGCGAGACCGCCGAGTAAATTGCCGAGAAACCAGGTCAGGAGCGTCGAAACCAGGAGGAGACCGACGGTCCAGGGAAGGGCTCGCAGGATGAGCTGCGAGACCGGTGTTGGAAAAGCCGACAAGGAGGGCCCAAAGTCTCCGACCAAAACCCGTTTCCAGAACGAGACGTACTGTTCCCAGGGCGTGCCCTCGAGACCATAGAGCTGACGCAGCGATTGCCGCATCATCTCGATGGCTTCCGGACTGGTAGCCCCGTACGCTGTCGCTGCTGAGATTGATTGTTCGACCGGGTTGATCGGGGTCATATGCGTCACCAGATAGGTGATGTTGATCCCGACGAAGACGACGACAGCGAACTGCACCAGCCGCTTGGACAGGTAGGTCAGGTAAGCCCTCATGGACCGCTCCTTGTCTGACAATAGAAAGAGACGTCTGCGCGCTACTGCTGCTTGGGCTTCAGCTTCACCATCATTGAGCGGGAATTACCCCAATTCGGGACGGGATTGGCATAGGGATTGTCCGCAGTCGGGTATCCTGTCCAATATGTCTCATCCATGGCCGTGAAGACATTGTATGCCATCAGCGGGATGATCGGCATTTCGCGAACAATGAGCTTGGCGTACTCACGACCAAGTTCGACGGTCCGCTTGTCGTCGAAGGAAATCCGGCGCACCTCCTCGATGATCTTGTCGAGCTCCGGATTGCTCCACCGCTGCCAGTTGCGCGGCGATTGCGTCTTGCCCGAGGCCGCGACGAACTGGGAGTGCCAGCTGTCGAGGAAGTAGGACAGGTCCGGATGGCCGCCGTAGGTCTCGACACTCCAGGAAATGAGCGTCTCGAAGTCGCCGGCGTTGCGGCGGTCGAGCATCGTGCCTTGAGCGACCTCCGTCTTGGCATCAATGCCGAACTGGCGCCATTGCTGGACGATCATGGTGCCGGCTCGGGTCAGGATCGGACGGGTGTCACCCTCGACCATCAGCTTGATCGAGAACGGCTTGCCGTCGGGCGTGTACCAGGCATTGCCGCGTTTCGTATAGCCGGCTTTCTCAAGCAGCTCCGCGGCAGCCTGCGGGCTTGGCTTCCACCAACCGTAGCCGAACGCCTTTCCGATCTCCTTCGGATCGGTCGGAATCTGCTCCTTCATGGTGGGGCGCAGCATTTCGGCAATCTGGCTTCCGATGTTTGGATCGTAAGGCTTTATCTTGCTTTTGCCGGTGTCGATCTCATAGGACGCCAGCCACTCCTGGAGCGGGATGTGGTAGTCGTCGGGATGAGTCCCGGTCGGTGGGATACCGATTGGCGAAAGCGTGGCAGCACCGCGATAGGACGCCATCGAGACGGCCTTGACATCGATCAGCAGTGCCAGCGCCCACCGCACATCGCGGTTCTGGAAGGCCGGGTTCTGCATGTTGAAGATCACCGACGGCAAGGTCGGGTCGGGATGCGCGAATGGGAAGTTCTTGAACCAAGTCTTAAGGCTCGGAGACTGCTTGGACAGGGTGAACATGCCTTCGGGGGCAATGTCATGCACCACATCCAAGTTGTGGTTGAGCTGCGCGATCACGCGCTTATCCGGCGGACCTGGGTCGATATAGGCTGCAAATTTCGGTCCCGGCTCACCGTACCGCCCAAGTGTGGTGCGTTGCCAGTCGTCGCGCTTCTGCCAGATGTACCACTTCCCGTCAGGGTCGAAGCTGTGGATCTTGTAGGCACCAAGAGAAACTGGCGGGTTGAAGTCGAATTTCTGTGGATCGGCAGCTTTCTCGAAGACGTGCTTCGGCATCATCCAGATAGCGTTGAACCGCACCGTAAAGAGCGAGTGGAAGCGAGAGTTCGGCTTTTTGAGCTTGAACCGAACGGTCCATGGCTCGGGCGATGACACGCTCTCGACGTTCAGCGCCAGCAACGCACTCCAGCGCATGCCCGGATTCTTGATCTGGGTCTCGACCGTGTAGATGAGATCATCGGCGGTAAACTCGACGCCGTCGCTCCAGTAGACCCCAGGACGCAGCTTGACCGTCATCTCGGTGAAGTCCGCGTTGTAAATCGGCTTTTCCGCCGCAAGCGAGTTTTCCCAGACCCCATCGAGGCCGCGCTCCGGATCGATGTACCAGAGCGTATCAAGGGCAAGCTGATGCAGCCCGGTGTACTGCCCGCCAGCATTGATGGTCCAGATGTTGAACCATCCAGGGTTCTTGATCGTGCCTTCCGGGTTTTCGAGAATGAGGGTCTCGTTCCGGGGCACACCCGGGACGGTGGTTTGAGCCAGCGCGGTGGTCGCGGCCAAAGCCAGACCTGTCGCAACGGTAAGCAAGCGTAGAATTCGCATTGGCGCTCCTCCAGGGATCAACTTTATGTTTTTTCTTAGTTAGCACTTAGTTTTCGGGATTGGTCAACGGGATCATTGATATATATCGAAACTCCCGATACATATCCTTTTCAGCTGAACGGGCTCCAAGTGGCCCGAGATCTTGGTCGAGCGGTTGCATGTCGACATTCAAAAGAAAATTTCTGACGCTTGTCGCAGAGGAAAGCTCTGAAGCAATCCGAGGAATCGCTTCCCCCGGGCGGATTCGGATCCTCAAGCTTCTGCGGGCACGAGGTCCGCTGAACGTGAATGAGATCAGCGATGCACTGGACTTGCCGCAGTCCACGATTGCAACCCATATCCAGGTATTAGAACGCTCGGGGCTGATTGAGACAGAGACGCTCAAAGCGTCCAAGGGACAGCAGAAGGTCTGCTCAATTCGCTATGACGAAATCATCATTCGATTCGACGATCAGGATGCACTCAAGAGCAGGGACCATGTCGAAGTGTCCATGCCTATCGGTCTCTATACGAGCTGTGATGTGAGCGCCCCCTGCGGACTCTGCTCGACAGAGAATGTCCTGGGCGTTCTCGACGTGCCGGATTTCTTTCTCGATCCCCACCGCATGAATGCATCGTTGATCTGGTTCAGGCGGGGGTTCGTCGAATACAAATTCCCTAACAACGGCAAGGTTCTAGGCGCTAAGATCGATAGGCTCGAATTCGTTATGGAGCTTTCGTCGGAGGTTCCGGGCACGAGCCTTGACTGGCCATCCGAGATCAGCCTCTGGGTCAACAATGTGAAAATCGGGACTTGGATCTCCCCGAGTGACTTCGGCGACAAGCGCGGTGTTTACACTCCACAATGGTGGAAGCTGGAGGGGTCACAATACGGCAAGCTCGTTACTTGGCGGATCTCCCGGAGTGGAACATCGGTGAACGACGTCCAGATATCGGATGTAACACTCGATAAACTTGATCTCGATAAGCATCACGGAATTCGTTTGAGGATCGGGATCGATGAGACGGCCCGACACCCTGGTGGAATTAATATCTTTGGTCGCGGTTTCGGAAATTATGATCAGGATATCGTTATGCGGATCCATCTGAAGGAGCAACCGGGCGCCTTGGTGTAAATGGCAAACTCCAAAGGGCCGTAAGGTCCGAATTGGGTCGAGATCCTATGAGGGGTGGATAGCGATCCGCTTGATGGCAGAGTGAGGTTGCTGACCCACCACTCTGGAGGCGACCCATGTCATTCGATCACCGGCCCACGCAGACCGCTATCCGCACTGATCTTGGCGCGATCTTCATCTCGATGGAACTCTTATGTTCAAATGCAAGCGGCACGGCCACGACTGTTCATCCCGCCAATCATGGCTGGTCCCGCATCGTGGAGCTCATGCGCAATGTAGGAGACAGGGCCTCAAGACGACGGTTTGCAAA
>NZ_VOSK01000189.1 GCF_009296175.1 Microvirga tunisiensis | reverse complement strand
GATCAGCTCATTGCGTGTTGTCATGCTCACCTGCCTCATCATCGCCCCCGCAGCTCGCCAGAGCTCGGGAGCAAATCAGATGAGGCAACGATCCAAAATCAGGGAGCAATTCAGGCGATGCAATGCGCCCGTGACGACAACGAAACCCGCAATCGCCGACCCTTCACCATTGACAACCCCGTGAACATGGAACGCCTGTCATGAGCATTGCCAACAAACTGAACATTGCCGCGCTTGCCCTGAGTGCCGCCTTCCTTGCATCGGCGGCACCCGCTCTTGCGCAATCCTCCGTCAGGGTCGGGACTCTCGCCTGCGATGTCTCGGCCGGCATCGGCCTGTTCGTCGTCCAGAAACAGACCCTGCGCTGCACCTTCACGCCGAACGGAGGCGGTCTCGTCGACTCTTATACCGGCAAGATCGATGAATTCGGTGTTGCGCTCGGTGAAGTCGCGGCGGGACATCTCGTCTGGGGCGTCATCGCCGCGGCGCCGGGGTTGCCGAGGGGCGCGCTGGCGGGAACCTATGCCGGCCTCGGCGCCGAGGCCACGCTTGGCGTCGGACTCGGCGCTAATGTGCTTACCGGCGGCACGGGGCGTGCGTTCTCGCTACAGCCCATTTCGGTCGAGGGGCAGGTTGGTCTCAACATCGCGGGCGGCGTGACGACCGTAACGCTCGTGGCGGCCAATTCGTAAACGGCACAGCGTCCTTTCTGCCATCGTTTCCGTGTCTGAAAGGCTTTTACGACTAGCCGAAATCTTGGGTCGCCCAGTCCCCGTCCCATTCGGTCAAGCAGGTGCTGCCGGAACGGGAGATACTTCCTCCCGGATGTCATCTCCCGCCGTGCGGCACAAACCCGTCGGGACAGGACGGCCGCGGTCCAGGACAGGGCCGGAATCCTCATTCGGGAGTCATCACGATGCACCGTTATCTCCAGCTCATCATCCTCGGTTCGTTGATCACCGCAGGTCCCGCTCTGGCGCAGGACAGCAATCGACCATTTACGCCCTCGGGAGAAATTCAGATCCCGTCTGGCGCAGAGATTGACCGGATGCTCGACAGCAATACCGTGCCACCACCGGCCAAGGAGTTCTCGCCCAATGACGCGAAAGCCATCCAACAGATGGATCAACGCGCCAAGCGCATCGATGAGAAGGTCATGAAGGGCATCTGCACGGATTGCTGAGCACCGCCGCGCCGATCGTGACGGAGCCTGGATCATGAGAGTGCTGAACCGCCTCCTGCAACGCCTGGTAGTCGTCGGGTTGGGCATCTTCTCTGTCTGGCTGATCGTCTTCGTGGTCTTCGACACCGCGGACCAACGGCTGCCCTGGATTCTGGCCGTGAGCCTCACCTATGGCATCGCCGCCTATGTCATCCTCCCGCGGATCTTAGCCCGGCTGACCTCCACCGGGCCATGGCCGTGGCGGACCAGGCGCTCACGGCCATCCGGCAGCTTCAGCTCGCGCATGCTGGCGAGATAAGCCTTGGCCTCGATCTCGATGGCTTGGGCCAAGAGCTGACGGGCGCCGGCCCGGAGAATATCGGTCAGGGGATCATCAATCGTGTCGGGCTGACGCAGGCGAACAATGTTGGTGGTCTCGGTCATGACGTATCGCTCTCTCGAAGAGGTTCTGGCAGGCTCGACACCCGCCTCGATACGTCGCCTTTCTCAAACCGTCATCACCCACATTCCGCTATAACTCACTTCCTCATGCACTCCTGCCCGTCAAAGAGAGTTGCCCTCAAGCGCTCCATAGCTGCACCACACAACCTCATGCGTTCCAGCATTTGGTAGGAAGGACAGATTGGGGCGAGGGGCGAGTGTCTCAAACGATCCCCCAGATAAGTACGGCTCCTTTGAAAATGCCGTCGAACCGGACCTCGCGCTGACCGTTTCCCTACGAGCTCTCGTGTCCTCACGGATGAAGCCCGATGAACCGGACGTCGGAGCAGAACGGGATCGTCCCAGTTCCCCCTGCGCAGCACATCCTGGACGCCCTCACGGGCCCGGTGGCGGTCCTCGACCAAACCGGCGCCATCATCGCTGTCAACAAGGCCTGGCGCACCTTCGGTGAGGCCAATCAGGCCAGGGAGGCATCGTCCGTTGGGGTCAATTACCTCGACGTCTGCGACCGCGCCACCGGAGGGGACGCCGCCTGCGCGCGCGCGGCGGCTGCGGGAATCCGCTCAGTGCTCGCGGGCACGGGCAGCTTCTCGCTCGAATATCCCTGCCACTCGCCTACCGAGAAGCGCTGGTTCCAGCTGCGCGCCTCCCGTCTCGACCATGAGGGCGCGATCTATGCGGTCGTGGCCCATCACGACATCACGGACCGCATCCTGGTCGAACAGGAGTGGCAGGGGCTGCTGGCGCGGGCACACCGGCACCAGGAACAGCTGAAGGCGCTTGCCGCCACCTGCACGCGCATCGCCGCGGCGGGCCTGCCTGAGATCATCTTTCGTGAAATCACCGAGCAGGCCCGCCTGATCGTCGGCACCCATTGGGCCTCGACCCACACGGTTCCCTACGTCCTGTGGCCAGAGAACCCCGTCATCGTGTCGGTGTCGGATAAGTATCGCGAGTTCCCTACATCGGTGATCGCGCAGAGCGGCACCGGCGTCTACACGCACGTGGTTCAGACCGGCCAACCCGTGCGGCTGACGGCGGCGGAGCTGAGCCGGCTTCCGGATCTCCAGGGCGTGCGCAATGCAGTGTCCGACCTTCTCGTGATTGAGGGGCTGCTCGCGGTGCCGATCACCGGCGTGCAGGGCGGCCTGCTCGGCGTGCTCATGCTGTCGGACAAGGATCACGGCGCGTTCACGCCCGACGATGAGGCCATCCTCGTCCACCTCGCCCAGATTGCCGCCGTCGCGGCGGAGAATGCCGTCCAGACCCGGGCCGAGCGGGAAAGCCGGGAGCGCCTGTGGACCACCCACGAGCACGCCAGCGTCGGCATCGGCGAGACCAACGAGCACGGGAAGTTCGTGACGGTGAACAAGGGCCTGTCATCGATCACCGGCTATTCGCGCCACGAATTGCTGGCCCTGAGCCTGTTCGATCTGATTCCGCCGGACGACGTCGAGACCGAGAAGGCCCTGTACAAGCGGCAGATCGCCGGCGACTTGAAGACCTATTCGCTGGAGCGGCGCTTCATCCGCAAGGACGGAGCGAGCGCCTGGCTGCAGATGTCATCGACAGCGGTGTTCAACAGCGACGGCCGGTTCCACTACAGCGTGCGGGTCATCCAGGACATCGACCAGCGCAAGCGGTTCGAGCAGCGGCAGGCGCTGCTCGTACGCGAACTGCACCACCGGGTGCGCAACACGCTCGCGGTCGTCGAGGCCCTGGCCAGCGCCATGGCGCGCACGACGAGCGCCCAGGATTTCAATCGCACCTTCTCGTCGCGCCTTGCGACGCTGGCCAAGACGCAGACGCTGCTGGCGGAGGATTACTGGCAGACCGCCCTCCTGCGTGAGATGCTGCTATGCGAGCTCCAGCCGTTCCACAACAAGCGGCATCAGCGCTTCACGCTGGAGGGGCCGGAGGTGAACCTGACGGCCGATCTCGCGATTCCGCTCAGCATGGCGCTTCACGAACTGACCGCCAATGCGGCGCGGTATGGCGCACTCTCTGTCCGCAGGGGTTGCGTCGCCGCGACGTGGGATGTGGTGACGACCGATGGCCGGCGCGCGCTTCACCTGCAATGGCGTGAACGCAACGGACCGCCTGTCGACACACCGACGCACCATGGCTTCGGCGTCACCCTGCTTGAGCGCGTTCTCCAGACCCAGTGCCAGGCGCAGGTGCGCCTCGCCTTCGATCCGGCAGGGCTGCAGGTCGAGATCGAACTCCCCCTGATGATGCACCGCCTCTTGCCCGATTATTGAGACGCTTTCCGGAGTGTGTCATTCTCGGTCGGAGCGAAGGGGAAGGGAAGCGGGGCTTCTCTTTGGAGGCTTGATACACAACACAGCCCACTCATCGCATACGAGCGAGAGGTAAACGCTTGGTGCGTGGAAGCTATAGGGCGCTCCGGCTATGAAAAGGTATGTGCTTGCCTATCTCTCAATCGGGATGACCGGCCGACATGAGCTTGGCTTATGCTCAGACAGGTTAATTGCCAACGGAGTTGATGCTCCGGGCAAGCTGTTCCAGGCCTAGCCTCAACTGCGCCATATGGGCCTCCTGGGATGCGTAGGACCGCGCAAGCTGCTCAAGGCCAATCCTGAGTTCCTCCATATGCTCATCTGGCGTCTGGGCTTGCTTCGTGAGGGAGCGTAGCTGTGCGTTCTCTGGAACCGTAGATGTAGTCGGAGAGGAGAAGGGCTGCTGCTCGGCCCAAGCAGAGTCCAGTGGTAGAACGGACCACCCAAGCAATGATGCGGTCGCAATCACCCGTATTGGTCCTTTCCGCATCTGTCCCGAACCCCGATAGCAGCCACTAGAATTTCGTCGAAACACAACGTGTCACGCTATTTGAGCTCAGCGCAGGATTGATCCGCAACGGCTACCGTCGGGGCATCGGCAGTATGATTCATACTGCCTCGGGGGTTGATGGTCCCCTCAAGAGAGGAAGGTCCAAGAGCGACCGCGGTATTGTGCTTTCGTGACGGATCAGGCGGATGCGTCAGGCGGCACACTCAGGGCGTCTCGGCGAGGCCATGGAGTGCAATCCGGCAGAGAGATGCCGAGGTTTGCTTCCAATTCTCCTGCCAGCGCCTGAATGCGGCCTATGGAATGCGTGATGTGACCCAGATGCTCCCGGATGATGGCCATCATGATTTCGCGTTCTTCGCGGCGGGCCGCATCACGAACACGGCACCGAGGAGCAGGCGCAATCTGCGCACCATCGACAGCAACAAGGCGGAGGTGAGTGGCGGGCATGGACGGTCTCCTTACGAGAGGCTGATGAGGAAGCAGGCGAACGCGGCGCAAGGTCAACATCTGCCAAATCAGGGAAGGCCCCGCTGGAAAGCTCGCTGCCTCTCATGGTCATTGTTTATCTCACCAGTCAGGGATGAGGCGATAGCGACCGAGATAGGATGGCACTGGGCTGCCATGTCGGCGGTGTGTTCCCGCACGCTGAGGCACAGGATCGTTGTCTCTTCATAGTCTGAAAGACTTGGTGAATTGACCTGCCCCCCGTGCCGGGATGACACTGACTGTGGGCTGGGAATTCATTGGTCCTCCCTGAAACTCAGGCTCCCTTGCGGGGCTTTTTCTTTCCCAACCCACATGATGGCCACGGTCAGTCGCGGAGTCCGCCCGGTCAATCATGAGGATCGACCTGAACCGCGAGAGCCTGGGAACTCTGGGGATGCCGCTGGTCGTCCGGGACTTTTGCGGCTATGCCGATGCTCCGTCATTCCTTACAGGCGAGGAGCATCCGCACTCGAAAAGCTAAGCTTGGTTGGACGGTTCTGGGTGAGCCATAACACGCTCGACGGCGCATCGGGCGTTCACATTCCCGATAGGCTTTGAATTTGCTCATTACTGGGCGCTAGCGGACATTATGCCAAGTGACTACGTTCGACTTCATGGGGCAGGGCTGCTGCACCATCTCAGCAGCCGCCTTTGATGCGGAGCAACCCGATGCCGACATCAACCGGACAGCCGTTGTGTCTCATCGTCGAAGACGATCCGCAGGTGGGGCTTGATCTCGCGGATGCCCTGGAGGAGGCGGGCTTCTTTGTCGCTGGCCCGCTGACTTCAGGTCAGAGTGCGCTGGACTGGCTGGCCCGCTTCAGCCCGGATGTGGCCGTGGTTGCACCTATCCTCAAGGATGGCGTTGCTGGCAATCTGATCGGCGAGCTTCACAAGCAGGCAGTTCCCTTCCTTGTCTATCCTGCCAACACCTTGAGTGAAGGTCTCCCGGCTTTAGCCAGCGCCTCTTGGCTCAACCAGACTGGTTCCATGGGTGACATCATCCAGGCACTGATGGCTCTACTGTGCTGATGGCAAACAGACTGAACTCAGGTGATGGATCAAGGACGAGGTTGAGCGAGCAGGGTAGGGCGTCTCCGTGACCAACAAGACTGTTGGCGAGGACGCAAAGCAGCCTGTGACAGACCCGCCCCAAACCGAAGATGCCGATGAGCCGCATAAGCCGGTGACTTGGTCAATGGGCGCGCACCTGTACCCGCTCACCGATCTCGTTCAGGATCCCATGGAGTACGTCAAAGTCCGGGTGGCGCAGCCGCATCCAGGCGTTGGCCATGTAGCCTGCCTCTACGGGTTGCGTCGGCGTGCCAAGGACCGGAAAGTGATGACCGACCACCAGGTCGCCATACCTGCGGAACATCTCGTCGGCTCCCTCATAGCCGGCAATGCGCCCGTCGCGATCGGGCCGTAACGCGATGAGGCCGCAAGCGTAGCGGCGCGAGGGCGCGCGATCGGTGTGATGATGGCAGACCGCCAGCGCCCATTCGTGGTAGAGATCGAACTCGTTGCCGGCGCTGTAGCTATCCCACTGCCCAACACCCGGAGGGCGGCAGCCGATCTCGGAGAACTTCGGGCCCTTAGGCCCAAAGAACCACTCCATATGAGTTGCTGCGGTGCCGATGCCGAGCGCCTCGATCACCTGCTGCCCCATTTCCTTGACCTCCACATAGGTCGGCGCGTCCATCCGGTTCGTGGCGATGATCTGGGGCGAGATCCAGCGGGCGCGCATCGCGTCGAGCACGTTCGGGAAGTAGTGGCTGATGAAGTCGTGCGCGATGCGGCCTTCGATGGCGAGCGTATCGTAGAAGCCCTCATGTCCCTCGATGAACTCCTCAATCGCCGCCGTGGCACCGTCGGCGAGGTCGCTTGCCCGCGCGGCTGCCTCAAGCTCGCCCGGGTTCCCGGCGCGGAACGTGCCCAGGGCGCCAGCGGCGGCGCGGGGCTTGATGATCACCGGGTAGCCAACCGCTTCGGCAAAGTCGCGCGCCTCCGCTTCGCTCGATACGCCGGTCGAGGCGGCAGTCGGTACGCCTGCGCGACGGAGCACCTCCTTCATCGCCACCTTGTCGCGGCAGAGATAGGCGGTCCGCGCCGAGATGCCCGGGATGGTGCAGCGCTCGCGCACACGAGCTGCCGGCAGAATATGCGCCTCGATCGTTGCTTCGAGCCGGTCGATCCACATGCGGCTTTGTGCGTCGCGCACCGCCCATTCGAGTGCGCCCTCGTCTGTCACTGAGGCGATCTGCTGATAGCCGCCGAGCCAGCCTTTGGCCTCGTCGTCGATCCAGTCGTAAGGCCGTTCCCCGATGCCGAGCACATGAGCGCCGATCAACGCAAGGGCGCGCACGAACTCGCGCTGGTTGGCGGGAAAGGCGGGCTCGATGAAAAGCACGTTCATGTCGCGCCTGCGTCAGGGGATCAGCTGGTCGAGATAGACGGGCAGCATCTGCCGCCAGGTCGCCCAGTCGTGATCGTAGGTGGGCCCCCAGACATCGACCCGGTTCGGCACGCCCCGGCCGCCGAGCAGATGCGCCATGCGCCAGGCTTCGTCAGGATCCTCCCAGCGGCCCTGACCGAATGCCATCAGGATCAAGCGCTGCCGCAGTGCATCGAGGATCGGACCCTCCCCGAGGCCTGCCATGAAGCAGATCGGCGCCGAGAAATAGTAATCAGCGGTCCCCTGGAAGCCAAGCAGGCGCTCGAGATCGTACGTGCCGCTCATCCCGATCGCGGCGCGAAAGAGCCAGGGATAACGACAGGTCACCGCGACCGCCTTGAACGCGCCGATAGACGCGCCTGCTGTGATTATCTCGATGCTGTCATCACGACAATCGGTTCGGATCGCCGGAACGACCTCATGGGCCACGTAGTCCTCGAACTGGTTCAGCAGCCAGCAGCGATACTCGACCGAGCCCCATTTCGCCGCAAGCGCGCGCCCGGCGACGCTGTCGCAGGAATAGACCTTAATCCGGCCTGCCTCGATCAGCGGCTCAATCGCGCCGATCAGCCCCATCCGCTCTGGCTCCTCGGCATCGCCGCCTGCGGTCGGGAACAGGAGAACCGGCTTGCCCCAATGGCCCCACCGGATCAGCGTGATCTCCTGCTCAAGCCGCGGCGAATACCACCTAGAACCCGTCTTGATCACCGCGCGCACCCTCCTGTTCGCGCCAAAGCTGAACGCGGTGCCAGAACAGCTCGGTGAACTCCTCGATCTCGTGCGCCGGGAAAAGGGCGCTCACCTTCTGGTGGATCGCATCGCGCATTCGCTCCGAGCCAAAAAAGTCGTAGGCAAGCGCGTCGAGATGGCCAAGCCGGGTGCGGCAGAAATCGCGGAACCGTTCGGTCTCGAAGCGCTCGTGCGCGATGCGGGCGTACTCCCGCAACCGCTCACGGGGTTCGAGGTCGCGGTCGGCGACGGCGTAAAACGGCTCCCAGTCGAGGTTCCGGCGCATTTTGCGCCCAGTCGCGGAACAGAAGATCGACCAGCGCAGGTTCGCCTTGATCAGCCAGGGGAAGTGGTAGTGCAGCGAGGTCACCTGGCTGTCCGGGCAGGCATTGGCGAAATCGATGGGGTGCCAGACGCCATGGCGCGCCAATGCCTCGCAGGAATTGAAATCCCAGCCGAAAAAGGCGTTGATGGTGAGCGTCATGTCCTCGAGCACCGACGCGTCCTCGGGTGGCAGGAAGCCAATATCCATGCGGTAGCGGTCATGGAGTGCCGCGGAGGGATCGTAGTTTACTTTGCGGAGCTGCGGCCCCAGCCCGATGCAGCGCACGAACCAGTCGTAGGGCAGGATCGCGGCTTGCAGGTTCATCACCTCGGTGCCGCTGGCGTCGTAGGCCTTCTGGAAGCCCGCAAGATCATCGATCTTGGTCACGCCCTTCCAGCCGCCGCCATGATAAGGCTTCATGAAGAAGGGATAGCCGATCTTGGCGCCAATCTCCTCGAGCGAGAACATGCGGGCATACTGCCTGAGCGTCGCTTCGAGATCGTCGGTCACGTCATAGGCCTTGGGCGGCAGCAGCCAAGTCTCCGGGACAGGCAGGCCGAGGCGCATCATGGCGCAGTAAGAGGTGTGCTTCTCATTCGACTGCAGGGACCAGGGATTGTTGTAGACGTAGAGGTCATTGAGCACGATCGCCTTCTTGATCCACTCGCGGCTGGTTGAATACCAGTGCGTCAGGCGGTCGATGACCAGGTCATACCTCACCGGTTGCTGCAGGTTGAACGGCTCAATCGTCACCCTTTCGCAGTGGAAGCGCAGCCGATCACTGCCGTGCTCGAAATCGAGCTTCAGGCCGTCGAGCAAACTCTCGTAGCAGATCGGCCAGCAGATGTCGGCGCCCAGCGACAGGCCGATGTTGACGGTACGCTCGGCCATCTTCTCCCCTCCCGTTGCGTGACCGGGAGGGGCTGAAGCCACCCGCTGTCAGCGCTCTTGTTCCTGCTCCCGACGCAGGACCCACACCAGCCCGTCGCGCAGTTGATCGCGCCAGTTGTGCCAGTGGTGCCCGTCCCAGGCAGATTTGAAGAGAACATTGATGCCGCGTTCGCGCAAGAAATTTGCGAGCGCCTGGTTCTCCTCGGCAAGCCCCTCGAGCTCGCCCGTCGAGACGAAAGCACGGGCTCCGGGTACCTGCGGTGCCCGCCGGAGCGCCTGCACAAGACGTGCGATGCGGTGGAACACTGGATGAGGCCTCTGCTCGAGCTTGCGCTCGTCAAGGATGAAGGACCCGGACTGCAGCACCAGTCCGCCAAAAACGCCGGGGTAGCGGAAGGCGGTTGAGAGCGAGGCTACGGCCCCGAGGCTCGCGCCCATCACGATCCGGTCCTCGGGGTCCTCCGAGATCCGATAGCGGCTCTGGAGAACCGGCAAGAGCTCCAGGACAAGGTAGCGCGCATGCCTGCGCCCGTGGGCATATTCCCCCATCCGGTCGCGTGTCTGGACCAAGGCCGCCACAACGGGTGGAATGTCGCCCACCTCGATCAGGTTGTCGAGCGAAACAGACAGATCAGCGTAGGAGACGAAATCCTGGCCATCATGGATGATGACCAAGGGGTAAGGTCGTTCCGCCGCATAGCCGGCGGGTAAATAGACCTGCTCTTCGCGGCGCTCACCAAAAGCCGTGCTTCTGACCTCCACGGCTTCGATGCGCCCGGCGGGAGCCCCACGCGGCTCGCTCCACTCGGGGCGGATGTAACCGTAGGTGCGGCACTCCGAATTCTCACCGAACGGATCACGGGCCCGCGCCGGGTTGAGCGAATCCAGGATCCATTCCTCACCACCGTTCCGCCCGATCGCCAGCTTGTACTCGAACCGGCCCCCGTCCGTGACAGGCAGGCGCAGCAGCCAAAGGTCGGTCCCCGACACTGGCTCGAAGTGGGCGCGTTCACCGGCGTGGATCCATCGCAGGAGATCAACATGGTCGGCCGCGCCCCGCCAAGCGAAGGTCGCCGCCCCAGGCTCGACGAGCGGGAATGCATGGTTCGCCAGGAAATCGTCAATGGCCGCTGGGGCAGGCTGGCCGTTGGTCAGCAGCTCCGCGACCTGTGGGTGCCGCCGTACTGGAGATGCCCGATCGGCCCCGCCGAAGCCAGGCTGGCTCAGTTGAATGTTCATGTAACGTGCTAACCTGCTCGATGAGGAGATCGTAGCGGATGTTGTCGAGCGATTGCTCCCGCCGAGCCAGTCAGGTAGGGGGCTGCTGCCCGAATTGCAACTCGGTGGGAGAGGCTTGGGAAGGCGCAGGGCTGTCAGGCTGCACTGACTGGGCGACCAGCCAGTCGACCACAGCCACCTGTGCCTCATGGTCGCTGGCGCCCGCCGCGAGTGCGTCATGGTAGACCTTGAGTTGGTGATCGGCGCTGGTTCCGCGCCGCGCGATGGTGCGGGCATGCTCCACTTCAGCGATGCAGCCGAGCGCCTCGGCATGGGGCCGCAGGATCTCGATCAATTCGTCGGTGAGATCAGGGACCGGTACGACGATCCGCTTGCCGAAGTCCGCCAGCTCGGCCTCAACCCCGTAGCGCTGTGCCCGCCATTTGTTCTCCAGGATCAGGATGCGCCGGTACTGGCGCCAGCGCTGGTTGTTATTGCGCAGGTGCAGCAGGAAGGCCAGGATTGACTGATAGAGCGCCGCGATCGTCAGGCCGTCTTCAAGCCAGGTGCAAACGTCGCAGATCCGGATCTCGAGTGTTGGATGGCGCGAGCTCGGTCGAAGGTCCCACCAGATCTTCGTTGGATCAGTGACCACACCAGTCGTGGCGAGATCCTCGAGGAGCTCGGTCCAGTCGTTCCAGCTCTCGAAGACCTCCGGCAGACCCGATCGGGGCAGGTCACCGATGATGATCGGCCGGAACGCCTTGAGGCCAGTGTCGTGGCCCTCCCAGAAAGGAGATGAGGTGCTAAGGGCGAGGAGATGCGGCATGAAATAGCTGACCTGGTTCATCAGGTCGACACGCAGGTTGAGGTCCTCAATCCCGGCATGGACATGCATTCCGCAGATCGCCATTCGCCGCGCCAGACTGCGGTTCTCGGCGCCGAGGATGCGATAGCGCTCCATGTCCACCGGCTCCTGGTCACGCCAATGCGACCAGGGATGCGTTGAGGCCGCAATCATCCGCATGCCGAACTCCTCGGCCGAGGCGGCAACGGCCTGGCGCAAGTCGAGTAATTCCGCGCGCGCTTCGCCCACGGTGCGGCAGACGCCGGTGCCGATCTCGACCTGGCTCTGGAGGAATTCATGGGTGACACGGGAGCCGAGGATCTCCTTGCACCGCCCCATAAAGCCGGCGGGCTGCCGTCCGGCCAGCGCCCGCGATTCCGGGTCGATCAGGAGGTATTCCTCCTCAATTCCAATCGAGAAAACCTCGTGATGGATGCTCATTCGCTCCTCCCGACCTTGTTATAGAAGCCACCGGTCGGAACCCGCGTCTAGCGAATCCTGTCGGAAGGCGACGCTATGCGTATGATCCCCCTCAAGACGAACCTCCGCAACGGAATACGAGTTCCGCCGTAATCAAGGATCAACTGCTACCCCGCTGTTAGATTGGCTTGGCCGGTGGTGCGGCTGTCCTGAACCCTCGCGAAACCGCTGCGCGATTTCGCATGATAGTCGCTCTGGCATACCCATTTTGAACCACGAACAAAGGCTGCTGCCGCTCGTTGGTAAGTTCCTCAGCTGGGCAAGGGGCACACCGTGTACACTACTCGACAGGACAGGGCTGCCGACTATCGCAGGCAAGCGGAGGAAGCCCGCAGCGCAGCCACGATGGTCTCGCTGAGCGATGCCAAGCATCAGCTTCTTGAGATCGCTCACCTCTTTGAGGAGTTGGCAGAGATCGAGGAGCGTGAGGCCCGGAAAGTCGCTCCGTTCTAAGTGGTGCATCCGGCAGGTAGAGGGGTATAATGGCAGTCCCTTCTGATTTGCTGGCGGAGGTGACCCATGGCACTGGTCTGCTTACGGGACTTGACCCCTGCGGAATGTGCAGCGGTCCAAACGTTGGCCCACTCCCGCACCGCTCGGGCCTACCGCGTCCAGCGTGCGCAAATCATCTGGCGCGCCCGTTGCGGCGAGAGTGCATCGGTCATTGCTGCCCGGGTCGGCCTTGATGGCGAGACCGTGCGCAAGCGCATCCGCCGCTTCAACGCGGAAGGCTTGGAAGCCCTCAAGGACCGGCATCGCTCAGGCCGCCGGCCGACCTACTCGCCCGAGCAGACCGCGACCGTGATCGCGAGCGCGCTGAGCAAGCCGCAGACACTCGGGTTGCCCTTTGCCGCCTGGACGCTCGACCGATTAGCGGCCTACCTGCACGAGCACAAAGGGATTGCGATGCAGCGCAGCCGGATCGACGAGATCCTGCTCCACGAAGGCCTGCGCTGGCGCAAGCACGAGACCTGGTTCGGTGAGCGGGTTGATCCGGCGTTCGCCGAAAAAAGATCTCATGGGCCAGTGACCGCCGGATTGGTGAGGTAAGGCGGTCACCTCACCCCGGAGGCCGCTCATGCTCTACTCGCCCTCAGCAGACGCTTCATTCTCGCACAGCACCCACACGATCTA
>NZ_VOSK01000188.1 GCF_009296175.1 Microvirga tunisiensis | reverse complement strand
GCCTCCGGTGCCGAGATCAAGTGGATGTTCACCACCGAACAAGCCCGCGCCAAGATGGGCCGTGCCTATCCCAACACCGTCCCGAGAGACCCACGCGCCAAAGAGTCATAATCTCTGTGCAGAGGAACTAGCGCGATTGGAAAGGCACAAGCGTGACATATTCCTACTCAGGACTTCTTGTGGATCAGTCCGTTAAGGAAGACACCGCATGGTCCTACCAGCTCTCCGACTGGCTTCCCTGGAATTGGACCTACTCGGCAACCTCGGCTGATGGAACGCCCCTGCCGTCGTGGATCACGTTCAACGCTGCCACCCGCACCTTCTCGGGCACGCCGCCACAGGATCAGAACGGTTCGATCGCGATTGCGGTTTACGCGCGGGAGGGCTCCAGGCTCGTCGGATCCGATGTGTTCACACTGTCGATTTCACCAGTCAACGACGCCCCAACCGTCAGGACGAATATTATCGATCAGACTATTGCGGAAGACACCATCTGGTCGTTCCAGGTTCCAGCCGGCACGTTCACAGATGTGGACAACAGCAGCCTGACCTATACGGCTACGCTCGCCACTGGAGCGGGGCTGCCGAGCTGGCTTAGCTTCAATGCTGCGACCCACACATTTACAGGTAGGCCGCCCCAGGACTTCAACGGTTCCATCGAGCTCAAGATCACGGCCAGCGATGGTTCGTTGTCCACCTCTGACACGTTCAAGCTCACCGTCAACGCCGTCAACGACACGCCCGTGGTGGCGCAACCCATCGCCGATCAGTCGATGGCCGAAGATACGCAATGGTCGTATCAGATACCTGCAGGTGCGTTCACGGATGTGGACAACGCCAGCCTGACTTATACGGCCGCCTTGGAAGATGGTTCAGCGCTGCCGTCCTGGCTGACCTTCAACGGCACCACGCGCACGTTCGCCGGGACGCCGCCGGCGAACGTTACTGGTACCTACAATGTGAAGGTCACGGCAAGCGATGGCGCTGCCACGGCATCGGACACGTTCAAGCTCACCATCAATCCCGTCAACGACGCACCGGTCGTGTCCGCTGCGGTCGCGGACCAGACCGTAGCCGAGGACACGTCGTGGTCCTTCCTGATTCCAGTGGGAGCGTTCACGGATGTGGACAACGCCAGCCTGACCTACAAGGCGGCTCTGGCCAGCGGCGCGGCCCTGCCGAGCTGGCTCTCCTTCGATGCCGCGACCCGGACTTTCTCCGGCACGCCGCCGCAGAACTACAACGGCTCAATCGACCTCACCGTTACAGCAAGTGATGGGCTGTTGAGCACGACCGATACGTTCACGCTCACAGTGGCGCCGGTCAATGACGCGCCTGTCGTGGCCGCACCCCTCGCGGACCAGCGCATCGATGAAGACACGCCGTGGTCGTTCCAGGTTCCTGCAGGCGCTTTCAAGGATGTGGAGAGCGCCAACCTGACCTACACGGCCGCGTTGGCGAACGGCTCGCCGTTGCCGGCATGGCTCGGGTTCAATGCCTCGACCCGCACTTTTGTGGGCACCCCACCGCAGGATACCAATGGTTCCATGGAGGTGCGGGTCACGGCCAGTGATGGGACCGCGACCGTATCGGACACGTTCACGCTGACCATCGATCCGGTCAATGACGCGCCTGTTGTGCGGACACCGATCGTCGATCAGTCGACTCCTGAAGACACGGCTTGGACCTTCCAGGTACCGGCGAAAGCATTCGCCGACGTGGACAGCAGCCTGATCTATAAGGCAGCGCTGGCCAACGGTGGCACTCTGCCAAACTGGCTCTCCTTCGATGCCGCGACCCAAACCTTCTCCGGCACACCGCCCGAAGACTTCACCGGTTCGATTGACCTCACGATCACGGCCAACGACGGCGCGCTCAGCACGTCCGACACGTTCACCCTGACGATCACGCCGACCAACGACGCACCGGTGGTCAAGACGCCGATCCGCAATCAGTTTATCACCGAGGACATGGCCTGGACCTTCCAGGTGCCGACCAATGCATTCGCCGACGTGGACAGCAGCAGCCTGACCTACGCGGCCACACTGAGCGATGGAGTGGCGCTGCCATCCTGGCTGACGTTTGACGCGGCCACAGGCACCTTCTCTGGCACGCCGCCTCGGGATTTCAGCGGAGACCTGGAGCTGAAGGTTACAGCAAGCGACGGATCGCTCAGCGTATCCGACACATTCAGGCTGACCATCGATCCCGTCAACGACGCGCCGATCCTGAGCACGCCAATCACCGACGTCACGATCCACGAAGAGGAAGACTGGACCTTCCAGGTGCCGACCAATGCATTCGCCGACGTGGACAGCAGCAGCCTGACCTACACGGCAACTCTTGCCAATGGGGCGACGCTGCCGTCATGGCTCACGTTCGACGCTTCGACGCGCACCTTCTCCGGCAAGCCGCCTCGGGACATCAGCGGCGCGTTCGATCTCGAGGTCACCGCAAATGACGGTGAGTTCTCCATCTCCGACACGTTCACCCTGAATGTCCTGGCCATCGACAATCCACCGGTCGTTGCGCCGATCGCAGATCAGACAGTCGCGGAAGATACACCCTGGCTTTTCACCCTGCCCGCCAATGCGTTCGTCGACCCTGACAGCTCCGGCCTGACCTACACGGCCAGTCTGGCCAATGGGGCCGCGTTGCCGCCTTGGCTGCGTTTCGATGAGGCGACCGAGACCTTCAGCGGCGTCCCACCACGAAACTTCACAGGCTCCTTTGACCTCAAGGTGACGGCCAAGGACGGCACTTCGGAGACGTCCAGTACCTTCAAACTGATCATCGAGCCGGTCAACGATGCTCCTGTGGCTGCTCCGGCTGCCAATCAGAGCGTGGCGGAGGACACGCCCTGGGCATTCCAGTTGCCTGCCAGTGCCTTCTCGGATGTCGATAGCACGTCCCTGACCTACACGGCAGCGCTGTCGGACGGATCAGCCCTGCCGGCGTGGCTGTCGTTCGATGCGCAGAACGGCACATTCACGGGGACACCACCTCGGGATTCGACGGGCACGCTTGATCTCACGGTGAGCGCGAGTGACGGATTGCTCAGCGCGTCTGAGACATTCCAACTGACCATCGATCCCGTCAACGATGCGCCGGTGGGAGGTCCTTCGATTGGCAACCAGTCCATCGCCGAGGACACGCAGTGGACGTTCCAGGTGCCGGCGAGCACCTTCGACGACGTTGATAGTACCCTGACGTACTCGGCGACGCTTGCCGATGGAGCGGCGTTGCCGTCGTGGCTCACGTTCGACGCAGCCACTCAAACCTTCTCCGGCACACCACCTCAGAATTTCACTGGCTCGCTTGATCTCACCGTGACGGCAAGCGATGGTTTCTTCGCACTTTCCGACACCTTCGGGTTGACGGTGACGCCTACGAACGACGCCCCCGCTGCTGCCCCGATCCCGAATCAGACCATCGCAGAAGACGCTCTCTGGACGTTCCAGATTCCAGCTGGCACGTTCTCGGATTCCGACAGCGCGTCTCTGACCTACACGGCCACTCTGTCGAATGGGTCGGCTTTGCCAGAGTGGCTTTCCTTCGACACAGTCACCGGCATGTTTTCCGGTACGCCACCTCTGGACTCGACCGGAACGCTCGATCTTACGGTGAGCGCGAGTGACGGATCGCTCGACGTGTCGGAGACGTTCAGATTGACAATCACGCCGGTCAACGACGCGCCGGTGGTGGGGACAGCGATCACGAACCAGTCGATCTCCGAGGATACGGCCTGGACCTTCCAGGTACCCGCTCAAGCGTTCACCGACGTGGACAGCGATAGCCTGATCTACTCAGCGACCCTGTGGGACGGCGCGGCGCTGCCGCCGTGGCTCGCCTTCGATGCGGCCACGCAGACGTTCATGGGCAAGCCGCCGCTGAACTATACCGGCAGCATCGACCTTAAGATCTCGGCGAGTGATGGTTCGCTCAGCACGTCTGCCACGTTCACGCTCACTGTCACGCCGGTCAACGATGCTCCGATGATCGCTACCCCAATCGCCGATCAGACGGCGGTCGAGAGTGTGGTCTGGTCGTTCCAGGTCCCGAATACTGCTTTTTCCGACATCGACGGCGACAGCGTGACCTACACGGCTGCACTCTCCGATGGATCGCGGCTTCCCTCATGGCTCGCCTTCGATGCGGCAACCGGCACTTTCTCTGGCACACCGCCCCTGAACCAACCTGGCAACCTGGACATTACGGTGACCGCAAGCGACGGTTCGCTCGCAGTGTCGGATACGTTCAGGCTTACCCTCGCGCCGGTAAACGATGCGCCGATCCTGGCCAAATTGATCGCCGATCAGACCGTGTCCGAAGAGACGACCTGGTCCTTCGCGGTTCCGTCTGGCTCGTTCGCGGATGCGGACAGTGATCTCACTTACACGGCGACCCTGGCTGATGGATCGGCATTGCCATCCTGGCTCTTGTTCGACGCGATCACTCAGACTTTCTCCGGCACGCCGCCGCAGAACTATACAGGCCCCATCGATCTCAAGGTCATCAGCAGCGACGGAGCGCTCATCGCATCCGACACGTTCACGCTGACCGTCATGCCGGTCAACGACGCGCCTATCGTCTCCGCACCGATCCTCGATCAGGCGGTCTCGCCGGGGACGAACTGGTGGTTCCAGGTTCCTACGGGCTCATTCTCCGATGTGGACCGTGACAGCCTAACCTATGCCGCGACCCTCGCGGATGGAACAGCCCTGCCGTCCTGGGTCGCGTTCGATATGATGACCGGCACCTTCTCCGGCATGCCACCTTTAAGTCAGACCGGCAGCCTGGATTTCACGATCACGGCGAGCGACGGTTCGTTCACGGCGTCCGACACGTTCACCCTGTTAATCAAATCAAACGCCGGCGGTCCTATCGCCGAAGGTGCCTACGACGACCTCATCGAAGCAGGCGACGGCGACGACTGGATTCATGGTGGCCTCGGCAACGACGAGATGCAGGGGGAGGGCGGCAATGACACAATCTACGGCGGCCAGGATAACGGCAGGATCTTGCGTGATCTCACCACCGGCAAGCTGACGGAACTCGCGATCGGTGACAACCTGTATGGCAATGACGGGCAGGATACCTATTACTACGCTCAGGGTGACGGGATCGACCTGATCTGGGACTTCCGCCCCGGTGAAGACGTCATCAAGATCAGCGGCTTCAATCCGCAGGACGTCAAAGTGACCTTCGTGCGAGGGGTGACGAACCGCATCGGCACACCTGGCCACGACAAGCTCGCCCTTTTCTTCGGCAATGATGCTGGTGCGATCGTCTTCAACGACTTCCCCGGCCCGAAGACGGGCGACGTGATCCTCGATTTCGGCACCAGCCAGCTGACCTGGTTCGACCTGCTCTCGATCGCGAATACCCAGATCGGCGATACGGTCGTCAGCGCAGTTCCGGCAGGACCGAGTCCGGATCCAAATTACAATCCCACAGGCACAGGCACCCCGGTCGAGCTCAGCGGCGGCAACGGGAACGACATTCTGAATGGCGGCACAGGCGCCGACCGACTCTATGGCAACGACGGCTACAACTGGCTTGAGGGTTTCACGGGCGACGATCAGCTCTTCGGCGGCAATGCCCAGGACGTGCTGGTCGGGGCCGAGGGCAGGGACCGTCTCTATGGCAACGAAGGTGTCAACTGGATCGATGGCGGGGCCGACGACGATGAACTCTATGGCGGCAACGTGCAGGACACTCTGCTGGGCGGCAGTGGGAACGACACCATCTACAGCAACGGCGGCGATGATCTCCTCGTCGGCGGGGCCGGAGCGGACAAGCTCTATGGCACCGGCGGCACTGACATCATCTACGGTGATGACACGGTCGGCATCGTATTCACGCCACCTGCGAAGCCGGTGATCGAGCCACCCCCGCCGCCTCCGCCTGTTCCTGATTCCGTCACCACCTCCACGAGTCTGACGCTCGCCCCGGGGGTCAGGAATGTAACCGCGACCGGCAAGGCTTCCGTCAGTCTCACCGGCAATGAACTCGACAACGTCATGACCGGCAACACGGGCAAGAACACGATCAGTGCCGGCGCCGGGAACGACGTGATCAACGGCGGCTACGGCAATGACAGGCTGTATGGCAGCACCGGTAAGGACGCGTTCGTATTCACCACCAAGCTCGGCACGTCGACAACTGATCGAACGGTGAATCTCGACACCATCAGCGACTTCTCGGTGAAGGATGACACTCTGCAACTCGACAACGCCGTCTTCAAGAAGATCGGCAAAGCCGGGAAGCTGAACAAGGCCTACTTCACGATCGGCGAGCAG
The DNA here is from genome assembly GCF_009296175.1 of Microvirga tunisiensis. Lineage (GTDB taxonomy): Bacteria > Pseudomonadota > Alphaproteobacteria > Rhizobiales > Beijerinckiaceae > Microvirga > Microvirga tunisiensis. The sequence goes on along the minus strand of NZ_VOSK01000188.1, from coordinate 6,720 downwards.
GCGAAGGACAAGAACGACTACGTCATCTACAACAAGAAGACGGGCATTCTCTCCTACGACGCGGATGGCTCCGGATCGGGGAAGGCGGTGGAGTTTGCCAAACTCGCCAAGAATCTGAAGCTGACCTCCGCAGACTTTTTCACGATTTGATCGCCGATACATGGATGCTTCAGGTCACAGAACTTGGGGCATCCATCAGCCTTCCTGACCCCACCGCAAGGAGCATGCACGAGGGCGTTGTCACATCACGCAAGTAAAGACCCTTCTAGATAAGGCGCTATCGGAATTACGCGTATAGATCAGCGATGGAAATGTCTCAGCCCTGTAAGCTTTACTGGGTAAGAGAGGAGACGAAGCGGGATCCGAAAAGTGGCCGGCCTCGCTGAAACATAATCGTCCTAGTCGGTTTTACCCAGTCAGGGGCTCAATGTGTTCAAGCTGGAGAATGCAAATGATCCAGAGTCTGTCGCGCCATCTGGTTCTTGTCACAGCTCTGTCATTCGGTGCAGGTGGTGCCTTGGCGCAAGCCGGCATGGGGTCGATGGATTCAGCGCCAGGAACCCCCAAGGCTGCTCCGAGCTTCGGTACCGGCGCAGCCGGCACCGACAGGTTCCCAGTCCAGGAGAGTTCTGATCCTAAGACGACAGGTTCGTCGACTGCGGGTGGTCCATCGGTCAATCCTCCCGGAAATCCTCCCGGCACGATCGATCCGAATGCGGATGAAACCGCCAAGGCTGGGGTAAGCGGGAATAGCCCTTGTTTTTCCGGAGCCGGACAGGCGGCTGGAAACGTGAACCCCTCTGGCTCGCCTAGCCGGTGTTAAGGTTAAGCCCATTGTCTGGAGATGCGGCTGGATCAGCCAGCGGAGCCGGTAGGATCGCCCATCATGAATGGAGGATCATCCCGTCTGTGAGAACCTGGTAAGGGATCTCTTGGCGATATGCTGAAGATCCGTCGCGGAACTTCCAAGATGGTGTGTTGTTGACGGGCACCTCAATTTTCGAGCGCTCGCAATCGGTCTCGCCTGACCTTGACCATTGCCCGAGGGCCCGGGACGGCCAGAAAGAGGACGCTCAGGCATGCGCCTCCTATCAGCAATCTTGCTCTCGGGTGCAGCGCTTTCTAGCCTCATTCCTACCATCGCTTGGGCAAGCTGCGCCGAAGACCTGACCCGCATCCAAACGGCCCTTCCGAGAGCGGCGCCCGATGTGCAGACACGTATTGAACCGCTTGTGACGGAGGCCGAAGCGAAGCTGAAGGCGCGGGACGCGGCAGGCTGCGATGCGGCTGCCGCGCAGGTCCTGCAGCTTCTGCAATTGCCCGCGCTACCGCCGATACAGCTATCAACCCCGATGGCTGGCCCGCAGGAGCCGGCACGCACCAACAAGCCATCAGAGCCGGCCGCGTCCACGCAAAGAGCCTCGAACGATCCGAGATCCGGACCGAATGCCAGTGCAAATGCCGCCCCCCCCGCCCCCCGGAGCATCGTCCCCGGGAGCGACGTCGCCCGGGGCCGTCGAGGCGGCGCGACGGAGCGCAGAGCCTGGCCAACGTACAGGTCAGCGCGCTCAACCCGCGCCGTCCGGCGGGACCGGGCAAGCGGCGCAGACCCAACCTCAATCCCAAGGGTCTAGCGGGCAGGTTCAGACCAACGCCCAGCCTCTGGCTACGTCGTCGGCTCCCCAGCCCGGGCCATCGGCAGTTGCTGGCGCGCCGGACACGCCATACTTCCTGTCGTCGCGCGACCTCATCGGCAGCCAGGTGGTCGATCCTGAGAATACGGGCCGCACTCTGGGCCGGGTCGCCAATATCATCATCGATAAAGTTACAGGGCGAACGGCCTATGTGACGCTCGAATCAGGCGGCTTTCTTGGTTGGGATCGCAACCGGGTCATCATCCCTTACGGGATCCTCGCGTTCAGCGGGCAATGGGATCGTCCTTCTCTCCGCGTTCCTGCGAGCAAGGTCGAGAATGCACCGCAGATCCGCGATCAGGACGTCGATGCGCTGCTTCAGGACCCAGACTGGCGCCGAGCGGTTGCCCAATACTTCGGCACAGAACTCGCCGAGAATGCCCCCAATGCCGGAGGTCCCGCCAGCCTGCAGGCCAGTGCTGCGCCGACCGGCCCGCGCCGGCCCGATCCCGGTGCGCCGGCCTCGGCCTCAAGCCCGACGGGACCGTCCTCCGATCCTAAGGCATCCCCTGGCGAGGGCGCGACCGGTCCTACGGCCGCGACCGGCGATCCGGCGGCGGCGCAGACCGCAACCGCAGTGCCCTCGGGAGGAACTGGCGGAGGCCCCGATCTGACGCATGGAAAAGCTGCGGCTCAGCGAGCCTGCGCGGCCTGCCACACATTTGAGAAGGGCGGGCCCACACGGGTCGGCCCCAACCTGTTCGGCGTCACGGCCCGGCCGATCGCCGGACTTTCGGACTATCGGTACTCGAATGCGCTGAAGGCACATTCGGGGAATTGGGACCAAGGCCAGCTCGATGCCTTTCTCACGAGTCCGCGCGGCTACGCCCCTGGAACCTACATGACCTTTCCTGGAATCAAATCCGACCAGGACCGTCAGAACGTGATCGCCTATCTCGACAGCCTCAAATAGTGAGCGCCGATATGACCAACTCATCCGATGCGAAGCCCGCAAATCCGTCGCGGCGGCACTTCCTCATATCGGGTGCCGCCGCGACGGCGCTGGCGGCGGATGCGGCCCACGCCCAGGCGCCGGTCCCGGCGGGAACACCGCAAACTGCGCCGGTTGTGCCGCCAAACCAGGCGCCTCGCCCCGGCCAGATTCCCGCTCCCGCTCCCCAGGGCTATCGCTTTCTGACGAACGCCGAAGTGGAGACGCTGACCGCGATGGTGGACCGGCTCATTCCCGCGGACGATTTCGGCCCGGGAGGAGTAGAGGCGGGAGTCGTGACCTTCATCGACCGGGAACTCGGCGGGCAGTTCGGCGCTGCGGCACGCTGGTACATGGCGGGGCCCTGGGCCGAGGGATCCCGATCACAGGGCTGGCAACTTCCTCTGACGCCAGCTCAGCTTTATCGCACGGCGTTCCTGGCGCTTGATCGATGGTGCCTCGGGACCAAGGGAAAGCGCTTCGTGGAACTCGCTGCAACTGATCAGGACGAAGTTCTGACTCTGCTGGAAGGCGGAAAGATCGAACTCGATGGCATCTCGTCGGCAACCTTCTTCCAGGTTCTCTGGCAGAATACGGTCGAGGGCTATCTCGGTGACCCGCTTTATGGCGGAAACCGTGATATGAGTGCGTGGCGCATGATCAATTTCCCTGGCGCCAACCCGGTCCTGACGGCGGCCGTCGACCTCAATGGTGAACTCTACGAAATTGAGCCGATCGCCATCGGTTCCTGAAGCGGGAGGCCAGCATGCCGCGGGAGATGCCCCATGTGGATGTCGTCATCATCGGGATGGGTTGGACGGGAGGCATCGCCGCTCGTGAACTCGCCGATACGGGCTTGCGGATTGTAGGCTTCGAGAGGGGGCGCTATCGCGACACCATACCAGACTTCGCCGCACCGCAAGCTCTGGATGAGATCAAGTGGAACTCGCGTGGCGAGATCTTCCAGAATCTCGCACGCGAGACTCTCACCTTTCGCAACAAGCCGGACGAGGCGGCGCTTCCCATGCGTCGGCTCGGGGCATTCCTGCTCGGTGAAGGATTGGGCGGCGCCGGGCTGCACTGGAACGGCCAGCACTGGCGCTTCCAGCCGGCCGACTTCCAGATGAGGAGCCATAATGAGCAGCGATACGGCAAGAGCTTCATCGATCCCGAGTTGACCATCCAAGACTGGGGCGTGACGTATGACGACCTGGAGCCCTACTACGATAAGTTCGAATATGTCTGCGGAACATCGGGCAAGGCTGGTAACCTGAAGGGAGCCATTCAACCGGGCGGCAACCCTTTCGAGGCCCCGCGCTCACGCGAGTACCCGACGCCTCCATTGAAACAGGGCCTCGGCCCGCGGCTTTTCGCCGAAGGCGCAAGGAATGTAGGTTACAAGCCTTTCCCTCAGCCCGCCTCCAACATGAGCGCGGACTCTTATACCACTCCCGACGGTGTTCAGATGGGTCCCTGCACCTATTGCGGATTCTGCGAACGCTACGGCTGCTACAATTGGTCCAAGGCGAGCCCGTTCAACACTGTCCTGCCGATCGCGCTCAAGAATCCGAACTTCGAGCTGCGCTGCGATAGTCATGTCACGCGGATCGAACTCACACCGGACCGGAAGGCTGCGCGCGGAGTAACCTATTTCGACATCGCAGGCCGCGAGACGTTCCAGCCGGCGGATCTTGTCCTGCTGTGCGCATATCAGATGCACAACGTGCGCCTGATGCTCGTCTCAGGCATTGGCCAGCCCTATGACCCGGCAACGGGGCAGGGGGTTGTCGGCAGGAACTTTGCCTATCAGACCATGTCGTATGCGTACCCGTTTTACGCCGACAGGCGCATGAACGCCTATGCGGGCGCCGGCGCAATGGGAATGGTCATCGATGAGTTCAACTCCGATAATTTTGATCATGGACCGCATAGCTTTGTCGGCGGCGGGTATATTCTTGGACAAACCACAGGCGCACGCCCGATCCAGCAAACGGTTCTGCCCGACGGAACTCCGACCTGGGGCTCCGGCTGGAAAAGAGCTCTGCACGATTGGTATGATCGAACCTATACCATCCAGGCACATGGCGGGAGCAACGCCCGGCGCACGAACTACCTCGATCTCGATCCCACCTATCGCGATGCCTTTGGTATGCCACTTCTGCGCGTGACCTTCGACTTTCCGCAGAACGACCTGAAGATGCGGCAGTTCCTGACCGGCAGAATGACGGAAATCGCCCGCGCCACGAATCCGACGCACCTGAAGATCTCTCTGCCGCCGGTTCCGTTCAGCATCGTGCCATATCAGACGACTCATACGACAGGGGGAGCCATCACGGGCGCTGATCGAACGGTGTCGGCGATCAATACCTATCTCCAGAGCTGGGATGTGCCGAACGTCTTCGTCCACGGGGCGTCTGCCTTCCCGCAGAACGCAGGCTACAATCCCACCAACACGGTCGCGGCCCTGAGCTATCGGTCACTGGAGGCCATGAAGGCACGGTACCTCAACAATCCGGGCCAGCTTCTTTGACGGATGGCGTCCTGCTCACGGCAGGAGTGCTCGGGCTCCGGCCTCTGCGATCAGCTGATCATGCACAGGCGTATCGGCAGAGACGCCGATGGCGCCGACGACTTCGCCATTCACCATGAGCGGTACGCCGCCCTGCATCTGAACGAAGCCTGGCGCCGTCACCGCGGCCGTTCTTCCTCGGTTGATGACTTCCTCCAGGACCTGAGTCGGTTTTCGGTAGATTGCGGCTGCTCTGGCCTTGCCAGGTGCGATCTTGACGCTTGCCAGCATGGGTGCATTGTCCATGCGTTCCAGCAGGATCAACCAGCCGCTATCATCGACGACCGCCAGCACGGCAGGTGCATTGTTGCGCTGTGCCTCCACTTCCGCGGCTGCGACCACCCGGCGGGCTGCCTCCAGGGTCAGAACTTTCTTCTGCGGGAGTTGATCCTGCGCTTGGGACCAGGCCGGAGAGGCGGCTGATCCCATCAGTATCACCAAGCCTGCGACAGCGGAACGAGTGGTCGCTTTCATGATCGCCTCCCTGTTCAGGGCAGCCCTGCATCCCTCGACAGGTGGTGGGGAAATGACAGCCCTCGCCATCAGCCAATGAGCGAAAGTTGTGACGAGGGATCCGTTATGAGGCTTTCTCCTGGTTCGGCGGAGTCGGCCTGCCGGGAGCCAAACGACGTGCGACCGTCGACTGTTCCATCCGGTGGATTTCCGCCGTGCGGGCGCTGCTCGCGTGGCTTTCGCACGCAGGTTGCCAGGAACTGATCGGACCTGCGGATCGCCGCCGACTCGATCGGTTCCTGGCGCGCCCTGAGGAATCAGGCATCCTGCTCGATCGGCTTGCGGACGAGGATGAGATAGACGAAGGCGGCCCCAGGATGAGGTTCCGATGGCTCTGTTGCATTAACTGGCCGGGGCACAATCGGTAGCGTGCTTTCCGACCGTGATCGCCACTCCATCCTTTGGCTTGACAGGATAATGCAACAGAGCCGATTGGCTACAGTCATGAACTGGACTAGATCCTCGACACAGTGATTTTGACCGGTTGGCCTGCCGTCTCTTGTGACGGCACTTCGAAGCGGTGCGGGATCTGCAAGTGGATTGATCCCCATTGGACGGGGCCTCGGTACCAGATGCGAAGTCCGCAGCACGAGCTTGGCGGTGTCAAACCGTCAAAATCACTGTGCTAAGGATCTAGTACCTGACGTTCCCTCCTCCGAGAGCGCGGGTTTTTGAGGCTGCCGTCAATATTGATGGTCGAATTTCTGCTCGTTCATAGTCTTCAGATCAAAACTCTGAATCTTGGAGAGAAGAACCTCGAGATGTGCACTGAGGCGCCGATCCTATAACTCAGGACATAGAATCAAGTGCGAAACGCTGAGTCGCTTGGAACCAGCCTTTTACTTGCGAATTGATTCGGCTTTTTGCAACATTGGCAAAAGTCCGGGCTGAGCTGGCGGGTCGGGGTTCCGGCGCAGCGACAATTCTGATTCAATCCCCTGCATGTCACCGGCCCCGGATCTTGATGGCCTGTCGAACGCCGATCTGAAGCGGTTGGTGCTGGAGCTGTTGGG
>NZ_VOSK01000187.1 GCF_009296175.1 Microvirga tunisiensis | reverse complement strand
ATGCGTTTGCCCGGCAAATGCGGCTCCATCCGATCCCACTGGTGATCTTTCAACATCAGACGAACTCCGCTCACCCAAGCCTCCGCGCCCAAAAGGAGCTTGAATCAGATTTGCGAGTCCGTCGAAAGCCTGAATGTCAACGCGCTCTAGACGCATTGCGGATATTTTTCACCGAGCAGGGATTTTGCCAAAAGGTACAGGGTGGACGGATAATAGAGGCTCGGCTCAAAGGTCTTCAGCACTTCAGGAACGGGCGTTCCGTCGAGCGCGCAGGCCAGAGCTGCGGGCAGAATGGCGTAGCCCTGATCGGTCAGTCGTTCCCGGACCTGTCCAGTCACCACATTGACCACGGCTACTCCCTCGTTCTCCGTAGACCAGCGTTGCTTGAGAGCCCTCAGCCACTCCATGTCAGTCATCCCTGCTCTCAACAGGTAAAGCGGTATCCTTAACGAGTTGTAACCGAACTCGGGAGGAAAGCCATCAGCCGGCTGAGGTTGGAGTCCGTTCTGAAGCGAGATCCAGTCGGCAGGAAGCCTGACGCGACCCGAGGTCGCCTGCTGCAGCAGCACCACGCCGTCCCGCCAGACGCGATTCCACTCGTATTCGGGTGCCAGGGCAGCCAACACCGGAAAGGTTTCGAAGACCCAGTAGGAGAGATTGACGACAGGACCGTCAGGGCGGTCGCCTGCGCCGAAACCCTGTGCACCCGGCAGGAGGATCATTGACCGTCCGCTGAGGCTGAACGTGCTCTTGCCGATGGCCTTGGCGAGCTTCTGCGCAGCCGTTGTGTAGCGGGGCTCCTGCCAGGCCGTTCCGGCCTTGGCCAGGGCATAGGCAATGAGAATATCGCCGTCGCTGGCATTGTTGCGATCAGTGACCCGCGGCTTGCTGGCGGGATCCCATTTCCAAACGGCCAGGCCGTCGTCCCGGATGAGAAGTTCGGTAAAGGTGAAGGTCCAGATTTGCTCGAAGGAGCGCCTGTCGGCGGCTGCCAGGGCGAGCAGCAAACCGTATCCCTGCCCCTCGCTGTGACTGATGTTGCCGTTGGCTGTATCGACCACTCGCCCATTGTCTTCCACGAATCGCGAGCGATAGGCCTCCCAGTCGGCCGGGGAGATGGACCCCACTAGGTTCAAAGGCTGGACGGAGAGGCTCTGAGAGAATGCCACCGACTCCATGTGAAAGAAGAAGGCGGCAAAGAGCCAGGGCAGGAGCTGGATGGGCCGGGAAAGCCGAATCGTCATGACCGGCGTCCCAGACGGTTCAGAAGCAGGGAGGTTGCCACGCCCAGAAACGTACAGCAAGCCAGCATGAGAACAGCATAGGGAAGGATGTTGGCGGACATCCAGTTCGCTGCGACGAGGCGCAGATTCGTCAGGGACGGAGGCAGCGTCTGCACGAAGCGATAATCCTTGATGGGCTCGACCTGCAGCTTCATCTCCCTCGGTTCCAGGGCGATCGCCCGGCCCGCGACCTGTGACCATATCATGGGATTGGCCAACCGGGCCGTTTCATCTGCCAGTGCCTTGTCCGTTCGGGCCGTCACGAGGGTCCAGACCCCGGACGTTTCGGTGCGGCTTTGGGCGACGAGCAGGGAAGCGCGCTGCGGCGGCTCATAGGGCACGTCGGTGCGCTCTTCCAGCGACAGGGAGCTGACGGAGAGGCTGAAGGTCTTTTCCATCCAGTCCTGCACCGTCCCGATCGTCTGCTGAAGAACGCCGCGCCTCTGGAACGTCTCCGACCACCGTTTGCGGACCTCGTCCGTCGATGCCGTAGCCGTGTGATCCGGCGAGGCCTGGGCGGCGGGAAGGCTGAATTCCGTGCTGACCATCTGAGGTCCGGAACGGTCGCCCGCTGTCGGCGTCGAAGGCCAGATCATGCGCAGATGTTCCGACACCTTCACACGGTTGAGCAGGCCTGCGGGGATCTGATCAACGGCGCCGATGAAGAGCACGGATTCGTCATCCGCCGAGGCCGCGTTGGAGAACTGCGCGCGCACCGGCGCACCGGCGCTGCGTGCCATGCGGGCGAGCAGGGTGCCTGCCGCGGAATAGTTCAGCGGGTCGGGTCGGGCCAGAACGACAGTTGTCGGAAGATCCTCATCCGGGAAGCGGCCCGCGCTCAGAACGGCAAGATCTGGCAGGCGTCCGATGCGCCCATAAGTCGGAAACTCGAGCGTGGTGGTGTCAAACAGGACGAAGCGGTTCGCCTCGGAGAGGGTCTCGCCCGGGGCGCAGCGCTCATCGGCATCCGTCAGCAAGACGGCCTCAATGGTGATTTGGTTGAGACCGGATTTGAAGTTCTTGAGCGGTACTCGGATGTTATGCCGCCGGACAATGTCCCCTTGCGAGGTGATCGTCATCTGCGTGCTGATCATGCCATTGACGAACACGTTGACATGGCTGCCCGGCCGCACCGCCGACGTGTAGGCCGCATCCAGGTGCAGGACGGTCTCGCCATATTCGGTGGCGTAGAAATCCGAGGGCAGGTTGATGGAAAAGCCGGTTTTCAGCCGCCGTCCGGAGAATTCCTGAGTCGGTACTCCGAGATCGGCAAAGCGGAAGGAACGTGCGCCGAAGGCGGTCGGAACCTCCGGCCATTGCCATGAGGCGGTGTCGATCACGCCGCGTTCGACCTGCGCGGCATTGATGCCTCGAGCTCCGACGATGCCGATGGCGGTGTCGAGATCCTGCCAGGTCGGCCCGGACACGACCAGGGTGGAGCCCAGGGATACCGGCTCCTGCATCATCATGGTCAGCGGCTGGATCGTGGCTGCATCTGGCACGCCTGCAACTAGGCTGCGCAACTCGCTGGCGAGACCCATGGCCACTTTGATCGTGCCGACGGGGGAGGGGCCCGGGTCGGATTCCACCACCTGGATCACGGGATGGGCATAGCGTCCGCGCAAGGCCACGAGCTGCACGAGACGCAGGAGACGATCGCGGATTTCGGGGCGGTAGATCTTGGGAGCGACCACCCGGATCGTCGTCACTCCGATATTATCGACGCCGACGGCGGGCAGATCGTCCAGGCCGCGCAGCGTCTTGGTGGCGCCTTCGGCGAAGATGAGCTTTGTGGAGGCCGAGTCCACGTCGGTCCAAAGCTCGTAGGTGGCTTCGATGGTGCAATCTGTCCGGTGGCGCTGAAAGGCCTCCATGCGGATGATGTTCTGTCCCGCCCGCAGGAGACCGGGACGGATCGACGCCGTCATGCGCTTGATGTCGTTTGACGATGAGATAGGCGTGTCGACGACGGACTCGCCATTGATCGCGATCCTTAGACGTGACCCCTCGGGCATGACCACAACGGCGTTCTTGTAGCCGAGCGCGATGCTGGCGCCGCTCGATGCCTCGTCTTGCGTGAGGTGGACGGTCCAGGACCTCGCATCGGTCTCGCCCTCGAGGCGGATCGTCTCGAAGGGAAGGACAGGACGTTCGATGCGTGCAACGCTGCGGCCTGCCGTGGCTCCCATTGTGGGTAGCGCAGCGGGCCTGGCCGGGGCTGTGCTACCGCCTTGCGCCTGCGGAGGAGCTACAGGAGCCGGGCGTTGCGGCGCTATGTTGGAAGGCGCTGCCGTGCTGGCCGGGGGGGGCAGCCTGGGCTGGATTTGCGGGTTGTGCCGCTGGGGCTGAGCTTGGCTGGCGCATCTCGAAGGGCGCCGCGGCAGACGGGGCTTGTTGCGCCGGTCCCAGCTGCGGCGCAGGCCGGGCTGCCGGGGGCGTGCTCGGTGCGCCGGGCGACATGCCGAAGGATGCCTGCGCGACAGCGTTTTGCGCAGTCAGCGTCTGGAAGGCGAGCAAGGAGAAGATCAGAACCCGACGCACGATATACCTCTACTTGACGGCCGGGGCCACGGACGGCGCCGGAGGGTTTGAGGTGCCGATCTTCTGCAGACCAAAGAAATAGGAGAGGCCCCGTCCCGTCTGATAGAACGCGACCATGAAGAACCAGAGCGTACCGCGGAGAACGCCGATGTCATGGTGTCGGTTCTTCTGGAATTCGCTCCACTGGTCCGCATTGGCGAAGACGAGGTCGGCGATCATCCGGCGATGCTCGGGCTTTTCGGTCATGAAGCGGCAGCCGAGCAGCAGGCCCCTGTCGTCCATGCCGACCTTGCGGATCTCCATCGGCAGATGCTGGACGGGGAGGCTGGAGAAGGGCTGGAATTCGAGCGTACCCGAGGTGCCCTTCTTCAGCTTCGGCTCGGCGGAAGGCGGAACGTGAACCCTTGCGCCTCCAACCGAGACGTCCTTCAGGACTGCATCGATGATCTCGTCGCCCAGGACGAAGCGGCAGGGCCGCTCGACGCGAACCCGATGGCTCTGGCGCCGTGTGGCCCGCTCCGACACCACGCCCAAGGCGCAACCTGCGATGATGAGGTTGAGGACGTTCCAGGCGCCCGTCACCAGAGTAAGATCGGCCTTATAGGGCTCTGCCCAAACGCGGATGCCGGTGGCGATGACGCCGAGGATCAGGATGCCAAAGATGATGAAGTACGGCGTTCCCAGTTCCGAGACGCGGCTCTCTTCCATGGACTCGTTCTTCGCCGTGACCTTGAAGGTGGGCTTGCTGGGATTGGCGATCACCGACAATACGGCCGGCAGCAGATAGATCGTCTGGATGTACTCGTAGAGATCCGAGATCCACGGCCAGCGATAGCGGCCGTAGAGATAATTCTGCATCATGAAGTTCACCATCATGTAGGTAAAGGTGTAGGCGAGGAACTCGCCTCCCGATGCAGTAAAGATCTCAAGCCCAAAGAAGAGATAGCACAGCGGTGAAATGAGAAAGCAGAACCGTGAGAACGGAAACAGCCAGAACATGCTGCTCGACATGTAACACAAGCGCTGCGAGATCTTCAGCCCGCGCTTGAAGGGCGGGAATTTGTAGCGCAGGATCTGCATCATGCCTTGCGCCCAGCGCGAGCGCTGGCCGATGAAGCTCGCGAAGCTGTCCGGTTGCAGGCCGGCGATCAGCGGCTTGTCCACATAGACGCTCGTCCAGCCGCGGGAATGGAGCTCGAGGGCGGTCTCGCAATCCTCGGTGATGCTGACGCCGCTGAAGCCATTGGTTTCCTGCAGGGCTTCGCGTCGGAGCACGGCGGCCGAACCGCAGAAGAAGGCCGCATCCCACTTGTCGAGACCACGCTGGATGACGCCGTAGAACATCTCGTTCTCGGACGGCATGGTCTGGAAGGTGCCGAGATTGCGCTCGAGCGGATCGGGGTTGATGAAGAAGTGCGGGGTCTGAACCAGGAACAGGTTCTTGTCCGTGGTGAAATAGCCGACGGTCTCTGTGAGGAAGCTGCGCGCGGGAGCGTGGTCCGCATCGAACACGGCGACCAGGTCGCCAGTCGAGTGCTCGAGGCCGTTGTTGAGGTTGCCGGCCTTGGCATGCAGGTTGCGCGCCCGGGTCAGGTATTTCACGTCCATGGCGGCGCAGAGGGCCTGCAGCTCGGCGCGGCGCTCGCGGGCTTGGTGCGCGGCGTTAGCGGTGCTCGAATTGCACTTCTCATCCGTGCCGCCGTCATCCAGAAGCCAGACCGTAACCTTGTCCGCAGGATAGGTCATGCCTTTCGCAGCGGCCAAGGTCGTTGCCAGCAGATCGGCATTCTCGTTATAGCTCGGAACGAAGACATCGACTGTCGGCAGGTTTTGCGGATCGATCTGGGGCGCCTTGCGCGATTTCAGCGGGCTCGACACGACGAAGAGGCTCAAGAACAGCATCATGACGCTGTACATCTCGGCCAGATAAAGCAGAAAGCCCGGGATGAAGCTTGTGACCTCGGTGATCGGCGGGATCGTGCTGGTGGTGCGCCAGAAGACGTAGCGCAGGACGATGGCAGTGCCGAGAGCCAAGGCGATCAGCCGCCAGATGCCTTGGGCGCGAAAGAACTTGAGGATGATCATGCAGGCCACAACCGTGAGGCCCGCAACAAGATGTGCCTGGAGGCTGATGGGAAGAGCAACGATCGAGATGATCAGTACCGCCGCCACAGCCCAAAAGGCCACGATAAGACCCGCTCGCATCGTCTGGATTCTCGGCTTGAATGTTTGCGTGAGAGACTGCACGCTTAATTCAAGACTAAAATCGGGTCTATTAATATATCCATAGTGTTGCTTAGGCCTAATGTCACAGTAGTAAATAGATCGCTATTTAACTTTATATCATTGCTGTGTTCGATCTCGTGTCATTGAGCGGGCGGTGGCGGCACGACCGGATAACCGCTCGGTGGTGCTGCTTCCGGCGGAGCGGCAGCAGGCGGTTCAATCGTATCTTTGTCAATGGTGCGCCTTGGCGCTTGCACGGACGGGGCGACGCGACGCGTTTCCTCGGATAGGCTCCGCCGGTGGACTACCGTGGCACTTTCCCCGCTACCGAGACCCAGCGGATACATGGGAGCATCCTTCTCCCCGAAATGAGCGGGCGGCGAGGGCGGGTCTCCGTAGGGGTTCCAGGATTCCTGGCGGTAATAGGCGGCGATCGTGTAGCCGTAGAAGACACGCAGTAGTTGATCAACACTGGCATCTGCATCGCAAAGGCGCAGGCGGACCGAAACGGCTCCGCCGGGAACGAAGATTGCGGGCTCGCCCGGCTCGATCCGCTGCCAGGCGTAAAGGCACAGATCGCCCGCGGAGGAACGCCCTGTGGCAAAGCCGAAGGGGCCGAACCGGTTCTGCACATAAACCAGCGAGGTCTCCATCTCGACGCCTGGCATCCGCTCTTCCATCTCGCTCTGGAGCCGGTCCGGGGTCATGGAGGGCAAGGACAGACTATTCGGGATTTCCATGTTGCCTGCGGTGTTGTTGAGCAGGCTCACGTAAAAGGCGTTCTGGCCCGTGGTCAGCGAGGCCGTCGATAGGGCGATCTCCTGCGAGAGGCCATCCTGGTATTGCTGCTGCAGAACCGCGACCACGGAGGGCCCACCGGGCGGGGGACGACGATCGCACGCGTTGCCGGCACTTCGGACATAAGGCTCGCATAACCCAGATCCGAGCGACCTGCGCAGGCGGAAACCGTCATCAGAACGGCCACGACAGCAAGACAATTCAGCGCATTGTGACGACTGGCCGGCCTCCCAAGCGTGGAATCGGAGTGTGGTGCGGACCGAGAAACGCTGAGACTCGTCTGATTCGGGGACATCGAAGCGGTCATGAAGAACTTTGATAACTCGGGGCCGGCCGGGCAGCCGCGCTGCCCCGCATGAGGGACGGATCGTTCGCGGATGAGCCCAACCAGCTGGATGGTTAATCAGCTATGACCATTCATGGTTAACGAAGAGTAAGCATTATTTCCAGACCGGATTATAGTCCGATAACAAACGGGTGGCTGTCTTGAACCTGGTCGATGAAGGGCTTACAAGCGGCGCCCGTCCTCCGGTGCTCCTGGCCCGAGGTGAGCCGGGACCTTTTTTCGTCCGCATTGCTTGACCCGTTCCTCCAGTGGGCAGGCCGTTTTCTCAATCTCGGCTCGTCGGCCGGAGCTACGAAAGCCGTTCTCCATGAAGTCCGCCTTCTTACGCAACGCGTTGGTTCTCGGCATGCTCTCCGCCGTAGGTCCTTTCGCCATTGACATGTATCTGCCGTCCTTCCCGGCCATTGCTCGCGAGTTCCAGGTCGATGTCAGCGCCGTGCAGATGAGCCTGATGAGCTTCTTTCTGGCAGTCGCGGTCTGCCAGATCGTCTATGGGCCGCTCTCAGATCGGTTCGGCCGCAAGCCGCCGCTCTATTTCGGACTGGGCCTTTTCATTCTGGCAGGCATCGGCTGCAGTTTCGCCCCCACTGTGGAAACGCTGATTGCCTTCCGCTTCCTGCAGGGCGTCGGTTCCTGCGCGGCCATGGTCATTCCCCGCGCCATCATTCGCGATCTGCATACCGGGCATGAAGCGGCCCGGCTGATGGCGACGATGATGCTGGTCTTCAGCGTTTCGCCCATCTTGGCGCCTCTGGCCGGCAGCACCCTGACGGCCTTCTTCAGTTGGCGCGCCATCTTCTGGGCCATTGCCGTAATCGGCCTCGCGGGTCTTGCCGTCGTCCTCTTCCTCCTGCCAGAAACCCATAGGCCGGATGCGGACCGGAAAGGCATTGGACATGCCTTTGCCACTTACAGGAATCTTTTGAAGGATCGTCGTTTCCTGGGGCTCGCCTTCATCGGCGGTTTCAGTCAGGCGAGCTTCTTTGCTTATCTTGCCGGCTCATCCGTCATCTTCATCGAGCATTTCGGCCTGACGCCCTCGGCCTACAGCATGGTCTTCGCGTCGAATGCCATCGCCTTCATCGGCAGCGCGCAGTTCAACAGCTTCTTCATGAGGCGCTTCGGTGCCGAGCGGGTGGTGCGCACCGCGATCTCCGGCTTTGCCGCTTTGGTGGTCCTGCTGTTCGTGCTCACCATCCTCGGCATCGACAACGCCTATGTTCTCTGGGGCCTGCTTTTCTTGTCGTTCGGCTGTCTCGGCTATGTCATTCCCTCGACGGCCGTGCTCGCGCTCGAAGACCATGGTCCCGTGGCGGGGACTGCTTCGGCGCTCATGGGTACCTTGCAACTCAGCACGGGTGCCGTGATCATCGTGCTGGTCAGCGCCTTCTACAACGGCACGCCGCTTTCGATGGTGAGCGCCATCGTCGTCTGCGGGCTCGTGGCGTTCACCTTGAGCTTCCGCACCTTGAAGCCGAAACAGGTCTATCCCTGACGGATCTCGTCCAGAATCCAGTCGCGGAAGGAGCGCAGCAGCGGCGTCTCCGCCTTGTGCTCCGGGTAGACGAGGTAATAGGCGCCGCCGCTGACGAGGCTTTGGGCGAACAGAATCTTGAGGCGCCCCGAGGCCAGTTCGTCGGCGATCAGGAAATGCGGAATAAGGGCTGCCCCTAATCCCGCTGCGGCAGCCTGGGCCACCATGGCGAATTGCTCGAAACGAGGACCGCGCAACGGATTGCCGACCTCCACGCCGACGCTGGCGAACCACTCGGCCCAAGCCGTCGGGCGGGTGCTTTGCTGCAGCAGGGTGGCGCGGGTCAGATCCTGCGGCGAGTACAGGTTCTCCCGTTCCCGGTAGGCCGGGCTGCAGACAGGCACGACCTCTTCGGTTCGCAAGAGCTCGCAGACCGCGCCCGGCCAATGCGGCTCGCCGAAATGGATGGCAGCATCGAAGGGCTCAGCGGCAAAATCGAAAGGTACGAGGCGCACGCCGAAATTCACCGTTGCGCCGGGGTGCCTGGCGAAGAAGTCCGGAATACGGGGAATGAGCCAGCGGGTGCCGAAGGTCGGCAGGGTGGCAAGATTCAGGACGCCGCTGGTTCCGGAGAGAGCGATGGCCTGATGGGTGGCGTCGGAGAGTTCGGACAGGGTGCTGCGCACATGAGAGGCATACATGCGGCCCACGTCAGTGAGCACCACCCGCTGGCGAGAGCGGCTGAACAGAGAGACGCCGATGGATTCCTCCAGTTGTTGGATTTGCCGCGAGACGGCGCTCTGGGTCAGGTTCAGTTCCTCGGCGGCTCGCGATACGCTGCCATGACGGGCTGTGGCCTCGAAGGCCAGGAGGTTGCCCACATTGGGCAGGAAGCCGCGGCGAAACAAACGTTCATTCCAATTGAGAATAACCTGCTGCGAAGATGTCGATTTACATTTGCCCTGTCCAGCGCGATTTTGCCACTCAAATTCAATGGGTTTGGCTGGCCTGACGCCGGCGCCCTCAAGGCTTGCATGGGAAGGACAATCATCATGGCCGGTGCTCAACAGGAACTCGCGAAGCTCAAATGGGAAGACCCGCTTCTCCTCGACGACCTTCTCACCGACGACGAGCGCATGATTCGCGATACGGCTCGCGCCTACGCCCAGGATAAGCTCCTGCCGCGTGTGATCGAAGCCTATCGCGAGGAGAGGACCGACCGCTCCATCTTCAACGAGATGGGTGAGCTCGGCCTCCTCGGCGTGACCCTGCCGGAGGAATACGGTTGCGCTGGCGCTTCCTATGTTGCCTACGGCCTCGTGGCACGCGAGGTGGAGCGGGTCGATTCCGGCTACCGCTCCATGATGAGCGTGCAATCTTCCCTCGTCATGTATCCGATCTATGCCTATGGCTCCGAGGAGCAGCGGCGGAAATACCTGCCGAAGCTCGCCTCAGGCGAGTTCGTGGGCTGCTTCGGCCTCACCGAGCCGGACGCAGGCTCCGATCCGGCAGGCATGAAGACCCGCGCCGTGAAGACCGATGGCGGCTATCGCCTCACGGGCTCC
The DNA here is from genome assembly GCF_009296175.1 of Microvirga tunisiensis. Lineage (GTDB taxonomy): Bacteria > Pseudomonadota > Alphaproteobacteria > Rhizobiales > Beijerinckiaceae > Microvirga > Microvirga tunisiensis. The sequence goes on along the minus strand of NZ_VOSK01000187.1, from coordinate 2,817 downwards.
AAGACGTGGATCTCCAACTCCCCCATCGCGGATGTCTTCGTGATCTGGGCCAAATCCGAGGCCCACGACAACCAGATCCGCGGCTTCGTGCTGGAGAAGGGCATGAAGGGTCTCTCCGCGCCGAAGATCGGCGGCAAGCTCTCCCTTCGCGCCTCGATCACCGGCGAGATCGTCATGGACGGCGTCGAGGTGGGCGAGGATGCGCTGCTTCCCAACGTGTCGGGCCTGAAAGGCCCCTTCGGCTGCCTCAACCGGGCGCGCTACGGCATCTCCTGGGGCTCCATGGGGGCCGCGGAGGATTGCTGGCACCGGGCGCGTCAATACACGCTCGACCGCAAGCAGTTCGACCGGCCGCTCGCTGCGACGCAGCTCGTGCAGAAGAAGCTCGCCGACATGATGACGGAGATCACGCTCGGCCTTCACGCCAGCTTGCGCGTCGGGCGCCTCTTCGACGAAGGCCGCGTGGCGCCAGAGATGATCTCGCTGGTCAAGCGCAACAATTGCGGCAAGGCGCTCGATATCGCCCGCCAAGCCCGCGACATGCATGGCGGAAATGGTATCCAGGAGGAATATCATGTCATGCGCCATGCGCAGAACCTGGAAACCGTGAACACCTATGAGGGCACGCATGACGTACACGCCCTTATTCTGGGCCGCGCGCAGACGGGCCTGCAGGCATTCTTCTGAGAGTAGGCTGGTAGCTCATGTCAGTTCGGATTACCTTGGCAGGCGCGACCGGTTGGGTCGGCAGGGCCCTCGTGGCGGCGATTGCCGCTTCCGAAGATCTCGTGCTCGCAGGCGCGGTGAGCCGCAGCGCCACGGGCCAGGATGCGGGCGAGGCCGCTGGGCTTCCCTATCTGGGAGTTCCGGTCAGCGCCACGCTGGAAGAGGCCTTGAAGGCACCGTCCGATGTGGTGATCGACTACACCAAGCCCGGCGCCGTCAAGGCGCATGCCCTGACGGCGCTTGCGCAGGGCCGGCATGTGGTCATCGGCACGACCGGGCTCTCCGCTGAAGATTATGCGGAGATTGATCGTCATGCGCTCAAGGTCGAGCGCGGCGTGCTCGCGGCCGGCAATTTTTCGATCACGGCGACGCTGCTGCGCCGCTTCGCCCTCGAGGCTGCCCGCTACGTGCCCGATGTGGAGGTCATCGATTACGCTTCCGCCAAGAAGCCCGATACGCCCTCCGGCACGGCTCGCGAGTTGGCAGAGCTTCTCAGCGAGGTGCGCCAGCCCGCAACGTCAAAGCCGGTCGCCGAGCTGACCGGCGTGTGCGAAACGCGCGGCGGCTCCCTCGGCGCGAAGGAACCGGTGCAGGTCCATTCGCTGCGCCTGCCGTCCTTCGTCCTTTCCTGTGAGGCTGTGTTCGGCGCGGACAATGAGCGGCTTGTGATCCGCCACGATGCGGGCTCCTCTGCCGCTCCCTATGTCGCCGGCACGCTGCTGGCAGCCCGACGCGTTCCGTCTTTCATCGGATTGAAGCGCGGTCTCGATGCCGTGATGGATTGACCGGAATGAAACCGCTCGAAGGCCTCAAAGTCCTCGAACTCGCGCGCATTCTCGCGGGCCCCTGGGTCGGCCAGCTTCTCGCCGATCTCGGCGCCGATGTGGTGAAGGTCGAGCGGCCCGGTGTCGGCGACGACACCCGCGGATGGGGACCTCCCTTCATCGAAGGGGCGGAAGGCGACGATCTCTCGGCGGCTTATTTCCATTCCTGCAATCGCGGCAAGCGCTCCATCGCGGTCGACTTCGAGACGCCCGAAGGGCAGGACCTCGTCCGCCGGCTCGCCTCTCAGGCGGATGTGGTGATCGAGAACTTCAAGGTTGGAGGCCTGAAGAAGTACGGGCTCGATTATGAGGGCCTGAAGCAGGTCAACCCGCGCCTCGTCTATTGCTCGATCACGGGCTTCGGGCAGACCGGCCCCTATGCGGCCCGCGCCGGCTACGATTTCATGATCCAGGGTCTCGGCGGCATCATGGACCTGACCGGAGACCCGGAAGGGGAGCCGCAGAAGATCGGCGTGGCCTATGTGGACATCTTCACCGGAGTCTATTCCGTCGTCGGCATCCTGGCTGCCCTTCGTAAGCGCGATGCCACGGGGGAGGGGGCGCATCTCGACATGGCGCTCCTCGATGTGCAGACGAGCGTTCTGGCCAATCAGGCCATGAACTATCTGGCGTCCGGCAAGTCGCCCCGGCGCATGGGCAACGCCCATCCCAACATCGTGCCCTATCAGGTCTTCCCCGTCGCGGACGGCCATGTGATCGTGGCGGTGGGCAATGACGGGCAGTTCGCCCGCTTCGTGTCCGTGCTGGGGAAGCCCGAGTTGGCGCAGGACGAGCGCTTCGGGACCAATGCCGGCCGCGTCGGCTATCGGGCCGAACTCGTGCCTCTGCTCACGGAACTGACCCTGACATTCACGCGCGAGGACCTTCTGGCGGCCTTGGAAGGGCAGGGCGTTCCGGCCGGTCCCATCAACACGGTGGCCGATGTCTTCGCCGATCCGCAGGTCATCGCCCGGGGCATGAAGATCGATCTGCCCTCCCAGGCCGCCAAAGGCGGGGCCATTCCGTCCGTTCGCTCGCCCATCGTGATGGATGGGCAGCCGATGGCGGCCGGCCGTCCTTCGCCGCGCCTCGGTGAGCATACGGATGAGGTTTTGAGCGACCCGTCCTGGATGGCCTAGTTGTTTGGTGGCGGAACGTTGTTGGGATCGGGTGCGTTACGCCATTGAGGAGTACACTTGGCGCTTTGACGGCCTGCGACGCCGAGCTTCTCACCGCAGGAGGACGTGATGCACTCCCTTCATCCGCA
>NZ_VOSK01000186.1 GCF_009296175.1 Microvirga tunisiensis | reverse complement strand
AGTGTCATTCTGGAGCTATCTTGGCGATAGACTGGGAATTGCTGATGCGCCAGCCGTCCCGCGCCTGGCAGATCTGGTCAGCGACCGCTGCTCCTTAGCGTGATCGCCAACGGTTTTGCCCCTATTACCTTTCATGGTCTTAACTCCTTGATCTTCATATAGAGATCCTGGCCGGATTCTCCAAATCGGCGGCTCGTCACAATCGAGAGAGCGAAGCCGTCCGAGGGCGGAGCCCTGCATTTCAGGACTGCGAGCCTTCCGAATGGTGGGATTGTCGCAAGGTTGGAACCTTGCCAGAAGATGCTCTCACCTCAGGCCTGCCATCCCTGTCACATGCCTTCCATTCGGAGCCGCCGATGTCCGACCTGATCGGGCTGTTCAACCTCCTTGCCCCCTTCTTCGGCCTCATCGGGCTCGGCTTCTTCTGCGGCAAGGTGGTGAAGCAGCCCGAGGCTGGGCTCGCCTGGATGCAGTTCTTCCTGATCTACGTGGCGCTGCCCTGCCTGTTCTACCGGCTCATCGCCGACAAGCCTCTGGATGAACTGGCGAACTGGCCGTTCATCGCCGCCACCACCTTCTCGACCTTCTGCGCCTTCGTTCTCTCGTTCGCGACCGGCTGGCGCTACACCAGGGAGCTCCCGCAATCGGTCATGCAGGGCGTTGCCGGGTCCTATTCGAATATCGGCTACATGGGACCGCCGCTCATCCTCGCGGCGATCGGCGCTTCGGCCAGCGCCCCGGTCGTCCTGATCTTCGTCTTCGACAACCTGTTCCTGTTCTCCGTGGTCCCCCTGCTGATGTCGATGGCGGGGCTCGACAAGCTCACCCTGCCGGCGACGATCCGCCGGATCGTCTGGCGCGTGGTGACCCATCCCTTCAACGTCGCCACGGCCATCGGCATCACCGCGAGCTACCTGCATCTCCAACTGCCGGGGCCCGCCGATCAGATGGTCACCTGGCTCTCGGGAGCCGCCGCGCCCTGTGCCCTGTTCATCCTCGGTGTGACCGTGGCCTTGAGACCCCTGCGCAAGATGCCCGGCGAGGTGCCGGCGCTGGTGTTCATCAAGCTGATCCTGCATCCGCTGCTGGTCTGGGTGGTGCTCTCGGCCATCGGCGATTTCGGCCCGGCCTGGACCTACGCGGCCATGATCATGGCGGCGCTGCCGCCCGCCCTGAACATCTTCGTCATCTCGACCCAGTACAATGTGGGCGTGGAGCGGGCCTCGGCCTGCGTCCTCGTCGGCACGCTTGTGTCGATGTTCACGCTGACGGGTGTTCTCTATCTCACCACGAAAACCGGGGCGTTGCCCTACGATCTGTTTCCGTGAGGGTTCAAGCCGGCGCCGTTGAGAGCAACATCTACCCGTTCACCCTCATCCTGAGGAGCAGACCTTAGGCTGCGTCTCGAAGGAGGATCCATTGCACTCTGGAGACGCCTCGTCCTTCGAGACGCTTCGCTCCTCAGGATGAGGCTATCGGGAGCGTCTGCGAGGCAGAGGTTTTTTGAACAACGTTATTTCAGTATAATAATGGACATCATCGGTGAGAGCTTGGAGGCACATCGATCATGGCCGGCTGTTGGTTTTACATTCTTCGTTGTGCGGACGGCAGTTACTACGTCGGAACGAGCCGTTCTGATGACTTGGAGACGCGTATCAGCCAACACGATCAAGGGACTTTTGGAGGGTACACAGCCAACCGTCGGCCCGTTGCGCTCGTATACTCCGCCCATTTCAATCAAATTACCGATGCGATTGCATATGAGCGGCAGATCAAAGGCTGGTCACGAGCCAAGAAGGAGGCCCTGATCCGTGGTGACTTTGAAGCCCTTCAACAATTGGCGCAAAGTCATCGAGGTGGCAGTCAGCGAGATGTCTAGACAGCGGCCGCATGGCTCACAAGGGGAATCCTAGACCGATGACACGCCCTGCATCAGCCGGGGCACGCCGACGCGGGGGAGCACGCCTTCGCGCATGACGATCCGGCGCAGAGGGCCGATGTTGCTCAAGGCCAGGAGACCGGCGCCGCGCAGGAAGTCGGTCGGGATCATGCCGGTGAGAAGCGTCCGGTTGAGACCGTCGACCGCCGCCGTGCGCAGGCGGACGTCGAGATCCCGGCCGCGCTGATAGCGGGTCAGGGTCTCGTCAGAACCGGGGGAATGACCCGCATCACCTCCATCGACGACGGCGTCTCTCAACGCGGCGACATCGCGGAAGCCGAGATTGAGGCCTTGGGCTCCAATGGGCGGGAAAACGTGTGCCGCTTCTCCGACGAGCGCGAGGTTGCGCGACCAGTAGCGATTGACCGACAGGCCGCTCATGGGCACCAGCCCGCGCGGACCGTCTATGCGCATGGCGCCGAGATGCGACTGCGCCTGCCGCTCGATGGCAAGAGCGAGGGCCGCGTCGTCGAGGGTCGACAGGCGCTCCGCGTCGTCCTTGCTCGTGACCCAGACGAGACTCGAGCGGCGGCCGGGCAGGGGCACCAGGGTGAAGGGTCCGTGGCGGGTATGGAACTCGGTCGAGGCTTCCCAATGCTCCCGGTCATGGGCCAGGATCACCGTCACGGCCGATTGCGGATAGGACCAGGTTTGGGTGCTGATCCCGGCGATCTGGCGCAGCCTGGAGTTCCGCCCATCCGCCGCGACCACGAGGCCGGCCCGGATGACGGCGCCGTCGGCCAGCATGATGGAGGCTCCCGCATCGTCCGCCGCGAAGCCGGTCGCAAATTCCGGCGCGAGGGTCAGGCTCTCGGACGCACGGGCCGCCTCGGCGAGCTTCTCGACGAGAGCCACGTTCTCGATATTCCAGCCGAAGGCGTCGAGGCCGATCTCGCCGGCCCGGAAGCCGGCCGGCGGCGGGCGGAACAGGCTGCCCGTGTCGTCGATGATGCGCATGGTTTCGAGCGGCGCCGCAACGGACGCGACAGCGGGCCAGACGCCCAGCGCCTCCAGAAAACGGACCGAGCCGTTGAGCAGGGCGACGGTTCGTCCGTCGCGGCGCACGTCCAGGCCACCGATGAGAACGGTCCTGTAGCCGTCGCGGGCAAAGGCCAGCGCGGCGCTCAGGCCCACGGCTCCGGCGCCAACGACGGCGATGTCATAGATGTTCTCGGTCACGGGGCTCTCTCACCAGTAAAGCTGCTTCCACCGGCGTGGAATCATCTCTTCTTTATTGTGCCGCATTTTCAACGGCGAACCGGATCCACTTCGCCGAAAAATGCGCTAGTGTTGTGACTCTAACGCTTGTTTCGCACGGGCGACCTTTTCCAGGATAGCTGAGGCCGAGGCGGTCCAGACAAAGGGTCTCGGGTCGGCATTGTGGTGCTCCAGGTAGTCCATGATAGCACTCTCCAGATCGGGCACGCTCGTGAAGGCGCCCCGCCGAATGCGCTCCTGGGTGATCAGGGCAAAGAAGCGCTCAACCTGGTTGAGCCATGAGGCCGAGGTCGGCGTGAAGTGCAGGTGGAAGCGCGGATGCTTTTCGAGCCAAGCCTTCACCTTGGGGTGCTTGTGGGTGGCGTAGTTGTCCACGATCAGGTGCAGGTCGAGGCGCTTGTCGGTGTTGCGATGAATGACACGCAGGAAGCGCAGAAACTCCTGATGGCGATGGCGCTTCATGCAGGTGCCCAGGACCGTGCCGGTCGCCACATCGAGAGCGGCAAACAGGGTCGTGGTGCCATGTCGTTTATAGTCGTGGGTCATGGTGCCGGCACGGCCCTTCTTGAGCGGCAGGCCCGGCTGGGTGCGGTCGAGCGCCTGGATCTGAGACTTTTCATCAACCGCGAGTACCAGGGCTTTGTCCGGCGGATCGAGATACAGGCCGACCACATCCTGGACCTTCTCGACAAAGGGCTTGTCGGTGGACAGCTTGAAGGTCTTGACCAAGTGCGGCTTGAGGCCGTGGGCGTGCCAGATCCGCTGCACGCTGGTGTGGGACAGGCCTGTGACAGCGGCCATCGAGCGCACGCTCCACTGCGTCGCTCGCGGCGGCTTCTCATGCAGGGTCATGTCGACAACCCGCTGGATCACCGCGGCCGTCAGGGGCTTGCGCCCTGGCGGGCGGGTGGCGTCCTTGAGAAGCCCGTCGACGCCCGCCTGCGCATAGCGGCGGCGCCAGCGCCTCACCGTCAGAGTGCTCGTGCCGACGCGGCCGGCGACCTCGGTAGCGCGCAGGCCCTCACCAGCCAGCAGAACAATCCGAGCCCGCCAGACGACCTTCTGGGATGTGTTGCGGTCACCGACCAAGCTCTCCAAGCGATCTCGATCAGCGGCGGGAACCTCAATGCGTTCGATCTTGCCCATCAGAGCAGGATCGCACGTCGGATCGGATTTCGGAATCACTCGTCAGTGACAGAACACTAGGTTGTGGACGGTTCGCGGACTCACAATAAACCACGGATTCGGCATTGCCGACCGGCGCGCCGCTTCCCTATGATCGTTCCACAACGGAAGCGCACACCCGCGCGGCCCTTGCCAAGAGCCGCGCGGGCGGCCATCCATGTGCAAATTCCTACCCGGCTGCAACCCTTAAGTCAGAGTCGCTGTGTGAAGGCAGACGTATCATCATCGGGGCCACCCCTCGTCGAGCTTCAAGGGATCAGCAAGCGCTACGGCGACCTTCTCGCCAATGACGGAATCGATCTGGCCATCGAGCCGGGCGAGATCCACGCCCTGTTGGGCGAGAACGGCGCGGGCAAGTCGACGCTGGTCAAGATCCTTTATGGCGTCATCGAGCCGAGCGCCGGCGAGATCCGGTGGGAAGGTCGCCCCGTTTCCATCGGCTCTCCGGTCGAGGCGCGCAATCTCGGCCTCGGCATGGTGTTCCAGCACTTTTCGCTGTTCGACGAACTGACGGTCGCCGAGAACATCGCCGTGGCGCTGTCGGGCGACTGGAGCCTGTCCAGCGTTCGCAGCAAGCTGGGCGAGATCAGCCAGACGTATGGTCTGGCGCTGGATGCCGACCGGGCGGTTTGGACCCTGTCGGCCGGCGAGCGCCAGCGCATCGAGATCGTCCGCTGCCTGCTTCAGAATCCGAGGCTGCTGATCCTGGACGAGCCGACTTCGGTCCTCACGCCGCAGGAGGCCGAGCATCTCTTCACCACCCTGGACCGGCTCTCGGCCGAGGGCTGCTCCATCCTGTACATCTCCCACAAGCTCGAGGAGGTGCGCCGCCCCTGTCGCCGCGCCACGATCCTGCGGGCCGGGCGCGTCGTCGCCACCATCGATCCGCGGGCGAAGAGCGCCCGGGAAATTGCGGCCCTCATGGTCGGCAACGAGGTCGGTGAGGTTCGCACCGACGCGCCGCATCACGTCCAAGGCGAGATGCTCAAGGTCTCGCGCCTGTCCATGCCGGCGGCCGGACTGCACGGACAGGCTGTGCGCGAGATTGAACTCGTGGCCCGCGCCGGCGAGGTCGTGGGCATCGCTGGTGTCGCGGGCAACGGGCAGAGCGAATTGTTCGCCGCCCTGTCGGGCGAGCGGCTGGCGGACCGGACGGATGCCGTCGTCATCGCCGGGAAGCCGTCGGGCACGATCGGCATCGACGCGAGGCGCCGCCTGGGCGCCGCCTTCGTGCCGGAGGAGCGCCTGGGCCACGCGGCCGCGCCGAGTCATCGCCTGAGCGAGAACACCCTGATCTCCCATGCGGCAGCGGAAGTGAGCCGTTCGGGCTTCATCCTGGTCAACGCCGCCAGACGACTCGCCCGCTCCATCGTCCAGAGCTTCGACGTGCGCACGCCCGAGGGCGATCCGCAGGCCCGCAAGCTCTCCGGCGGCAACCTGCAGAAATTCGTCATCGGCCGCGAGATCATCCGCAAGCCCAAGCTGATCATCGTCGACCAGCCGACCTGGGGTGTCGATGCGGGCGCGGCGCGCCTGATCCGCCAGGCTCTGGTCGACCTCGCCCGGGCGGGCAGCGCCGTCGTCGTCGTCAGCCAGGATCTCGATGAGTTGTTCGAGGTGGCGGACCGGATGGCCGTCATCCATCAGGGGCATTTGAGCCCGCTGAAGCCGGTCGGCGAATGGACCAAGGAAGCCGTCGGCCTCGAAATGCTCGGCGTTGCACAAGCCCAAGGGGGCGCTCATGCGCTTTGAGCTGACGCCTCGTGCGAGCGTTTCGCCGGTCATGCGGGCGCTGGCTCCGGTCGCCGCCTTCGTCACCGCCTTCCTCATCGCGGGCTTCGTCATCTGGCTGATGGGGCGCTCGCCCATCGCGGCCTTCGACGTCTATGTACTCCAGCCCTTGAGCGACCCCTGGGCGCTGCAGGAGCTTCTCGTCAAGGCGACGCCGCTGGCGCTCATCGCCATCGGCCTTTCCTATTGCTTTCGCGCCAATCTCTGGAACATCGGCGCGGAAGGCCAATACGTGATCGGCGCCGTGCTCGGCAGCTGGCTTGCGCTTAAGACCCACGGCACGGAGGCCGGTTTCTGGGTGCTGCCGCTCATGCTGCTGCTCGGGATCATCGGCGGCGCGCTCTACGGGCTGATCCCGGCCTTCCTGAAGACCCGGTTCGGCGTCAACGAGATCCTGACCAGCCTCATGCTGGTCTATGTGGCTCAGCTCATTCTCGACTATCTGGTGCGCGGCCCCTGGCGCGATCCGAAGGGCTTCAACTTCCCGCAATCGGTGACCTTCGACCCGTCGGCGACGCTTCACCCCATCCTCGAGGGCGGGCGCGTCCACTACGGAGCCGTGTTTGCGGCTGTTGCGGTCCTGCTCACGGCCGTGATCCTCGGGCGGACGCTGTTCGGATACCGGCTGAAGCTGACCGGCGACGCGCCTCGCGCGGCGCGGTTTGCCGGCTTCAGTTCGAAGGCGACCACGATGGCGGTCTTTGCCATCTCGGGCGGCTTGGCCGGCTTGGCCGGCATCTCTGAAGTCTCGGGCCAGATCGGCCAGCTCCAACCCTCGATCTCGCCCGGTTACGGCTTTACCGCCATCACCGTGGCCTTCCTGGGCAGGCTCAATCCCATCGGCATCCTGGTCGCAGCCCTCGTCGTCGCGCTGACCTTCATCGGCGGCGAGAGCGCGCAGATCATGCTGAAGCTGCCGCTCGATCTCACGCAGGCCTTCCAGGGCATCCTGCTGCTCTGCGTGCTGGCGGCCGATGCGCTGGTGAGCTACCGCATTCGTTTCGTCACACGGGGAGGGGGCAAATGACCACTTTCGAGGCCATCCTGCTCACCATCGTCACGGCATCCACGCCTCTCCTGATCGCGGCCCTGGGCGAACTGGTGACGGAGCGCTCCGGCGTGCTCAACCTCGGTGTCGAGGGCATGATGGCGATGGGGGCGGCCTGCAGCTTCGCCGCCGCCGTCACCTTCGACTCGACCCTGCTCGGCGTCGCCGCCGGAATGCTCGCCGGGACCCTGATGGCGGCCCTGTTCGCCCTCGTGGTGCTGGGCTTTGCCGCGAACCAGGTCGGGTCGGGCCTGGCGCTGACGATCTTCGGCCTCGGACTGTCCGGTCTGATCGGCGCCCCGTTCGTCGGCGCGAGGCGCGATCCCGTCGCCCCTCTCGACATTCCGGTCCTGAGCGACATCCCGGTGATCGGCCGCCTGTTTTTTGAGCAGGATCTCTTCGTCTACGCGTCCATCGCACTCACCATTCTGGTTGCGCTCTATCTCACCCGGAGCCGCTCCGGCCTGACCCTGCGCTCCATCGGCGAGAACCATACCTCGGCCAATGCGCTGGGCCTGCCGGTCTGGCGCGTGCGTCTCTGGGCCATCCTTTTCGGCGGGGCCTGCTCGGGTCTGGCAGGGGCCTATCTCGCCCTTGTCTATACCCGGTTCTGGTCGCCCGGCATGACGGCCGGGCGCGGCTGGATCGCCCTGGCGCTCGTCGTCTTCGCGGCCTGGCGGCCGGGTTGGCTGCTGATTGGCGCCTATATCTTCGGGGCGGCGACCGTGCTGCAGCTCCACGCCCAGGCCGCCCAGTTCGGAGTGCCGCCCCAGGTCCTGTCGGCGGTGCCGTATCTTGCAACGATCATCGCCCTGCTGCTCCTGTCCCTGCGCCGTGGCAGGGCCATCGGAGCGCCCGGTTCCTTAGGGGTGCCGTTCGTGCCTGACCGGTGAGCAAACTGGTGTTAATCTGACCAAAGTGTAGGCAGAGGAATTCTTGCCAGAAGCCTTCAGACCTGCGACGGAATGTTGGAAATCCAAACTCGAGGGAACGAGCATGTTTTCAGGGAAACTCTTCGGAGCTGTTGCGGGGGCGACGGTCCTGGCTCTGTCCGCGACCGGCGCATTCGCGCAGGCGAAGGACAAGATCAAGGTCGGCTTCATCTATGTAGGGCCGGTTGGTGACTTCGGCTGGAGCTATCAGCACGATCAGGGCCGCCAGGCCATCGAGAAGGCCTTTCCGGGCAAGGTGACGACCACCTTCGTGGAGAGCGTGCCGGAGGCCGATTCCGAGCGCGCCATCGAGCAGCTCGCCCGCACCGGCCACGACCTGATCTTCACGACCTCCTTCGGCTTCATGGAGCCGACCGTGAAGGTCGCCAAGAAGTACCCGAACATCAAGTTCGAGCACGCCACCGGCTTCAAGCGCTCCCCGAACCTCTCGACCTACGCGGCGAAGTTCCATGAGGGCCGCTACGTCACCGGCGTGATCGCCGGCAAGATGACGAAGTCCAATGTCATCGGCTATGTGGGCGCTTTCCCGATCCCGGAAGTGATCTCCGGCATCAACGCCTACTTCCTGGGTGCGCAGTCGGTGAACCCGAACGTCAAGATCAAGGTTGTTTGGGCCAATTCCTGGTACGATCCCGCGAAGGAAGGCGACGCCGCCAAGGCGCTGCTCGACCAGGGCGTGGACATCCTGGCCCAGCACACCGACAGCCCGGCGCCGATCCAGGCCGCCGAGGCGCGCGGCCGTTTCGGCTTCGGCCAGGCCTCCGACATGGAGCGCTTCGCCCCGAAGGCCCAGCTGACCGCCATCACCGACAACTGGTCCGACTACTACGTCGCCCGCACCAAGGCGGTTCTCGACGGCACCTGGAAGTCGGAAGACACCTGGGGCGGGATCAACGCCCACATGGTCGTGATGTCGCCTTATAAGAACATGCCCGACGACGTGAAGAAGATGGCTCAGGACACCGAAGCCGCCATCAAGTCCGGCCAGCTCAACCCCTTCAAGTGCCCGGTCATCGGTCAGGACGGCAAGGAGATCGAGTGCAAGGGCAACGGCGCGCTCTCCGACGAGCAGGTCCTCGGCATGAACTTCTACGTGAAGGGCATCGAGGACAAGATCCCGCAATAAGCTCCCATGTGCTTGAACTGAAACGAGGGCAGTCGGGCGAACGGCTGCCCTTTTCTTTGCGATCTCTATATTCATCGGCGGAATTTCAGAGGATCAGGAATGGCCGAGCGGGCGACCATCAAGCCGGGTGAGAACGACGTTCTCATCGTCGTGGATGTACAGCACGACTTCCTGCCGGGCGGCGCGCTTGCCGTGCCGGATGGCGATGCGGTGATCGAGCCGATCAACCGGCTCGCCAAACGCTTCCGCCATGTGGTGCTGACGCAGGACTGGCATCCGGAAGGGCACGCCTCCTTCGCCTCAAGCCATCCCGCCAAGCAGCCTTTCGAGATGGCCGACCTGCATTACGGTCCGCAGGTGCTCTGGCCGGATCATTGCGTGCAGGGAACCTCAGGCGCCGAGATTTCGCGTGACATCGATATCCCGCACGCGCAACTCGTCATCCGCAAAGGCTACAATGCGGGGATCGACAGCTATTCCGGCTTCAAGGAGGCGGACCGGCGGACCTCGACGGGGCTTGAGGGCTATCTGAAGGAGCGCGGATTCCGCCGCGCCTTCTGCGCCGGGCTCGCGCTGGATTACTGCGTGGCCTGGACGGCGGCGGATGCAGCCGGAGCCGGGTTCGAGACCTACCTGATCGAGGATGCCTCGAGGCCCATCGACACCAATGGGTCGCTCGAGAAGGCTTGGCGGGAGCTGGAAGCCGCGGGCGTTCGGGTGATCACGAGCGAGCAGATCACAGGCGCCTAGTGGGTCGTCTGCCGTCGGATCTGGCATTCTGCTTGCACTTGTGATCTGGGCTGAGGAAGCGGTTGGCCGGTGCAGGCTCCGGAGCCGCCCACGCGATAGATCTGCTCCTTCGCACAGCACCGTCGCCGCTGTCGGCGTTTGCCGTTCCAGACGAACGGCGTCGGCTGGGCATTCCAGCTTCGTGCCGTCTGCTCGAACCAGCTCCCGATCTCGGCAGGACTATGCGGATGCTGCCCGGCGAGCGCGCGGCGCTTGAGCACGCGCTGGATCGACTCGGCCATATTAAGCCAGCTGCCGCCCACGGGCGTGTACAACGGCATGATCCCGTGCGCGCACAACCACAGTACCAGCTCAGGTGTCTTGTGGCCGGTGAGATTGTCCCACACCAGCAGGAGGCGCAATGGCGGCAACTCCTCCGGCAAGGTGAAGCGCCGGGTCAGCCCCGCCTGCCAGACCTCCCACGCCGCGTGTGTGAGGACTGGATCAGCGACAGCTGGTGCGGGCAACTCCGCCAGGATCGCGCTGAGACGCTCGCGCAGCCACGGATGCAGCACCGCATTCGTACAGCGCTCGGCCGATTGCAGACGCACCTGGCCGGAGGCGGGATGGAACAGGGTCAGGATCTTGGTCGTGCCGCCACGGATATACTCGTGCGGGTGCCGCGCCGGATGAGCCTGCGGCTGCCAGGAAGGCCCCGGATGCGGCACGGCTTGGAACGGACCCGCCTCGTCCTCGCACCAGACCGACAGCCCCTGTTGGGCAGCCTGCGTGTAGGCCTGCTCGATCAGCTTTTTTTGGCAGGCGCATCCGGATCGCTGACGCGCACCACGCCGGACTTGCGGTTGCGCAGGGCCGCGCCGGTTTCGCACCAGGTGCGGCTCTTCTGCCAGCTCAGGCCGGCCTCGCGCAGGGTGCGGGCGATGGTGAACCGACTGACCCGCGGCAGGCCATCCGGCGCCCAGCGCAGCGCCTTCTGCAGCAGGCTCAGCGACCAGGTGGCGCTGCCGTCCTGCTCCCGCTGCGGCGCTCGCGCCCACTCGGCCAGGATGCGCTGCTGCTCTTGAGCCCCGTAGCGGATGCGCGGCCCGCCGCCATGATGCGGGCGCACAGCAGCCAGTCCCTCACAGTTGAAGCGGCTGACCCAGGCCGAGATCGTCTCGTTGTGGCCGCGCCCGACGAGATGGGCGGCGGCGGTGTAGCTGGCCCCATCGGCAATCGCCAGCAGGGCGCGGGCCCGATCGACTTCAGCGGCGGGGGCGCTCTGGGAGCGACTGACGCGGGTGAGCTCTGTGCGCTCCTGCGGGGTGAGCGGGCGCAAGGGATCGTTCTGGTGGCGCGACATGGGGCACCTCGCAGCACGAGGATCACCACGCCACTATACCAGATCCGACGGCAGACGACCCACTAGTGCTCCCATTGCCGTCATGGCCGGCCTCGCGCCGGCCATCCGGATTGGTAGAGCGCAGCGCCTCACGCCGTCGGGATCACCGGGACAAGGCCGGTGATGACGGGGAGGGCGTCTCAAAGGGACTGCGGACTGCTTAAACCACCGTCCCGTGCAGATCGTACTCGTCCGAGCTCTCGATCTTCACGTTCACGATCTCGCCGGACTTGAGCGCCTGGCGCGAGGCCACATAGACGACGCCGTCGATTTCGGGGGCGTCGTACTTGGTCCGGCCGGTCGCGACCGTCGCGCCCTGCTCGTCGATGATGACCGGCAGGGTCTTGCCGACTTTCCTCTTGAGGATCCTGGCGCTGACCTTCTGCTGGGTCTGCATGAAGCGGTGCCAGCGCTCTTCCTTCTCCTCCGGCGTAACGGCGCCGGCGATATCATTGGCCGGCGCGCCCTGCACCGGCTCGTACTGGAAGCAGCCGGCCCGGTCGATCTTGGCGTCCTTCAGCCACTGCATGAGGAAGTCCACGTCCTCCTCCGTCTCGCCGGGGAAACCGACGATGAAGGTCGAGCGGATGGCGAGGTCCGGGCAGATCTCGCGCCACTTGCGGATGCGCTCCAGGGTCTTTTCCTGGTTGCCCGGGCGGCGCATGGATTTCAGCACGCGCGGCGAGGCGTGCTGGAAGGGGATGTCAAGATAGGGAAGGATCTTGCCCTCGGCCATCAGCGGGATGACCTCGTCCACATGCGGGTAGGGATAGACGTAATGCATGCGCACCCACATGCCGAGATCGCCCAGCTCCTTGGCGAGCTCGAAGAAGCGGGTGCGGACCTCCCGGTCCTTCCAGAGGCTCGGCTGGTACTTGATGTCGAGGCCGTAGGCGCTGGTGTCCTGCGAGATCACCAGGAGTTCCTTGACCCCGGCTTTGGCGAGCCGCTCGGCCTCGCGCAGGACGTCCGCGATGGGACGGCTGACGAGATCGCCGCGCAGCTTCGGGATGATGCAGAAGGAGCAGCGGTTGTTGCAGCCCTCGGAAATCTTCAAGTAAGCGTAGTGGCGCGGCGTCAGCTTCACGCCCTGAGGCGGCACGAGGTCCACGAAGGGGTCATGGGCCGGCGGCACGGCCTGATGCACGGCCGAGACCACGGATTCGTAGGCCTGAGGACCCGTAATCGCCAGAACGTTCGGGAACTGGTCGCGGATCTGCTCGGGCTCGGCGCCCATGCAGCCGGTGACGATGACCTTGCCGTTCTGGGCCATGGCCTCGCCGATTGCCTCCAGGGACTCGGCCTTGGCGCTGTCGAGGAAGCCGCAGGTATTGACGATGACTACGTCGGCCCCGTCATGCTCCTTGGTCAGCTGGTAGCCCTGGGCGCGAAGCTGGGTGATGATGCGCTCGGAATCGACCAGGGCCTTCGGGCAGCCCAGGGATACGAACGAGACTTTCGGCGCGGGAGCATTCATCCGCCACATCCACTTATCTAATCGAAACTGACATCAGTGAGGCGCCCGCCTAGAGCGCGTTGACATTCAGGTTTTCGACGGACTCGCAAATCTGATTCAAGCTCCTTTTGGGCGCGGAGGCTTGGGTGAGCGGAGTTCGTCTGATGTTGAAAGATCACCAGTGGGATCGGATGGAGCCGCATTTGCCGGGCAAACGCAT
>NZ_VOSK01000185.1 GCF_009296175.1 Microvirga tunisiensis | reverse complement strand
GTTGTGCGAAGCCGCCTGGCTGCCGAGCCGAAGCTCGCCAACCGCCGCTACAAGCCACCCGATGCAGACGCGTTGCCGCCAGCCCTCCAGGTCATCGCTCATGCCAAGGAGGTCTCGCATCCAGACAGCTAGCCTTCGTCATGGCCGCCACACCGGCCGCGAACGTCTTCGCCTCGTTCCAGGACGCCTTCGGCCGGATTGGAACCACGACATGCAGGCCAATGATAAAGTAGGTGTGACGAGCAGGATCTCTCTATCTAGGCCGCCACCGCTCTACCGCAGGTCAAGTCATTCACTGCTCCCGCACTATCCTCTCGCGTTCAGCCTGTTCGATCTTCTGCAGCACGGCCTCGATGTCGCTTGGCAGTGACTGCCGCAGGGTATCCTCGTAGATCCGCTTGAGATCCCGGCCTATGCAGAGCAGGAGATCTCGGTCTGAGAGACGAGGGTGGTGCCACTTTCCTTTCTCTTCATTCATTGCCTTTGACTCCTCTACAATCCGATCCGCCGATACGGTGCCGTCACGACAAGACGATGACCTGGGTTCCCTCGGGCGCGCGCTGATAGAGATGGATCACATCCTGGTTGACCATGCGAATGCAGCCGGACGACACGTTGGTGCCAATCGTTTCAGGTTCCGCGGTGCCATGGATGCGATAGCCCGTGTCCCTGCCGTCTGCGAAGAGATACATCGCCCTCGCCCCGAGCGGACTTGTCGGGCCTCCCGGGACACCCGGCCCGCGCGACGTCGCCACAAGTTGCGAGCGGATCTCCGGATCCCGAGCCACCATCTCCTTCGGCGGCACCCAGTCCGGCCAGCTGCGCCGCATGTTGATTTTTGCGATCCCCGACCAGCCGAAGCCCTCGCGACCCACGCCAACGCCATAGCGGGTCGCTTGTCCTGGGGCTTCGACAAAATAGAGGTGACGCGAGGCTGGATCGACGACCACGGTGCCGGGCTCCTCCGTCCCGAGGTACTCGACCTGCTGTCTCAAGTAAGCCGGGTCCACCTGGGCATAGTTGAACGCGTTCACTGGAGCAGGATCACCAGGGGAGCTCGCGTAGACGACTGAATAGTTCGGCTTGCTGATGGTAAGGCCGCTGAGGCTTCGGCGTGAGCCGGAAGCATCGAGCAATCCGCCGAAGAGCGGTCCGCCCGCGGAGAATCCAGAGCAACCGGCAAGAGCGACGGAAGTGGCAGCAAGGCCGAGCGAAAGCAACGAGCGGCGCGAGATCGTGGACATGGGCTCACTCCAGACGATACAAGAACGCATGGGACTATTGCTCGGTGAAGAAGGTCAGGACCACCTTGCCCTTGTCGCTGAGAAGACAGACGAAGCGATTGGGCTTATCGGTCTTGTCGCGCTGGAGATAAGCGTCGCCCATGACCACCATCTTGATCGGCGTGTCGCCGACCTTGGTGTTGGCCTTTGAGACGGCCAGCGATTCCATGTCGAGGGTGATCTGGTCGAGCGAGGGCGAGCTCTCTTTGATCGCGGCCAAGCCTGACAACCGGCACGCCTCGACCTCGGCAGGGACCTGAGCGAAGGCGGATGAAGACGCGACGAGAGACGTCGCAAGAACTGCGAAAGCAAGCCGCATGGGACAACCTCGGTTGGGGAAGTTCGCCGGTCACCATTGAACCCGGCACGTGTGGAAAAGTCCGGGGCGAGCCTGGCAGTTCCTGACACCGTAACGGTTTGCGCTCCTATCAAGCGTCTTCCGCAAAACACGGTTAGGGCATGGTTAACAGGATCCCCGCCCGCACGTCACTGAAGGCACCCGCAGACCTCCGCATGGAACTCGGTTATAGTTTACCGTCGGCAGCGAACTGCGGTTGGGGAGGCTCGCATGATGATGATGCCCACGCTCCTGGCGGATGAACTCGGGAAGCATCTCGCGGACGACTTTCGGCGACTGTTCGGGTCATCGCACCGGGACGAGGCCGAGCGGCTCGATGGCATCGCGCGAGTGGCGTTGGAATGCCTCGGCAAGAGCGATGCTCTCTACCACAACGTCGAGCATACCTTCCTGGTCACCCTGGTCGGGAGGGACATCATTCGCGGGCGCATGCTGACCGAGCGCCTTGAGCCCGAGGACTTCTCGCACCTGATCGTCGCCTGTCTGCTGCATGATATCGGCTATGTCCGGGGCATCCTGAAGGGTGATCGCCGTGATCGGTTCGTCGTGGACGCGAGTGGACGGACCGTGACCCTGGAGCGCGGAGCGTCAGACGCGGCACTCACGCCTTACCACGTCGAGCGCTCCAAGCTCTTCGTCATGGAACGGCTTGGGCGATCGCCGACGCTCGACGCCGAGCGGGTGGCGCGAGCCGTCGAATTCACCCGCTTCCCAACTAGCCAGCCCTCTGCGGATGCACAGGAGCCCTCCGCAGACGCACCCGAGCACCGGGAGGGACGTCTGGTCCAGGCAGCGGACCTGATTGGCCAGCTCGGCGATCCCTTGTACCTGAAGAAGGCCAATGCGCTCTTCTACGAGTTCGAGGAGATCGGCCTCAACCGTCAGCTTGGCTACACCTCCCCGGCCGACCTGGTCGAGCGCTATCCCGACTTTTATTGGACGAGCGTCTCGCCGCACCTGGAGGAGGCCATCGGCCACCTGAACGTGACGGCGGCAGGTCGCCAATGGATCGCCAACCTGCACAGCCATGTGTTCTGCACCGAGCATGCCTTCGCCCTCATGGGGCCGCAGCGGTAGGACCTGCCGCGGTCCCATGAATTCGACCGGCATGGTCGAACCTCGCGTTCGGCCTCCTTCCGACGGGAGAGGGAGGCGAGACTGTCGCGCGGGGTTGCCGTCACCGGGAACCGGGACTGGCGCGGCACATTGGTACGGTCGATGGGCCGAGCCAGTCGCCGGTTCGGCCAAGCCCGTGAACCGATGGGTGCCGTGTCGACGGGGGAGCGCACCTGCGGCCGCGCAGGCCCAGCAAAGCGCGCCTTCATGCGTCTGAGTGCAACTCAGAGACGAAACCTTCAGGAGAGTGATCTTATGACCAAGACCGTCACGTGCCTCTACCAGGACCAGGAGAAAGCCGCCGCGATCGTCAGCCGCCTCGAGCAGGCTGGCATCACGCGCGGTAATATCAGTTTCTACTCGACCTCTTCCGACAACCTCATCGACGATCTGGAAAATGACGGTGTGCCGCGTACCGACGCCCATGCCTATGCGGAGGGTGTACGCCGCGGCGGGTCCCTCGTCGCCGTGGAATGCGATGAGGACGAGGTCGACCGGGTGATCGGCATTCTGGATGATGACGGCGTACTGGACCTCGACGAGCAGCAGACCTCCTGGCGCTCGGAAGGATGGCAAGGGTTCGATGCCTCGACCTCCGGCAGCACCACAGGCGGGCTTGGCGCCGCGGCCGGGCTGGCCGGCAGCTTCACCGGATCGTCCGGCACAACCCGGACGGAGATGGGCGCTGGTGAGGACATCACCGGATCGGCGGACATGACCCGCGCCCGGACCGACACCGCGGGCCTGAACGGACGCGACGAGGTGATCCCGGTTGCTGAGGAAGAACTGCACGTCGGCAAGCGCGAGGTGAACCGCGGGCGCGTGCGCCTGCACTCGCGTGTGATCGAGCGCCCTGTGCAGGAGCAGGTCACCCTGCGCGAGGAGCGCGTCGACGTGGAGCGCCGCCCGGTCTCCGGCACGACGCAGGCCGGCGCCCTCGGCGGCGATCCCTTCCAGGAGCGCACCATCGAGGTGGAAGAGCGCGGCGAGGAGGCGGTGGTCTCGAAGGAAGCCCGTGTGGTCGAGGAAGTGGTCGTGCGCAAGGAAGCCGACCAGCGCACTGAGACCGTGTCCGACACCGTGCGCAAGACCGAGGTCGATGTCGAGGACGAGCGCGACGTCCGTGGCACCGGCACCATAGGCTCACCCGACGGCAAGCGCTGATCCCGCTTCAGTCGAAGCCCGGCGTCGCGCCGGGCTTCGACGCCCTTGCTGAACTATGTGAGGACTTGCCCGCCTTATCTGTCAGGAGCTTGATCGTCAGGATCAAGCCGCTCGATGACGGCGCGCTGCTTGCGCAAGGTGACCGGCACTTCGACGGCTTCGGTCTCGATGCGGCGCCGGATGTGCAACTCCTCCTTGAGCACGAGGCGCTTCTCGACCACGAGCACCTCCTCGAGCACCGGCACGACCGTCACATCGCCTTCGGTTCTGATCTCGGGCGCGGTCTCGACCACCTTGTCGATGGGCACGCGGGTAACCCCGACGCTCTCCCGCTGCACGTCGGCACGAGCCAACTCCTCGACGATGTCGGTGATGGTCTGCACGCGCACGCGTCCTGTCACGACCTGCCGTTTGTCGACGGTCGCGGTCTCCTCGACGAGCGGGATGATCTCCTCGGCCACGGTGCGGGTGCCGCTTCTCGGCGCATCGTCCAGACTCGGCACAGGCTCGGCATCGTGTGGCGGTACGCTCGAAGGGTGAGTTGGGTCACCCATGGCTGCTCTCTGGTAAGCAAGGACCAACGGGCGCTCGCCCCAGGGGTTCCTTGCGCCTGAACTCCGCGCAATCTTGGTGGCAACCGCGACAAATCCTTCACCTGCAAGGCAATTCGTCTGTCTGCGCTGAACCATTTCCACACCGGGGGGGTGGCCCGCGAACAGGAGGTCTCACCATGACCGACGCCCATCATCCCGACACCCCGCGCAACCGCGGCGACACTGATGCCCCGCACATGAGCCCGGTCACTCCGGCTGAGGACGCCCGCACCATCATGCTGAATCGCATCTCCTGGGGCGCGGTGCTCGCCGGTGTGGTGGTCATGCTCGTCACGCAGCTCATCCTCAACCTGCTCGGTATCGGCATCGGGGCCGCCACCCTGGATCCCGCCGCCGGAGCGGCCGAGAACCCCTCCGCCTCCAGCTTCTCCACCGGAGCCGGCATCTGGTTCGTGCTCGCCGGGGTGCTGGCCTCGCTCGCCGGCGGCTACGCCGCAGGTCGGCTGGCCGGCAAGCCGAAGGAGTCTACCGCTAGCTGGCACGGTCTCACCGCCTGGGCGCTGGCCACGCTGGTGATCTTCTATCTGCTCACCACCACGGTGGGCGGCCTTGTGGGCGGCGCCTACCGCACGGTGACGAGCGCCTTGGGCAACGTCACCCAGGCGGTCGGCTCGACGGCCCAGACTGCCGCCCAGGTGGCGGCTCCCAACCTGGCCGGAGGCGCAAACCCGTTCTCCGGGATCGAGCAGCAGATCCGTGGCGCCACCGGCGGCAACGATCCCGCGGCCTTGCGCGATGCGGCTGTGGCGGCGGTTCGTGCTGCCGTGACCGGCAACGAGCAGCAGGCCGCGGAGGCCCGCAATCGTGCGGCGGAGGCTCTGGCTCGGGCCCAGAACATTCCCGTCGACCAAGCCCGCACCCAGGTGCAGCAGTACGAGCAGCAGTACCGTCAGTCCGTTGACCAGGCCCGGCAGCAGGCCACCGAGGCGGCCGATGCCGCCGCGAGCGCCGTCTCGACGGGTGCCCTGCTGGCAGCCCTTGGCCTGATCCTCGGCGCTGTGGCTGCGTGGTTCGGTGGTCGCATGGGCACGGTCGAGCCGACGATCACGGCCCGGCTGGGCTTGAGCCGCTCCGCCGCGACAGAGCCGGTGGTCCCCAGCGGCACCACGAGCACCGTCGTCGAGACGGAACGCACGCCCCGGACCACGACCTCGAAGACAACCGGCAACACGCGCTCGACCTGATACCCGCAGCCGAAGGCTGATATCCGCAGGACCCGCCAATGCTGGAGAAGAACCATTCGATGCCAGCATTGAGGCCGTGGGAGGATGCCACCTGCGATGCGGATCACCCCGGCGACATCTCCAGCCGCGGCTGGTTCGACATCATCACCAGACTGGTCGGCTCCCTGCGCCAGGATGGCATGTGGCTCAGGTCGGCGGGCGTGGCCTTCTGCGCCATCTTCGCGGCCATTCCCGGCATCTCCGTTCCGGTTGCCCTGTTCGGCCTTCTGGTCGACCCGGAGGCGGTGCATCGCCCCATCGAGATGCTTGGCGGTCTCGTGCCCGGGATTGCCACCACGTTCCTCGCCGATCAGATGCAGGCGATTGCCCGCACCTCCCGAACTCAGCTTGGGACTGGGCTCGGCGGCGGCTTTCTTGCCGCGCTGTGGGGTGCCTGGTCGGGGGCCTCGGGTCTGATCGCGGCCCTGAACGTTGCCTATCGCGAGGAGGAAACCCGCAGCTTCCTGCGCCGGGCACGGGACGCATTGGTCGTTGCTGTGGCAGCCGGGTTGTTCATGCTGCTGGCATTCACGCTTGTCGCCCTGCTCCCCATCGTCCTGGGCCGGCTACCGCTCGGTGCGACCCTGCAATCAATCCTCTCGATTGCCCGATGGCCGGCACTGGCCATGCTGTGCGTCGCCGCCCTTGCGATGCTCTACCGCTTTGCCCCGTGCCGACGCGCTGCCAAGTGGCGCTGGGTCAGTCCGGGCGCAGCGGTTGCAACGGTCCTGTGGCTTGTCGGCGCCACCGGGTTCTCGTTCTACGTCTCGCATTTTCCCTCGTACAACCAGACTCTGGGGCTTCTCGGGACCATCATGATGCTGCTGACCTGGTCCTATCTGACCGCCTTTGCGGTGCTCCTCGGGGCCGAGCTGAACGCGGAGCTGGAACGGCAGACTTCGCGCGACACCACCACGGGATCGGCCCGGAGCATCGGATTGCGCGGCGCCGCCGTGGCCGACACCAAGGTACAGGCCTCGGAAATGGCTTCGTGACCAACCTTACAGAGGATCTCGATGGCACGGATGCGGCTCAACTGTAAATCGGCATCGAATACAGACCCTTGCCGACTGCCGTTACGCGCATGACGTTGCTAACAAATTCGTAGTACTCGGCATGCCGATATCCAGCGCCTCGCCTGAACGCCGAAGCTAAGGGATATTTGCGGCCCACATCTGAATCACGCACCAAAGTCCTGCGCGACCACATCCTCGCACGTCATTGTGGGCCTCGCAGGTCACCGTGCTGTCTCAGCCTCAGGAAAGAAGCGAGACACCCGAGGAAGCAGCGGTCGAGGAGACTCTTTGCGAGATGGGCATGGTGAAGATGCTCTGCCTATCCTCGTTCAAGACCACAAAGCGATAGCTCTGTGAGGGACTGGATAAGACCGGGTCAAGAGCGACAAGCCCGTGGCTCATCCGTGCGAACTGCCGGGCATCTTCGTCACTGGTGCAGTCATAACCAGAATCATCTTCCGAGATGAGTTGAGATCCCTGATAAAGATTAAAGTAGTAGCGAGGCATAGGCCATGTCTCCTCTCAGGACGTAGGCTAAGAGGCTGGTGAGCAATTATCTTTCCTTTCGCGTGAGGCGACGCAGCAGAATGCGGCTCATCGCAAGATAGAGCAGCATTTCACCGGTCTCGACCAAGCGTTCGTAGTCCTTGGCGAGCCGCCGGTTGGTGGTGAGCCAACCGATGGTCCGCTCCACCACCCACCTGCGTGCGAGCACCTGGAAGCCACTCGGTCGCGTCGGCGGCTCCGCGTCAGCCCGCATCCAGGTTCCGCCGCTCCACCAATGCTGCGGGATGGATAATCTCCAGCTCAGGGCCTTCTGGAGCCAGTCCTTCAGCCCACGATATGCCGTGTCAGCCCACATCCGCTCGATCGCCGGAAAGAGATGCTGCAGACCCTCCAGCAGAAATTCGGCCCCTGCGCGATCATGGATGTCCGCTGGATGCACCCGGTTCTTCAACAGATTGCCTTGCGTATCAACGAGAAGATGGCGCTTGCGGCCGTTGATCTTCTTGCCGCCATCGTATCCACGCGGTCCGCCCATCTCAGAGGTTTTCACTGATTTCCGCCCAGGCCATGAATGAGGATCAGCGGCAAGCTCTTCCTGTCGCGTGCGGTTTTCCTCATTCACCGCTTTCCCATAAAAGCATGTGCAGAGCTCTAGCGCTCAAACCAGGGCTGCACTACTTCGCAAGCAAAATGCGGGCATCGCCCGCGCGCTTTAGGACATTCAGCGACACATCCTGTCCATACCGATGCAGTCTCAGATCAAACGTTGAGGCCTTTACGCGAAGCTCGTGGATCAAGACCTCGTCCAGGAAGCTTGGCAAGACTGGATCGTTGAAGCGAACTGCATTCCCCTCATGGTCGAGCTCCAGCCCCAAGCTGGATCCAAGAAGCGCAAACGGTGTCGCGGCGGCCCACGCCTGCGGTGAGCAGGCAACCGGGTAGGCTGTTGGGCCTCGGTGGCGCCGGCGGGTAAAGCCGCAGAACAGTTCGGGCAACCGGCGCAATTCCTGATAGCTTGCGACCTCGAACAAGGCCCGGAAGACCTGCGCCGCCTCATGCTTCAGGCCATACTGCGCCATGCCGAGCGCAATCATCCCGTTGTCATGCGGCCAGATCGAGCCGTTGTGGTACGACATAGGATTGTACCGCGCTTCGCCCCGCGCCAGCGTGCGGATGCCCCAGCCGCTGAAAGAGTCGGGACCCATCAATGTCCTCGCAACCCGGCGGGCTTGCTCCGGTGCAGCAATACCGGCGAACAAGGCATGCCCTGCGTTGGATGCCCGTACACGGCAGGGCCGCTTGGCTCCGTCGAGTGCCAAGGCGTAGGTGCTGATATCCTCACACCAGAATGCTGCCTCGAACCTCTCCCGGAGGTTGATGGCTTCCTTGGCAAGCCGGGTGCTGATATCTGCTTGACTGAGTGCCGCCGCCAGCCGCGCGGCAGCCTGCTTGGCCGCGAAGACGTAGGCCTGTACCTCGCAGAGTGCAATCGGGCCTTCGGCTCCCGAGCCATCCGCGTGGAAGATGGAATCGTGGCTGTCTTTCCAGCCCTGGTTGGCCAGCCCCTGTTCCGTTTCCCGGTGATACTCGACAAAGCCATCGCCGTCGCGATCACCGTACTCATCGCACCAGCGCAGAGCCGCTTCGATATTCGGCCAGATTGCCTCGATGGTCTCCCGGTCACCGGTGCGCTCGTAGTATTTGCCCGCCAGCATAACGAAAAGGGGTGTTGCGTCGACAGTGCCGTAGTAGCGCCGGAACGGGACCTCGCCGAGTCGAGCCATCTCGCCCAGGCGGCGCTCGTGCAAAATCTTGCCGGGCTGCGCATCGGCGGCAGGATCGACGTCGGTAGCCTGCATCTCAGCCAAGTAGAGCAGCACGCCTTTGGCAATGGATGGGTCTGCCCACAGAAGCATCATGGCGGTGATGATACCGTCGCGTCCGAAAACCGTGCTGTACCAAGGAATGCCGGCATAAGGGTAGAGGCCGCGTTCGGTGGGTGTGACCAGCATGTACATATCGGATGCCGAGCGGGCGATAACCTCGTTGAACAGGTGGTTCGAGGTCCTGACCTTCGCGATCTCCCGTGTCGTCGCCCGCAAGGCTCGGCGGGTGTCCCGGTAGGCCTTGAGGAAATTCGGCACCTCGGGACTAAAGGCCTTACCGGATTTCTGCTCCTCGCATGCCACCGTGACCAGGATCGAGCGGCGCTCATCCGGCTCCAGCGCCATCTCGTAAATGACCCGCTTCGCCTCAAGGCGTGTTGGCCACGGCTCGAAGTGCAGCATGGACTGACGGACGATCCCGTCGAGTCCCTCGTAGCTGAACACGACCCGGTCGGGAGCCATGGTCTTGATCGAATGGTGACCGCGGTGATCCCGCTGCATACCCCGGACCTCGAACAGGTCGTAGAAATCAGCGTCGAACCGACATTCGAGGCGGAAGACCCGCCGGTGAGCGTCGTAGTTGCGCAGGCCAATTCGCTCGTAGAGAACCCCCTTCCAAAGGAACTTGGTGCGATTGAGTGCGATGATGTCCCGCGGCAGCGCGTTGTCCTCCCCCGGCCTGATGTCGGGGTTCGTCAGGTCAACACTGAGCGCTGCATTATCGTCCTGAATGACGGAGCCCAGCAGCAGCGGCCGCTTGCCCTCAAACCGCATCTCAAACCGTGACAAGTAACGGGTATCCTGGAAGAACAGGCCTTCCGGACTATCCGGCACGGTGCCGCAGTCGCCATGGGTATCGAGCACTGCGAATGCATCGCCCGTCTTCAGCGTTCGCAAACTCCGTTCGACCAGGGAGGTTTGGGCCTCAATGTAGTGGTCCGAAAGCTGCTCCGGAGTAGGTTCTGGATGGTCCGAGGCCGGTCCCATGACGCGTTCGCTCATGCCAATTTCCTCGTAGTTGATGTTCTATATAGGTCGATTGTGCCAGGGTCGGCTTAGCCTTACGCTCATGGTGCCGGGAAGCGATCGCTTGTTTACTCCGCCGCAACCAGATGCCGCTGGTCAGTGCCACCTCTTGTCAGCAGACTTTCGTAAGCATGGACATAGTCTCTCGCCATGCGAGCCACCGTGAAGCGGCACTCGAAGACCTCCCGTACACCCACTCGACTCAGGCTCTCAACCTGATGAGCGGCCGTGACAGCCTCATCCATTGTCTCGACGATGAAGCCAGTGACGCCATCAGCCACAACCTCAGGTACGGAGCCGTTGCGGAAGGCGATCACAGGCGTCCCGGCCGACATCGCCTCGATCATTACCAAGCCGAACGGCTCGGGCCAATCAATCGGGAACAGCAGCGCCAAGGCATGCCCGAGAAAGGCGCCCTTGGCTTCCTCATCGATCTCACCCACGAACTCGATCAACGGGTGGTCGAGCAGCGGTTCGATGACCTCGTCGAAATATGCCTGATCGGTCGGATCGACCTTGGCAGCGATCTTCAACGGAATGCCAGCTCGTTTGGCAATCTCGACGGCGCGATCAGGCCGTTTTTCCGGTGCGATGCGACCAAGAAATGCAAGATAATCCCCTCCTCGTTCGTTGAAGGGACAGACATTCGGAGGCAATCCATGGTGAACCGTTGCGAGCCAGTTCACATGAGGAGGCATCGGCGTGCGCTGGCTGTCAGAGATCGACACCAACGGCATTTCTTGGAAGGTTTGGTACACCGGCATGAAGTCGGGCAGGTCGAGCCTGCCATGCAAGGTTGTCAGGCACTTATGAGCCAGGTCACGGAAGAGCACATGCTGCAGCAGGTCAACATGGAAATGGATGATGTCGAACTGATCGGCCCGGGAGCGGACCTCGTTCAGCATAACGAGATGGCTGGCGATGTGATCGCGAATGCCGGCAAGTCTGAGCCCTTTCGGAACGCAGGGCACGAGCTTTGCGGATGTTGTTGAATCGCCGCTGGCGAACAACGTGACGTCATGGCCCTGACGCATCAACTCCTCAGTGAGCCAGGAGACCACCCGCTCAGTGCCGCCGTAAAGCTTGGGCGGAACGGCCTCGGCCAATGGGGCAACCTGCGCAATCCGCATCAAGATGTCTCCAGCGATTCAGCCGTCAGGTAACCGAGGTTAACCCATGTTAGTGAGGGGGGTTCCACGCCCATGTGTGCCTGTTAAGCTGTGAGCATGTCCCACCATGTGGCGCTGGATTGGCTGAACTTCCTGCTGGCCGATGTGAGAGGCGGGCTGGGGCCTTATGTCAGCGTGTTCCTCCTCACGGAGGCAGGGTGGGACCAAGCGACACTCGGCCTGGTCCTGACGATCAGCGGCTTGATCGGGATCTCTATGCACGCTCCCATCGGGGCCCTGATCGACGCAACGCGGGCCAAGCGCGGCCTTATCGTGGTGGGCATCGTTGCCCTCTCGGCCTGCGCGATCGCGATTGCATGGCGCCCGATTGTCCCCATTGTGTTCGCGGCCGATCTCACAATGGCAATCCTGGGCGCTGTCTTTGCACCAGTCGTCGCGGCGATCACCCTGGGCCTCGTCGAGCGAGACAAGTTAGCGGCCCGCCTCGGGCGCAATGCTGCCTTCGATCGGGCCGGAAACCTGTTTATCGCTGCCGTGGCGGCCGCTGTTGGTACGGCCTGGGGGCAGCGTGCTGTATTTTACCTGGTCCCCTTCTTCGGCGTGTGGACAATGTGGATTGTGCTCTCGATCCCACGCCACGCGATCGATCATCAGCGTGCCCGCGGTTGGGTGCCCTCGATGACAGTTCGTCAATACCAGCCTAGTCGCTGGGGCACGCTCCTGACGGACAAATCCCTCCTGGTCCTTGCTGGGGTGGCGGCGCTCTTTCATCTAGCCAATGCGGCAATGCTCCCCCTGGTCAGCCAGAAGCTTGCACTCGGTCATCCAGGCCAGGAGGCGGCGCTCACCTCAGGCGCGATTATTGTGGGGCAACTCGTGATGGTCCCGGTCTCGCTGCTCGTGGCGCGTGCCGATCGGACCGGGCGCAAACCACTTCTGCTGATTGCCATAGCCGCCTTGGTGCTGCGTGGTATTCTCTTCACGCTTTCGGGAAATGCGGTTTGGTTGATTGCAGTTCAGGTGCTTGATGGCATCGGGATTGGCCTGTTCGATGCACTCCTGCCCCTGATCCTAAGTAGGTCATCATAAGTCTTGCAACGCGAGCACTGCGGGTGTTTCCTGGGGAGCATGCAACGACATGATCACTCTCCCGGGACGGGGCTCGACGAGGCGGATCGCAAGCGGCTGGCCGCCGCGCTGGCTGGCGCCCGTGAGGCCCGCGTGTATCGCCGCCTCGAGGCGCTGCTGCTGGTGGCCGAGGGGCATTCCGTCGCCGAGGCGGCCCGCCGCTGCCGGGTCAACCGCTCCAGCGTCCACCGCTGGCTGGCCCAGTACAAGGCTGAGCATGAGGCCACGGCCCTGATGGACCGGCCACGCAGCGGGCGGCCTCGCCGTCACCCGAGGCTTACGCCGCAGCGGCTGGCGGCGGCCCTGGCGCGCGACCCGCGCCGCTGCGGCTACCAGGCTACGAGCTGGACGGTGCCGCTGCTGGCGCACGACCTAGCCGCGAAGGGCCTCGCGGTCAGCCCCCAGACGCTGCGGCGGCGGCTGCACGAGGCCGGCTATCGCTGGAAGCGGCGCGCTATGTCTATGTCGAGCGCGCAGCTCATCTGCCGCCGAAAAAAGATCTCATGGGCCAGTGAGCGCCGGATTGGTGAGGTAAGGCGGTCACCTCACCCCGGAGGCCGCTCATGCTCTACTCGCCCTCAGCAGACGCTTCATTCTCGCACAGCACCCACACGATCTATCT
>NZ_VOSK01000184.1 GCF_009296175.1 Microvirga tunisiensis | reverse complement strand
GCTTGTCCGGCGAGCGAGCCGACTGCCCATCGTCCGACGAAAGGCCTGCCAGGCCCAGCCAGCGTTGTCCGGCCTCCTGCCAGATCTGCAGCCCCGAGCGCCACAGATCCTGATTGAAGTCCACCACAGCCTGGGCCGCCCTGGGTTTTCCGAGAGAGCGGAGCCAAACAATTCGCAAGGCCCGGGTGATTTCAGCCCAATCGACAGGGACGACCTCTCGCAATGGATTGGCGTTCCACACCTGATCGATGGAACGCAGTGTCGGATTCTTGGACAGACTCTCCTGGAACTGCTTGACTCCTCCGGCGATGAGACTCGAAGCAGGGTTGCGCGCTGTCATTTGCCACCACGCGGTGCCTGGATCAGCCAGGCCCTGGGCTGGGGCAGACATCTGGTCCATCCAGGAGGCCCAAAGTCTCAGCATCACATCGGGCCCGGGCACGTTGCTGTTCATCTGCGTTTGTGTCTCGTGAGTGTCGTCGCCGGCCATCAGCTTCCTCCAAAGTGTCTTTGTGTCTTGAACAGTCTTTCCGCGGTGGCCTCGAGGTGCCTATTCCTGCTCCGCCATCCAGCAGCTACAGAGTGAGGTGAGAGAAAGAGAACTCCGCGACTGATGTTTCACCTGCATCAACAACGGATGCGCGACTATCAGACAACGCACCAGCGCGCTGGACAGGTTCATGTGAGTTGAGCCTATTAAGTTCACGCGAAAAAGCCGCCTTGTGCCGCTCCTGCAGGGCTTCAGGTTGATGAACTCGTGCAATACTGCCGCGTTAGCAAGACAGTTCACAAAAACCGGGAGCACAGGCATGGCAAAACCTCAGGATCAGCCGGCCACGCAAGATAAGCCAAAACTGAGCCCCGGAGATGTGGCTGAACCCGGTACGCCGGGGACGGGCGAGGATGTCTGTCCCGACTGCAAGGGCTCTGGCCAAATTGGCAGCGCGCCGTGTCCGGCGTGCGGAGGCACAGGCAAGGTGATCGAGGGGATTGGCGGTGGGTAGAACAACTTGGGCCGCCAGATCGTGTCCATTCCCGAAGAAAGCTGATTACCTGCGGAGCGATTTTGCAGAGGGTTCTCTGGGTCATCCAGAAAGAATTCGGCAGTAGGTTTTAGGCCTCTTAACAGGACCTGGCCCGAGATAGAAAGGGCAACGTCCAGTTAAATAATAGAACGCGATCGAGTGTCGATCGCTCGAAATAGATTGTTATATTGAGCGTTCAATAAATCTGCTCAATCATTGCGGATAACGCCAACAACACCCTTGTTTTGGTACCAGCGGCTTGCCCCGTCGTGAAACGGCAGAAAGGTATTGCGGGTGAAGTTCCCCGGCACCGTCTCGGCCGCGGCCGAGTGGACCTCGACCAGCTCGTCATGGTTCGCAAAGACCGCCTCAACGATTGAGTAAGCAAGGTCCGCGGGAACATCGCGATGAGCGACAGCGAAATTGTAAAGCCCGACCGTCCCGTAGTTGCTCCTCAGGGATGGGTAGGCGCCTGCTCCAACCACAGAAGCCCCAAGTTCCGGCATGGCGAGACGTAGATCGAGGATCTGTTGCGAGGCAAGTGGAACGTAACGGACCTTTCCCTTTTGTTCGAGATCAATAAACGAAGGAAATGGAACACCTGCGGCCACTGCGAGGGCATCGAGACTTCCAGCCTGCACCTGGTTCGCCACGTCAGCCCAGTCGCCATGAGCAAGCGAGGCGTCAACTTTCAAAACCTTGAAGAATTCGGGGATGTAGGCTCCCGATGTACCACCCTGCGGGCCAATGCCGACGCGCTTGCCGTTGAGTTCGCCCACTGAGCGGATGCCGGACTCCTCAAGGACCATGAACTGGAATGGCGTGTCGTACATGGGAAAGAGAGCGCGCATCGTTCTCAGTTGTTTGCCTCCGGTCCAAGGGGCTGATCCGTTCCAGCCCTGCAGAGCCACGCCAAGGGTCACAAACCCGATCTGGATTTCGCCAGCCTCCAGTAAGAGGATGTTCTGCCCTGGTCCTTCTGTGGCTCGGGCTGTGACTGGAAGGTTGAGGGCGCGGGTCAGAATTCGCGCGAGCCCTTCGCCATAGGCATAGTACGTCCCTCCAGGGGAGGCTGTGCCGATCGTCAGTGACGGGGGCCAATGCGGCTCTACGGCCGAAGCGGGCTGACAGAAGGCAAACAGCGCCAGAAGCATCGCAAAGATCTTCGCAGCGAATCGAAGCATGGGAACCTTCCTCGCTTTCGATGAGGCGGTGCCGGTTCAAGATATCCCGCATTACTGGAATGCAGTCTTTCCTAAACACTCCAGATTGTGAAGTGATATTGTGAACCAATCGCATGAACTGGGTGTCGGACGGCCTGTTCATCACGCCTGATTTGGGCGTATGGCTCAGCTTGCCCTGGTCGAGAATACTATCGACTGGCTCTACTCAACACCTGCAATGTCCATAACCTGAACTCGTTCAGGTCAGTTATGATGACCTACAAGAGACCCCATTGCCTTGGACTTTCGCAACCGGAACCGAATACAGCACTCCTGAGTTCCTCTCTCCAGCAGCGTAACCTCTGTTAATCAGAACATTTTTTCGGCCGAATCCAAATAATCAGCGTACCCGCGTCCAAGTAATCAGCGCGCCCGCGTCTGACGGGAGGCGCCTGGGAGGTGACGGTGGACCGCAGTCGCGACGTTGATCCAGTCGAGACCAGAGAATGGCTCGACTCGTTGAATGGTGTTCTGGAGGTCGATGGCCCCGACAGAGTCCACTTCCTCTTGGAACAGGTAATCGACGGAGCCCACCGCAAGGGTGCTCCTGTCCCGTACTCGGCAACAACCCCCTACGTGAACACAATTCCTGTCGCGCGGCAGGAGCCCCATCCCGGTGACAGGGCCATCGAGCACCGGATCCGGTCGGCCATCCGCTGGAACGCTCTCGCCATCGTGCTCAAGGCCAACAAGGAATCCTCCGAACTCGGAGGCCACATCGCCAGCTTCCAATCGGCTGCAACCCTCTACGACACCGGCTTCATGCATTTCTGGCGGGCGGCCTCCGATGAACATGGCGGTGATCTCGTCTACATACAGGGCCACTCCTCACCGGGCGTCTATGCTCGTGCCTTCCTCGAGGGCCGCCTTACGGAGGAGCAACTCCTCAGCTTCCGTCAGGAGGTCGACGGCAAGGGCCTGTCCTCCTACCCGCACCCGTGGCTGATGCCTGACTTCTGGCAGTTCCCAACTGTGTCAATGGGGTTAGGCCCATTGATGGCGATCTACCAGGCGCGCTTTCTCAAGTACCTGCATTTCCGAGGCCTCGCCCAAACCGAGGGGCGCAGGGTCTGGGCCTTCATGGGCGACGGCGAGATGGATGAGCCGGAGAGCCTCGGCGCGATCTCGCTCGCCGGACGCGAGAAGCTCGATAACCTCATCTTTGTCATCAACTGCAACCTGCAGCGCCTCGACGGACCGGTGCGGGGCAATGGAAAGATCGTCCAGGAGCTCGAGGCCAACTTCCGGGGAGCTGGCTGGAATGTCCTCAAGGTGCTGTGGGGCTCAGGCTGGGACGCTCTGTTTGAGAAGGATACGAGCGGTCTGCTCGTGAAGCTGATGGAGGAATGTGTCGACGGCGAGTACCAGGACTTCAAGTCCAAGGACGGCGCTTACATCCGCGAGCACTTCTTTGGCCGCTATCCCGAGACCCTGGCGCTGGTCGCCGATATGTCGAATGACGAGATCTGGAAGCTCACCCGCGGCGGGCATGACCCGAGCAAAGTCTATGCAGCCTATGCGGCCGCCGTAAAGCACAAGGGCCAGCCCACCCTGATCCTGGCCAAGACCGTCAAGGGCTATGGCATGGGCGAGGCCGGCGAGGGCCAGAACATCACCCATCAGCAGAAGAAGATGGGCGAGGCGGTGCTGCGCCAGTTCCGCGACCGTTTCCAGATTGACCTGACGGACGAGCAGCTCCAAGAGATGCCGTTCATCCGTTTTGCCGACGATAGCCCGGAGATGCGCTATCTGAGGGCCCGCCGCGAGGCGCTCGGCGGCTATTTGCCATCGCGCCGGCGCAAGTCGGATCCTCTGAACGTGCCGCCGCTCTCTGCCTTCGAGCCGCAGCTCAAGGCGACGGAGGGACGCGAGATCTCAACCACTATGGCGTTCGTCCGGGTCCTCAACACACTGCTGCGCGACAAGACCATCGGCAGGCACGTGGTGCCGATTGTGCCGGATGAAAGTCGCACCTTCGGCATGGAAGGCATGTTCCGCCAGTTCGGCATCTTCTCCCAGGTCGGCCAGCTCTACCGGCCCGAGGACGCCAACCAGCTCATGTTCTACAAGGAGGACAGATCCGGCCAGATGCTCCAGGAGGGCATTAATGAGGCTGGCGCCATGTCCTCGTGGATTGCGGCTGCGACGGCGTATTCCACGTCGAACACGCCAATGATTCCGTTCTACGTCTACTACTCCATGTTCGGCTTCCAACGGGTCGGCGATCTCGCCTGGGCCGCCGGCGACCTCAGGGCACGCGGCTTCCTGATCGGCGGCACGGCAGGGCGTACCACGCTCAACGGGGAGGGCCTGCAGCACGAGGACGGCCACAGCCATCTGTTCTCGGCCACGATCCCCAACTGCATTTCTTATGACCCGACCTTCTCGTATGAGGTTGCCGTCATTGTCCAGGACGGTCTGCGCCGGATGTATGCCGAGCAGGAAGACATCTTCTACTACCTGACGGTGATGAACGAGAACTACGAGCATCCCGCGATGCCGGAGGGCGCTCAGGAAGGTATCCTGAAGGGCATGTACCTGTTCCGGGAAGGACAGGGACCAAAGAAAGCCCCGCGGGTGCAACTCCTCGGCAGCGGCACGATCCTGCGCGAGGTGATTGCAGCTGCCGATCTGCTCGCTCCGGACTTCAACATCGCAGCGGATGTGTGGAGCTGCCCGAGCTTTACGGAACTCGCCCGCGAGGCGATGGCGGTCGAGCGCTGGAACTTGCTTCATCCGACAGAAGAAGCGCGCAAGTCCCATGTCGAGACGTGCTTGGGGAACCGTGGCGGACCAGTCGTGGCCGCGAGTGATTACATGCGTCTCTTTGCCGATCAGATCCGGCCGTTCGTGCCGCACCGCTACCGCGTGCTGGGAACGGATGGGTTCGGCCGCTCCGATTATCGCAAGCGCCTGCGCGATTTCTTCGAGGTCGACCGCCGGTGGATCGCGGTGGCGGCGCTCAAAACCCTTGCCGACGAGGGAACGGTGAAGCCCACCGTCGTGGCTGAGGCCATCGCCAAGTACAGCATCGATCCGGAGAAACCCGCGCCGTGGACAGTCTGAGCATCCCGTAGCGAAGTCATCGAAATGGCGCCCCGCCCAACGAGGTCGCCTGATCGGAGGAGGAACACCGTGGCAACTGAGGTGAAGATCCCTGACATTGGCGACTACAAGGATGTACCGATCGTCGAGGTGCACGTCAAAGAAGGGGATCCTGTCAACGCGGACGATCCTCTCATCTCACTTGAGTCCGACAAAGCCACCATGGAGGTGCCGGCGCCCTCCGCCGGGATTGTCGAGAAACTGCTGATCAAGCTGGGGGACAAGGTCAGCGAGGGCCATCCCATCGTGCTGCTGAAGGATGGCGACGCCACCATGCCTGAGCCACCGTCGCTGATCGAGCAGCAGGAGCCGACCCCGCCGCCCGCCCGCGCGCTATCGCCGCCGGCGACCGTCCCCGCGAAGCCGAACGGTCAGAGTGTCCAATCGGATTTCGGGCAGGTTCACGCCAGTCCGAGCGTGCGGCGCCTGGCGCGTGAGCTTGACATCGATCTTGGGACCATCCGCGGGACCGGCGAGAAGGGCCGGATCACCAAGGACGATGTGAAGGCTACCCTCCGAGGCCCGGCCGCGCCGGTCTCGGCGCCTGCTCCTGCAGGCGGGATGGGCATTCCCGAAATCCCACCGGTCGACTTCTCCAAGTTCGGCCCGATCGAGATGCGTCCGCTGCCGCGGATCAAGAAGATCTCAGGCCCGCACCTTCATCGCGCCTGGCTCAACGTGCCTTTGGTGACGCATCAGGACGAGGCGGACATCACCGAGACGGACGTCTACCGTAAGGAGCTCGATGCTGCAGCCAAGGACAAGGGCTATCGCGTCACGCTGCTCGCCTTCCTGATGAAGGCTTCTGTGTCGGCGCTCAAGGAGTTCCCAGAATTTAATGCTTCGCTGAGCCCCGAAAAGGACGCCCTGATCCTGAAGCAGTACTATCATATCGGGGTGGCAGTCGACACACCGGAAGGGTTGGTCGTGCCAGTCATCCGCGACGTCGATCGTAAGGGTATTGGCGACATCAGCCAGGAGCTTGGGGCGGTGTCGAAGAAAGCCCGCGACGGCAAGCTCGGGGCGACCGACATGCAGGGTGCCTCCTTCACGATCTCGAGCCTCGGAGGGATTGGCGGCATGGCCTTCACGCCGCTCGTCAACGCTCCTGAGGTAGCAATTCTAGGAGTCGTGCGCTCCCGGATGGCGCCGGTCTGGGATGGTGAGACCTTCCAGCCGCGGCTGATGCTGCCACTGTCGGTGTCGTACGACCACCGCGTGATCGATGGCGCCCTGGCGGCCCGGTTCACACGCCAACTCGCGCATGTGCTGGAGGATGTTCGCCGCTTGGTTCTCTGACCTGACCCGCGCCCTGGGAGACAATGTAATGAGCACGATGACCGAGATCCACCTGCCCGACATCGGCGACTTCAAAGATATCCCGGTGATTGAGGTGCACATTCAGCCGGGCAGCAGGATCAACGTCGATGACACCCTGATCACGCTGGAGTCCGACAAGGCGACCATGGACATTCCGGCAACAGCGGCCGGCACTGTCCGCGAGGTCAGGGTGAAAACGGGCGACCGGATCTCGCAAGGCGATTTGATCATCACCTTGGACGCGGAGGGAGCACCCGCCATTCCGCCCAAGGAGCGAATCAAGGAGGAGGCCGCTCCGTCGCCGGGCCCGGGCCAAGCCGGCTACGGCAGTCCCAGCGGGGTGTATGAGGCAATCGAGGTCAGGATCCCGGATATCGGCGATTACACGAACGTGCCGATCATCGAAGTCCATGTGCAGCCGGGAGCTACCATCAAGGTCGACGACCCGTTGATCACGCTGGAATCCGACAAGGCGACCATGGAGGTGCCCGCTGCACACAGCGGCACGATCGGGGAAGTCAGAGTCAAGGTCGGGGATCGCGTTTCCCAAGGCGACGTGATCGCTGTCATGGAAGGCGGTGCAAGTATCTCCGCTACGCCGCTCGGTGACCACGCGCCCGGTCAGGGCCAAGCCGGCTACGGATCATCAGCGGTTGAGACCCGGGCTGGACCGAAAGGGAACGTGCATCGGGCCCCTGCGCCCACCCCAAAGCCACCGGTCGCAGCGGCAGGAGACTTCCATGCGGAAGTGCTGGTGCTCGGGGCAGGGCCGGGCGGTTACACCGCCGCCTTCCGGGCCGCCGATCTGGGCAAGAACGTCGTGCTTGTGGACCGCTGGCCGAGCCTTGGGGGCGTCTGCCTGAACGTAGGCTGCATTCCCTCCAAGGCACTCCTGCACGCCGCCAGGGTCATCGACGAGTCGCGAGCCATGGGGGCACATGGCATCGGCTTTGCGGAGCCTTCGATCGATATCGAGAAGCTGCGTGGCTGGAAGGATGGGGTCGTGAAGCGGCTCACGGGAGGCCTGGCCGGTCTCGCCAAACAGCGCAAGGTGACGGTCGTGCCAGGCGTCGGGCGGTTTGTGTCCATGAACCAGTTGGAGGTCAGATCGGACGAGGGGTCAACAAAGATCGTGAGCTTCGAGCAGGCAATCATCGCGGCTGGATCGGAGCCGGTGACACTCCCCTTCATCCCACACGATGATCCGCGCGTGATCGACTCCACGGGAGCGCTCGAGCTGGATGGTGTCCCACAGCGGCTCCTGGTCATTGGCGGCGGCATCATCGGCCTGGAGATGGCGACCGTCTATCACGCGCTCGGCGCCAAGGTGACCGTCGTCGAGCTGATGGACCAGATTATCCCAGGCGCCGACAAGGACATCATCACGCCGCTGATGAAGCGGATCTCGAAGCAGTATGAGGCCATCCACCTCAAGGCGAAGGTCACCAACGTCGATGCCAACGGGCAGGGACTAACCGTGCACTTCGAGGGCGGCAGCGCACCGGCCACGGACACTTTCGACAAGATCCTCGTGGCGGTCGGTCGCAGACCAAACGGCAAGCTGATCGGAGCAGAGAATGCTGGGATCGCGGTGGACGCGCACGGCTTCATCCCGGTCGACCGGCAGATGCGCACCAACGTGCCGCATATCTTCGCCATCGGCGACATCGTCGGCCAGCCGATGCTGGCCCACAAGGCCGTGCACGAGGGCAAGGTTGCGGCCGAGACGACAGCCGGCAAGAACGCGTTCTTCGACGCCAAAGTGATCCCGTCGGTCGCCTACACCGATCCAGAAGTGGCCTGGGTCGGGCTGACCGAGAACGAGGCCAAGGCGACAGGAGTTAAGTACGGCAAGGGCGTTTTCCCCTGGGCGGCAAGCGGACGCTCGCTGTCACTCGGACGCGACGAGGGCCTCACCAAGGTTCTGTTCGACGAAGGCACAGACCGGATCATTGGCTGCAGCATCGTCGGACCATCCGCGGGTGACCTGATCGCCGAGGCGGCGCTCGCCATCGAGATGGGGGCGGATGCGCAGGACATCGGGCTGACCATTCACCCGCACCCGACGCTCTCGGAAACCATTGGCATGGCGGCCGAAGCGTTTGAGGGCACGATCACCGACCTCTACATGCCGAAGAAGCAGCCACAGAAGGCACACTGAACCGATTGTTGGGCGCGAACAGGCAACGTGCCTCTGCAAGTCTTGGAAACCACGTGCCGCCAGTCGTGCCAAAGTGAGGATCCATGAGCCAGGAAATAAACTTCAAAGCACCGGCTGCCGGGGCAAGCCCATCCGAATCAGATGCCGATGAACTTCTGGGCAAGGCCGCTCTCGACTACCATCGCTTCCCGACCCCAGGGAAGATCACCGTTCTGCCGACCAAGGACATGACCACGCAGCGCGACCTTGCGCTGGCCTACTCTCCTGGCGTGGCGGCCGCGTGTCTCGCCATTAAGGATGATCCACTTGAGGCCGCAAACCTGACATCGCGCGGGAACCTGGTCGCTGTGGTTTCTAATGGCACGGCTGTGCTGGGCTTGGGCAACATCGGGGCCCTGGCCGGAAAGCCCGTCATGGAAGGCAAGGGCTGCCTGTTCCGCAAGTTTGCGGGCATCGATGTGTTTGACATTGAGATCGATGAGACCGACCCGGACAAGCTCATCGACATCATCGCCTCGCTCGAGCCGACCTTCGGCGGCATCAACCTGGAGGACATCAAGGCACCCGAATGCTTCGTGATCGAGACGAAGCTGCGCGAGCGCATGAAGATCCCGGTCTTCCACGACGATCAGCACGGGACAGCGATCGTCGCTGCGGCGGCTGTCCTCAACGGCCTGAAGGTGGTCGGCAAGCGCATCGAGGACGTCAAGCTCGTCTGCTCAGGAGCCGGCGCGGCGGCGATCGCGTGTCTCAATATCTTGGTCGGCCTCGGCGTTCGCAAGGAGAACATCCTCATCACCGATTCCAAGGGCGTCGTCTACCAAGGTCGCACCGAGGCCATGGACGAGCAGAAGGCGCAGTATGCCCGTCCGACCTCCGCTCGGACCCTCGGCGAGATCGTTGAGGGAGCCGACATTTTTCTCGGTCTCTCGGCTGCCGGTGTCCTCAAGCCCGAGATGGTGAGAACCATGGCGGAGAGGCCGCTGATCCTGGCCCTCGCCAATCCCGACCCGGAGATCCGGCCGGAGCTCGCGAAAGAGGTTCGGCCGGATGCCATCATCGCCACCGGGCGATCAGACTATCCCAACCAGGTCAACAACGTTCTCTGCTTCCCGTTCATCTTCCGTGGCGCCCTCGACGTGGGCGCCAGCACGATCAATGAGGAGATGAAGCTCGCAGCAGTCCGGGCGATCGCCGAGCTCGCGCAGGCCGAGCAGTCGGACGTCGTAACGGCCGCCTACGGCATTCAGGACATCAGCTTCGGCCCTGATTATCTCATCCCACGCCCGTTCGACCCACGGCTGATCACGAAGGTCGCGCCAGCCGTCGCCCAGGCGGCGATGGACAGCGGCGTGGCGACCCGGCCGCTGCCGAACCTCGAGGAGTATCGGCGGTCCCTCCAGCGGTTTGTCTACACCTCCGGAACGGTGATGCAGCCGGTCTTTGCCGCGGCCGCCGCGTCCGGCCGCAAGCGCATCGTATATGCGGAAGGTGAGGACGACCGTGTCCTTCGCGCTGCCCAAGTGGTGGTCGATGAGAGCCTTGCAACGCCAATCCTGGTGGGTCGGCCGGACGTGATCGCCCAGAAAATCGCAGCGTTGGGCCTTCGCCTGCAACCCGGCCGCGACATCGAGATCGCCAGCTTCGACGATCACGATGCCATGGCTGACGCCGCGGAGGCCTATTATCAGCAACGCAAGCGGCACGGCCTGTCCCGTGATGTCGCAGCAGCCGAAACACGGCGCAACAGCACCCTGATCGGGGCAATGCTGCTCTGTGGCGGCCAAGCGGACGGGCTCCTGTGCGGCACATTCGGGGCCTATGCCAATCATCTGCGCTACGTTGAGGAGGTCATCGGACAGGCAGAGGGGGCCCACAGCTTCGCCGCGATGGGCCTGCTCCAGCTGCCGCGGCACACTGTCTTCATCTGTGATCCTTATATCCACCTTGACCCCACGGCAGAGGAGATCGCCGAGATGGCTATTCTGGCCGCGGCCGAGCTGAGGCGCTTTGGCCAGACACCGCGCATCGCCCTCGTATCGCACTCCAACTTCGGGACCGCCAGTGATCCGTCGGCACGCAAGATGCGGGACGCGCTCGAACTGATCAATCGCCGCGCCCCAGATCTCGAAGTCGAAGGCGAGATGCATGCAGATGCAGCGCTCAGCAGGCCGTTGCTCAACCGCATCTTCCCGGATGCGCGGCTTTCGGCCGAGGCGAACCTCCTGATCATGCCGAACCTCGATGCCGCGAATGCCACCTTCAACGCCCTCAAGATGGTCGCCGGGCAGGGAATCAGCGTCGGGCCGATCCTGCTCGGTGCCGCCAAGCCAGTCCATATCCTCACCCCCACCGCGACTGTACGAGGAATTGTAAATATGACCGCATTGACCGCGGTGGCGGCCGGATCAGCCCCGCATGACAACTGACAGAACCTCTTGGAGGGAGGATTTGCAATGGCAACGGTAACCCCGACAACGGCAGTCCTGGAATCCCACCATAAAGGCCGATGGTATCAGCACCTCTACGTCCAAGTACTCACGGCGATCGTGCTGGGTGTCGCCCTCGGCCACTTCTATCCCTCCCTCGGCGAAGCGATGAAGCCCCTGGGCGACGCCTTCATCAAGATGATCAAGATGCTCATCGCGCCGATCATCTTCTTCACGGTCGTGCATGGCATCGCGAGCATGAAGGACATGAAAAAGGTCGGCCGGGTCGGCCTAAAGGCTCTCATCTATTTTGAGGTCGTGACGACACTTGCCCTGGTGATCGGACTGATCGTCGTCAATCTATGGCAGCCGGGTGTCGGGATGAATGTCGATCTCTCCCGCGTCGACACTTCGTCAATCGCGACCTACACCACAAAGGCGAAGGACCAGAGTACCATCGGGTTCCTGATGGAGATCATTCCGTCGACGGTTGTCGGCGCCTTTGCGACTGGTGAAATCCTCCAGGTCCTGTTCTTCGCGATCCTGTTCGCCTTCGGCTTGCAGGCTCTTGGTACGCATGGCGAGCCGGTGCTGCGTCTCATCGACATCGTCAGTCACATCTTCTTTCGCATCGTCGGCTTGATCATGAAGCTGGCCCCGATTGGCGCGTTCGGCGCGATGGCCTTCACGATCGGCAAGTACGGGGTGGGAACTCTGTGGTCGCTCGGCAACTTCATGCTCGCCTTCTACACGACCTGCCTGCTGTTCATCTTTGGCGTCCTGGGCGGCATTGCGGCGCTGTGCGGGTTTTCCATCTTCAAGTTCATCAGGTACATCAAGGAAGAGTTGCTGATCGTCCTCGGTACCTCGTCCTCGGAGTCGGTGCTCCCGCGCATGATCGCCAAGATGGAGAACCTGGGCTGCGAGAGCTCTGTGGTCGGGCTCGTGATTCCCACCGGATACTCCTTCAATCTCGATGGCACTTGCATCTATCTGACGATGGCGGCGGTGTTCCTCGCCCAGGCAACCAACACCGACCTGACCCTGTCGCAGGAACTGGGCATCATCCTGATTCTCCTGCTCACCTCAAAGGGAGCGGCCGGAGTCACTGGATCCGGCTTCATCGTTTTGGCTGCGACACTTGCCTCGGTCGGCACAATCCCGGTCGCAAGCATCGCCCTGATTCTTGGAATCGATCGCTTCATGTCGGAGGCGCGGGCCCTCACCAACTTGATCGGCAATGGTCTGGCGACTGTCGTTGTTGCGAAATGGGAAAGCGCTCTCGATGAAAAGCGCCTCCACCAGCGCTTGAACCAGGAGACGGATCTTGAAGCCAATGAGCCAGAAACGGTGAAGGTAGAGGATGATGTCGCTGAGGCGGGTGTCCCACAGCCGATCCGGGTGTGAGCGGCAAGCCCGAGGGAGCAATGACTATGTCCGACGAGCGTAGTTCGGATACACGTGCGGACCATCAGCAGGAGCCCACCTCACAGCCCCGTGCGGAGTCGTCTCTCCATCAGATTGTGGTTGTTGGCGGCGGTGCGGCAGGGCTGCAGCTTGTGACCAAGCTGGGAGACCGGCTCGGTCGACATAAAAAAGCACAGGCGACGCTCGTCGAACGCTCCAGGACCCATATCTGGAAACCTCTTCTGCATGAGGTTGCGGCTGGCAGCATGGATGTCGGCCACCATGCCGTGGACTACCTGGCGCAGGCGCACCGGCATTATTTCCGCTATCGCATTGGAGAGATGATCGATCTAATTGTTTGGTGGCGGAACGTTGTTGGGATCGGGTGCGTTACGCCATTGAGGAGTACACTTGGCGCTTTGACGGCCTGCGACGCCGAGCTTCTCACCGCAGGAGGACGTGATGCACTCCCTTCATCCGCA
>NZ_VOSK01000183.1 GCF_009296175.1 Microvirga tunisiensis | reverse complement strand
CAGGCGCCCACCGTCGAAAGCAG
The DNA here is from genome assembly GCF_009296175.1 of Microvirga tunisiensis. GTDB lineage: Bacteria > Pseudomonadota > Alphaproteobacteria > Rhizobiales > Beijerinckiaceae > Microvirga > Microvirga tunisiensis. The sequence goes on along the minus strand of NZ_VOSK01000183.1, from coordinate 13,161 downwards.
CGGTGATCTTCTTGCGGCCAACGGCTGGAAACGGGAAGGTGGCAGGTGTATCGTCCGGCATGGCGAGTGTGGCACAGGGCAATTGGTGGCAGGGATTAGTCTCAACAACCAAATCCTACGCTGCTTCAAGTGCTTAAGCTACACTCGCCAGCCTTCATCAACCTTCCCATGCATAAGAACGGCTAGAGTCGTGCGCGAGACATCGCGAAGTATCCAAGTCCCAATCTGGTCTGGTTAATAGTTCTTAACCAAGCCCACAGGGCGCGGGAGAGTCAAAAGCAGGCGGGCGAATCGGAGTTTGTCCGGTTTGGCTTCTATTCCAGAATCTAGTGAGTAACTGAGAATCACTTGGAACCGGGCTTTTGCATGCGAATTGAATCCGCCCTTTCAGCTAAATGATTCTAGCTAAAGAAGTTTCCCACCGCTGAATCGATCTATTGTGAATGGATTCTTGACGCGCGACTCCACAGCCAACTCAGAATCGGTCATGTCTCGTAACGGCACGAGTGTAACGGGTGGATGCCATGCCTGACGTGAAAGGGATCGAACGGGTTCAGCGCTTCCGCAAGTCTCGCCGGGAACGGGGAGACAAGGAAGTGAACGTCTGGATTCCCGGGCTTCTGAGCACTGCGATCGACCAAGCTGTCGAAAGCGGTCGCTTCAGGTCCCGTGAGGCTGTCATCACCCATGCCCTCGAGGCCATGTTCGCCCAGAAGGATCGAAATGTCGTGACGTAAATCAGGCAAAGCAAAAGGCCCACGAAGCTGGAAACTTCGAGGGCCTTTGGAGACCACCGCGAGGGTGGGCATTTGAATTGTGTCGCAACATTCTTATGCCATCCCGACAAACTGACTGTCAAGAGCATCGGTTTCGGTGAACGCTCCCGCTTTGCCCTCAACATGGAGGGTGCGATGCAGCTTGCATCGTCAGGAGGCCGGCGGCTGAGACATGCCGCTCTGGCCGCAAGGAAGCTTGCGCTCGAGGCCGAGCGCACAGTCACACGGAAAGAACTCTCGGCCGCCGCGCGGGATGCCGGCAAGGCCCTCGACCTCAGGCCGGCCCAGCGGGCGGTCCTGTCGGAGCTCGTCGCCTGCTGGGGCGAGCAGGAATGGGAGCGGCTGCTGGTCTGGCCGTCCAACGACTACCTGATGAGCCGCACCGGCCTGACCGAGCGGGCGATCCGACGTATCCTGCGCCAGCTGATCGATCTGCAGCTGATTGTCCCTAAGGATTCTCCCAACGGCAAGCGCTATGCCGTCAAGGACCTGGCCGGGCAGGTGGTGGACGCCTTCGGGTTCGATCTGACCCCGGTCTATGCCCGCCGCGGCGACTGGACCGTGATGCTCATGGAGCAGAAGCAACTGCGCGAGGTCCAAAAGCGGACCTTTGACGAGGTCACCATCTGTAGGCGCGCCACCGAGGAGGCCCTGGCGGCCTTGGCGGAGCATTTCCCTGAGGTCGACTGCATTGCGTTGGAGGGTGAGCTGAAGACCCTGCAGGCCCGTACGCCAGCCCGATCCAAGGTGACGCTGCCGGCTGATCTTCTCGATGCCTGGCAGCTGTTGAGAACTGATGCTGAAGAAGCCTTCTATCAAGCGGGCAATGCCGGACTCGGAGTCCGTCACATTAATAACAACAACGGATCTCCTAGTGAAACTTGTAACAAGGGCTTTCCGACGAAAGCTGAGGCGGTTCGTTCAACCGAACAAACGTCAGAGCACCTATCACCGGAATTGATCCTTGAGGCCTGCCCCACCCTCAGCGACTTCGGCCAGCCCGTGCGGGATCTGGCGGATATCGTCTCCGCCGGCCGTTACCTGCGCGCCTCCCTTGGGGCGCATGAGAGCGCCTGGGCCGAGGCGGTGGAGGACATCGGGACCGTCAGGGCAGCCATTGCGGTGATCTACGTGCTGCAGCTCTACGAGGACGATGCCGCCAAGAACGGCGGCGAGAGCCGGATCAAGAACCCGGGCGGCTACTTCCGCGCGCTGACCCGCATGGTGAAATCCGGCAAGATCAATCTTGCCGTCGAGCTCCTGGCCATGAGGAGACGGCGCATGTCATGAGGAGGGGACCGTTCACTGCGAGATGGCTGACTGTGTCAGTGTGCCGGGTGTCAGTGAGGGCGGGAATGAAGAACGAGGAGTGAAAAAGTATGGTGTTGATTTCAACCGTCGTGGGCGGCCTCTTCCTCTACGTGATCTTCGAGCGGTATCTGAAAAAGGCTCTGCATCGGACGCATGACCAGCGCAAAGCCATCGAGATTGGCACGCTGGTTGCCGCAATTGCTGCCGTGGTGCTGGCGGCGGGGAGCCTAGCCTATACGCTGACAGCGATTGACGCTCTTGAGGAGCGTGTCATGGCACTGGAAAAGGCCACGCAGAGCCTCCCTCAGGGAAGACGATAGCTGACGCTGTGAGGGTAGGCGAGACGCAGGTCTCGACGAGCGATTAGGGCTTGTGAGTTTCTAGACCGATGTGTCGAAGGCGGAGTGCATCACTGTTGTGAATCGTTGAGGCTTGATGGATTCAAGACTTTGATTGGACCTCAGCACATGGCCTCATCAACATGAAGGCATGTCCCAAGACACGCTCCAGTACCTGGTCCTCGACAGGCTCGATGCGAGTTGCAACATGGCTCGCTACTATGTGCTGTCGATCGAACCTAGCCTGTTTGGTGATGCGACACTGATCCGCGAGTGGGGCCGCATCGGCCAGCCGGGGCAGAGGAGGATCGAGCTCTACGAAAACCAATCACGGGCTGTGGAAGCCCTCGAAACCTGCTCCGGCGCAAGCGTCGACGCGGCTATCTGCTCAGAGGCGTGTAGGAACATGAGCAAAGGTAAACCCGGATTGTTCTCAGGCAGGATCCTGTTCTTCGACGGTTTCAGATTCTTTGATGCTCCCTATCAGGAGGTTGCCCACTAGCTTGGCCTATGGTGCTACTCTTGACGATCCTTCCCGCGGCCCGGGGAGTTCTGGCCTCCCTTACGGCCGGCTTCGGAGGCAGATGCAGTGTTCTGAGCAAAATACCGCTTTTCAGCCGGAACGCTCTTGCCGCCTTTGCTTGCAATCTCGCGACGCCGTTCCTCACTCATTGAAGCAAAGCCGCGTTTTGTCGAACTCTCATCAGCGCCCATGACCGTTCTCCGAAGAACCCACCCTAGGCCGAGAACGGCCGGCTCAGGTAGAAGTTCGGGCGCTGCACAAACTAATCTGGATGCGCCACAATCGGCTGCCGCTCGGCTAGGATCGCGCTACTCGTGCTGTGGGGCGTTTGGTTCATCAAACAGAATCCTGATGAGGCGCCACAGTTCGCGGTGCCCGGCGGTCTGCCCGCCTTGGAGCATATACTCAGCTATTTCGATTTGCTCTGTCCCGTTGTCCGAGGCTCCACCCCGGCGCACGTCCACGTGCTGCCACTCGTGCTCGACGTAAAGGCGCTTTGTGTCTGTATCGAACACCAATGACCAAGTATCCTCATCATTGGCGACCGGGCCTTTAGCGATCCTGTGCAGCTCTCGTCTCAACAGTGCCATCGCGACCTCCCTTGATCTGCGATTAACTTGATCGACCCGGCCCAATCAAGCGCGCAGCGACCTTGCCTCATCTATGGTAACGGCCAGATGTCTGGCTGGCAGAATGCTGCCTTTGCCTTTTCACGAGGTGCCTGAACGGCCCGGTGCCACCCGCATCCCGAAGCAGATAGATTGGTCAGGGGAGGGATGTTGCCCAGGCTGTCGCAGCGGACCTCGGAGGCCCGGCGCCTTACCCTCCTGGGTGGTGAAACCGCTCGTCTCTGCTGGAGGAGATCATCCATGTGGCGATCGGCCCAATACTTACTTGCGAGCGGCCATGAGATCGTGGGTGAGGACGGTTAGCTTGCCGATCAGCGATGCCATGTCGCCAGGATCGCACGACCACTGGGTGCCAATGGCGGATCCACCAGCAGATACGGAGACGACGGCGAGCGAGCGCAGCTTGCCTTCGCGAGCCAATCGCAAATGCTCCTGCAGCAGATCGACCATCGATGCGGTGTTCTCATCGATGGGAGGGGCGGCGACGGGGTGAAGCTTAGCCATCGATCCACGTTGATTAGCTTGCTTATCGCTCATGGTGCACCCCTTAGTAAATCCTGTCGTGTTACAGCCTTCTGGTCGGCCGAGGATGCGCTCTAGACATGAACCATGTGTCAACACTAGGTCGGAGCTCTAAAAACGCCGGTGCTGTCGTATTTCGACAAAGGTCAACCGAGCCTGGTCGTGCCAGGACATCAAGGAGATGGCGCAGGGTGAACCAAGGCTCCCTTCCTGGCGCTGATGTCAACCTTCCGTGCCGGGAACGGCGGTGACGGTCCGCCTCTGGGGCTCCTCGGAAGTTAGCCAAAGGGTAGCGTATGACGGCGAACTGTCGTTCCTCCGACTGGTTGGATTTGGGGCCTTGGGCCTCGATCCCAAACATGTTGCCGGGCAGCGGCCGCTCGACGTGAGCGCATTTCGCGGTCTAACCGGAAGACGTTGCCCGCTATGCGGGCGAAAGGGATTTGCCGTGTGCATCGAGAAAGGCAGCGATCTCGTGCAACATCGCGGTTAGCGGCTTCGTCGACCTGATGTCGAACGTCAGGTCAGGACGCTCGAAGAGCGCCAAGCAGATCTCGTTCGAGTCATGCCGGGACTGATACGCGATCCCGTCGGGCTGGTCTGGATGATCCCAGAGGGCGTCCGCCCACAAACCGCATGGTCCATACGGGCCGGTGGAGATTGCATTGTCGGTGCCCACCGCCTGCAAGCCTGAACCATAAAGCTTCACGACGCGCAGCTCACGGCGGCAGGCCAGCTCCGTCGCGGCGCGGTCCGTGATGTCCGACATGGCGATCATCAGGCGCTGCGGGTTGCGCAGCAGGGTTTCCGCCACCGCGCCAGCGCGGCTCAAGCCGACATACAGCACGCCGAACCGGCTGCTCGCGCTATCGAAGCGATAGATCGGCGGGACGCCCAAGCCGGGACCGAAGAACACCGGTCCGAGCACGGCGCGGTGGATCCGGTGCAAAACGGTCTCGGCCGGCAGGAGGTCGAGCGGCAGGCTCCTGCTGCCCAGCCAGGCAGGCGGCGGGGGTGCAGCCCCGGTCGGGCCCCGAGGTCTGGAAGGTGGCGAGGGGCTCACGCGAAGCCATCGCCCTGAAACCCACGCACCAGGCGCAGCACCTCTTCGCGGTCGCCGGCCTTCAGCGCCTCCAGCGGCGTGCGGCCTGCCAGGACCGTGTCAGGGGCGAGGAGGAAGTCTAGGGCCACCCACGGGCCTGAGGAACTGAAGCCGCGCACGACCTCCGGGATGCCAGCCACCACCTCGCCGTCCTCGAACTGGCAGACCGGATAGCGCCAGTCGCTTCCCTCCCGGACCGCCAGCAAGGCGCCGGCGCGCCGCCGCTTGTCGACGGCTTGGCGCGTGATCCCAAGGATCCGGCCAGCCTCGTCCGCCGACAAGATACCGCCGGCCAGCTTCAGAAGCGTCTGACGGTGCTCGACACCCCGCGCTAGAGCCGGGGCGAGCGGGTCAAGTTCGGTGATGGCCGAGCCGACCACCTCGGACCGGCTCAGGAGCTGGGCGAGCGAGCCGACATCGGTTGGGGCGGCCAGGGCCTCGGTCAGGGTCTTCGTCGGGACGCTGCTGGCGATCCGCTCTAGGGCGGCCAGGGCCCGACGCAAGAACGCCGCTTGCACTGAGTCGGGTTCGGCGTGGATGTTTAACATAAAACCGGGCGATGCCGATTCCCGGGTCATAATAGCCTCCTTGGTTGCTCTGGTTACAATATGGAGTTCGAAACGACTACGTCAACCATATCGACCTGGGCGGCGCCTAAGCTATCGGCGCTTGGAATCAGCCTAGTGTCCTGAAGGCCCATCATGGAGCAGGGCGATGTCTGGCTAAGGTCGGTGGTCGGTCGCTACTCCCGTTATTCCTGTGCAAGCGGTCTACATCGTGACGGTATTCTGTTTAATCGAAGTTGCCGGCGTTCTACCGTTTCGATGTTCCGCTTGAGTCCATCTCGCGCTCATACAGATTGGCGAGGCAAGCAGGCCGTCAGCGACATCGCCCGGCATCGTTTCCAAGGTGAAGCCGGTGCGCCTGCCGGTGGCCTTGCTCTGCGTCAGGCTTTCATAGGCCTCGACCAACATCAGGGCGAAGCGGGGCTGGCGGTGGTGAGTCAGCAGGACAGGCTTCCGACGGGCGGCGTCGGTGATGTCCCCGACCTTCTTGTTGAGGTCGGCCGTGGTGAAGGTGCGCATGAGCGGATCTCCTTGCCGATATCAGATCAAGAATATCCAGAATTTCCAGAACAGTGGGCCGTCTGAACTGCTGTAGTCAACGTGGGCAGGTGGCAGGCTAGGTGGCCTAAGGCTTCCGGACCACCTCAACCCGTTAGGGACGGCCGGACATCCAGGACGGGCCAGCCTCGCAGGCCGCTTCGTCGATGCACTCGCGGAGGTGCTCATCGACCTCATCACGAAGGGCATGGAGTTCAGCCAGGCGCCTGTCAGCCACACGATGCTTGTCCTGCGCCGCCGCCAGGAGGTCATGCATGACAGGCCAGAGCGGGCGGGCTTGCAGGATCGCGGGCCGCAGGGTTGCAAGGTGCGGGGTATCAAACCGCCACTTGCTACCCTCATGGGATGGTGGACGGATGGCTCTCAGGCCGGGATCCGAGAGAACGGCGATCGCTGCCTTGAACGCGACGCGCTCCTGCGAGATCTCGGCGGCCTCCCACTCCAAGTCTGCCCTGGCCTGCTCGGCCAGCCTCTCCCGCTCCGCGACAGCAGCCTCGCGATCGGCGACAGCAGCCTCGCGATCGGCGAGTTCTTCCTGCTCCTTCCGGAGGGCCGCTTCCTTCTGCAGGTGGTCTTGCTGGCGCTTGTACTCCGCGATGCTCAGATGCTCACGATTGGTTTTATACTTCGGCTCGCCCCGTTGCAGGGTCTTGTCCAGGTGCTCTTGCGCGTAGGCGTGCCAGGACGTCTGGAGCGCCTCATAGGAGTAGTCAGATTTATGGGTCGCTTGAAGTCCGGTTAGGGCTTTGTTGACGCTGACCGTCAGCTTCGTGCTGCCGGATTTGTGCTTCTGCTCGAAGACCGGGACAACGAATACATCGACTACGCCTCCGCCGGCTTCGTCGAGATCGAGGCGAGCGCCGATGACCGATCCCGCGCCGGCCCAGGATTCCACCCAGGCGACAGCGGCATCACGGAGCTTTTCGTTGCGCGGGTTCTCGGGATCGTGCAGGCCCCCCGCGGCTTTGATCCAGGAGGAGGAGACGCCCACAAGCAGATGCAGGCCGATCGCCGCGTTCTGCCGCTCCGCAAAGCCACGGCTGTTCTTGGAAAGGCGATAGAGGGCGCGATAGTCCCTCGGGTCAACTCCCTCGGGCAAGTCAGGCGGCGTCCAGATCACGGCAGTCCCGGGCTTCGCTCCAGGGCGGACTTCGCTCGTCGTGTCCTTCCGGAGAGCATGGCGCCCCTGCTTGATGAGGTATTGAATATTCTTGAGCTTCAGTGCCCGTACGTAAGCAAATCCCATGAGGGTTCCTCCTCATGACAAATGCTATCGAGGATGATGCATGGAACAACGCGGGGTGCACCAATTTCTCGCCGAATATCTAACCCACTATGGGTTGGTGAATTCTACGTGCGAATGTTGCTTGAACGAGGGGCAAGTCAGACCAGCCAGATATTCGTCCGGTGAGAGTCTCGCATGCTTATAAGAAGCCAGCTGATTGGCCTGCAAGTTTCCAACCAATGGAACTCTTAGACCGCAAGGTACTCAATGATTGACGACCTATGGCTGCGTCGCTCCGCACATGACTTCGGCGGTGAAGGGTTTGTAGGCGTCCGTAGATCAAAATAACCTACCGGCGACCTGCCGACGACCTGCCGACAGGTTAATTTAACCTGTCGGCAGGTCATCATGATCTACACAGGGTGGCACAAGCTCTCTAAATGTCGCACTTAGGATGCAAAATTTGGTGACAGGTATCAGCCATGGAGCCCGAAGGCTCTGATTTCCTTGCTTGGTCGCCTTTGATCCAGCTCAACGCCTCTTCCACTCACGTCTGCCTTCGTGCGCTCTCTCACATCTCCTCCAGCTAGGACCCAAGAGTTGAGGTGAAAGGGCAGAGTTAGTCCTTGCATGCTGACGATTGTTTCATGACGCAATAATCCAATGAGCCAGGTGAAACCGCCTTGAGGAGAAGCGATGGCTTGAACGGCCGAGACGACAAGACGCTCGCCATCGTCGAGATCGCTTTGCCCTGCATCCATGGTTGATCACTGATCCGGACAGGAGTGCTCGGCACGACCGGGATGCGGCCTTCGGTCATGCACCGGACGTACAACTGAAAAACATGGCTGGGCTTCGAGTAAACAGTCTTCGCCGCGCGTCCAACGGTGATCGGGAGATCGAGGTGTATAGCAAGTTCCGTGATCAATTCACCTGCTTTAACTGTAGCACCATGACCCTAGAGTATAGCAACCCGAATGGTTTGCGTGCCAATGTCATCGCTCAGCGAGCGCCCTTGATACCGAGGCTTTCGAAAGGGCGGAGGGTACAAGCAGGTTAGCTCCTGCGATTACAGTCTGCTCATCGGGCCGAATGCCCCAATGGTGTTCCTGTGGCTCAGGGACGAGAACTGCTCTTGGCCGCTGCGCATCCTGCTTGAGCTGGAGCAGGAGGTCGCGATGCCTGCCATCAGAGTGATCCTCTCGGTAGCTGAGGTCTACGATGGGATCAGCCTCCCCATGGAGCCGATCTCCAGCCATGAAACCTGACACAAGGTCCAGCCTAAGGACAGCAATGCGGACTCACATGGGCTTGGATGAGTTAAGTTTGTTAAATCAGTTGCTCATGGGGCAACCTCCGATCGATTGTTCCAGATCCAGGTTCTGAGCCGTTGCATGACGCGAGCCGTGTCCGGCTCGGTTCAAACTCACATTCGGTCGCTGCTCTCTTCTTGCAGCGGCACCACCTTCCCGCATACGACGGGCGCGGCTCAGGAGGACGAGACCATTCTCTTAGACGGCCTTTCAAGCCAAGTCCGCTCTTCGGTTCGTCTCACCTGGATCTGCCGGAACTGATCAGGTCCCGGAAGATAGGATGATATGGGGGTGCCGGCCGTCAGGTTGCCACAGCTCCCTCGATCACGACGCCGCGGTCGTGTATTTCCACAAGGCGACGAGCAATTTGCGGGCCAGTGCCACGATCATCGGCTTCTTCAGGCGGCCGCCATTGCGCGCGATCCGCTGCCGGAACCAACAGCTGAGCGCCGAGGCCGGCTGATGGCGCAGCCAGAGCCAAGCCAGTTGGATCATGGTTGTGCGTAGCCGCGCGTTGCCGGCTTTCGACACGCCCTGTTCCCGATCAACCGATCCACTCTTCCAAGGAGTTGGCGCCAAGCCCGCATAGGCGGCTACCTGCCGGCGGTTGCTAAAGCTGCGGAACATCCCCTCCGACCAGAGAAGAGCAGCAAACTCCGCTCCAATGCCCTTCAGGCCAAGCAACAGGGCTGCGGGTTGCGCGGCACTGGCCTCTCTGATCCGAGCCAGGAGGCTATCGCGCTCGGCCTCCACGGCCTTGATCTGCTCCAGCAGCAACTCGAGCCGGTCGAGTTCCATCGAGACAAAGATTGCGCCAAGATTGGTGCGGATTGCGGTCGGCTCGGATCCGGGTTCAACTGACATGGGTCGCCTCCAGCGTGAGTGGAATCGCAACCTCACTCTGCCAGAGAGCAGATCGCTATCCACCCCCATGGGATCTCTTAGGGGATTTGAGACGGCATCTCAGGCCGATTTTGCGGCCAACCAGTGCAGCAAAGTTGTGTTCGCTTAGTCAGAAGCCGATTAGAGGGCCATTGGGCAACTTTCTGGCTCCAGAAGGGAATCATCCATGGCATCCTAAATGACGGGCGCTGCTGAGCCTCTATTGAGGTCGCGGTCTGAGCACGCCATCTGCGAGATTGGCAATCGCGTCACCACGGTTGTTGTCTATCGAATGGAAAGAAGGTCGCTGGAAGCGGCCTTTGACTGTCCCATCGCAGGAGTGCGGTCGATCCATGTGAGGCGCCTCACCAATCTCACCTACTGAAATCTCGCCCTGGCCAGAGCTGAATCTGCGCCCTTCCCATGGCAGACACCATTCGATCGGTACCATGGTGACTGACCTCTGATCGATTTCCGACGCCGATTTCGTAAAGGTGGTGTCAGCCTGATCTGATGCAGGCGAGTGGGATCAAAACCCGCTGAAATCGCGACGCTGCGCCAGAATGCAAGACCGCTTCTGGCCAGTGCCAGGACGTCTGCGGCCTGGAGTTCATCCCACGCCGTGATCACCTCACGGCCTCGGGCTTGTGCCTCAGATGTGAGTGGCGCGCTAGCCACTAGGCCGATCACTCCATGATTCAGCATAGCAGAACCATTGATCGCAGGGCGAAGGGATGCGCGAAGCTGATCGATGTCAGCCGCGATAACGCGGCGTCTGCTAACGCTCCCGGGCCAGCGTTGCTCACCAGGTGACAATCCCAAGGATGCATCCCGCGGCTGCACCACGAGAGCCCGTGGTTCGACAGGGCGGCGCACCTCGTACTCCAGCTCCGCCTCTTTAAGAACGTTAGCAATCGCGTGCCACGAGTCCCGCAGAGGCTGCCAATGGTATTCAAAGCTAAGAAGGACACGGTTGCTTTCGCTTGAGCGGCCAGGCTGAACCAGGATCATCCCTGCCCCCGAGCGCCACCAAGCGATCTCCGGCGGATCGAACGGTGTGGGGTCGTCTGGCAGATGAAAGCGGGTCGCCGTTGCGGCCCGTAGGCACGAGCCTGGGCAGGAGTGACTGCGGCGAGAGGGGAGGGGGAGAAGGATCGACATAAACAGCTCATGGGAGATGGATAGGATTGGAAACAGACGGGACCGGGAAACTGGTTTCAGCTGGGCAGGATGATCCCTTCGTGGCCGCTATCGAGAGCATCGACGCTATCTGTCCGGGCTGCACCGGCTGGAACATCGTACGTTGCAGCAGCCGAGAGTGAATGAGTTTCCAGGAGGGCTTGCACCTGTGCCCCCGACAGGGCTCGGCGGGCGAGAAGCCACTCTGCCACCGCCAACACCGCAGACTGATGCTTCGTCACGATTGTAATCGCGCGGTCCAGCAGTCGCCGGAGATCGGCCTCGATGCTCTGGGCAAACCGGCCATCAAGGCGCACCAGTGCACTGGCATCCTCGGCCTCGGCTCGGTGCAGCAGCGTGCGGCCGAGACCGAAGCTGGCATGCAAGGCCGAAAGCTCGCGTGTGGCGATCGCCAGATCGCCCACTGCCCCGGCACTCGCGCCGGATCCCAGCACGATATCAGCGGCCCGGCCAGCGAGGCCGATCACCACGGTGTCCTCGATCACGCTCCGGGTCGGGATGAAGCCCGGATGCTCGATGCGGGTCATCCCGCCGCTGGCGCCGGCCAGCTGCAGTGACACGCCCTGGAGGGTGCGGCCGAGGGCCAACGCTACGACGGCGTGGCCAGCTTCATGAATGGCACACGCTTTCAGCTCAGCGAGGCTGCGTGGCTCCGGCGGGCTGGCCTCGGCGAGGAGATCCTCGAGCGTGAGAGCACGGCCAGCGAGACGGGCGCGCCGGCGGGCGGCATGCACCACCTGCACGGCAGCGGCACCCACCCGCCCGAGCAGGAGCTGCGCCACAGAGCTCAGATCAGCGCCAGCGAGCTCAGCCCTGAGATGCGCCCTCAGGATGCCAGTCAGCCCTGCCACGTCGGGCGGGGCGATCTCGAACACGCGATCCAGGCGGCCTGGACGGCGCAGGGCAGGATCGACACGCTCCGGGTGGTTAGTAGCCGCCAGGAAGATTACATCAGGGCAGGCTTGGCGCAGCTGATCGACGTTCAGCAGAACGCCGGTAATCAGCGGCGTCCAAAAATCGGCGTTGCGTGATCCGCCCAAGCCTAGTCTACTCGGTAAGGCATCGATCTCATCAAGAAATCCCACACAGGGGCGATTGGCTCGCAGGGAGGCGAAGAAGTTGGCCTGTTCCCTGATCACAGCCCCAAGATGTCCGTCCGAGGCGGAAAACCATGCGGCTACGCTCGATGTGACGAGTGGCAGCCCGGCTTCCCGTGCCAGGGCTTGGGCCAGCAGGGTTTTACCGGTCCCCGGCGGGCCGGCGAGCAGCGCGCTTTCCAGGACGGCCACCGGAGCATGGCCCGCACGCATCGCATCGATCTCATGGACAAGAGCCTGCGCCCATTCGAGAGCCGGGCCGTAGCCGGTCAAAGCTGAAAGCGGCGGCCCATTCTCGGCGAAAGACACCGAGGAGCGCGCGGCCGCGGCCCGCGCCAGCCGCCTTGCAATCTCCTGGCGGCTCGAGCCCCGGCGGAAGGCTGCAACGAAATCCGGCCAGTCAAGACCGGCGAGATCGCGGGCCGACAGAGCCTCCGCCTGCCCCTTGCGGGTGAAGCGGCGGATGGCGCGGTTGGCCAGAGTGGCGTCTGGCGGGGGGACGGTGACGACCGCATCCGCGGCGCCGAGCAGGACCTTTGAGAGCTCCTGGGAGGGAGTGACCGCAATCCCGATGACGCTCACCCCCTTGCTGAGCGCCTTAGCTGCTTCTTCGGCCCGCCGCGCGGCCTCGTCAGCCCGCTGCAACCGCTCCGAAGGTCCGATGATCATGAGCCCCTGGAACGCTAAGCGTGTGAGCGCCTCGCTCAGCGGCGCGACCCAAGCGGGCGAGGGGACGGCAATCACCAGCGCCAGCGTGGAGTCGCCGCGCTTGAGCTGGCGCACCAGAGCAGATCCGAGCGCCTGCTTGAGCATAGGTATGACCAACAGGTCGCGCAGCGAGTGCCGCTGTGCAGAGTTGATCATGGAGCGAAGATCCGTGTGCCGGACCGGTGCCGGGGAGGCCGGATCGCCTCCCGTATCGTCCGGCTCCAAGTCGACATCATCGACGGAGGCAGAGCTGTGATGGTCCAGAGATGATTGGGTGCTCATGATGGCAGACCGTATGTTCGTTGCCGGCGGAGGTGGCTCGTCCACACTATGCGATGAGCGAGGGTTGCGCTGGATGGGCCGGCGCCGAGCCTCCCGCACAGGGGACGAGCCATGCAGCAGAAGAGCAAA
>NZ_VOSK01000182.1 GCF_009296175.1 Microvirga tunisiensis | reverse complement strand
CAGGCGCCCACCGTCGAAAGCAGCGGTGATCTTCTTGCGGCCAACGGCTGGAAACGGGAAGGTGGCAGGTGTATCGTCCGGCATGGCGAGTGTGGCACAGGGCAATTGGTGGCAGGGATTAGTCTCAACAACCAAATCCTACGCTGCTTCAAGTGCTTAAGCTACACTCGCCAGCCTTCATCAACCTTCCCATGCATAAGAACGGCTAGCAACGCTCGCCGATTATGAGACGCCGGTCTGGTTTGAAGACAATGGCACAGATGCGGCTGCGTCATGGCTGACGTTCCATACAGGAGCCGCAGTCACCAAAGACCCATCGACAGCGATCTTTGCGGTTCTGTCCAAGAACAGCCCGGTCAGTGGTTGGCGGAACTTCGCAATGGGCTCTCTCTCCTATCCCGATCGCTCCGCAACACTGGTTTTGCCGGTGGAAAGCCTGTGCGATGGCACGCCGCTGACGATCCGTGGCCCCGGCATCGAGACCGCTGCCACTATCGCGCCACGCGGCCTGCCCGACGGATTCACCGAAACAATGGCGATCAATGCGACCCGCTTTCCGCTGGGCTTCGACCTGCTGATGATCTGTGGCAGCGAACTGCTCGCACTGCCGCGCACCACCCGTCTTGTGGAGGCCTGAGCCATGTATGTCGCGGTTAAAGGTGGAGAGGCGGCGATCTCAAATGCGCATCGTCTCATGGCTGATCGCCGGCGTGGAGATCGCAATGTACCGGCGCTCTCCGTCGAGCAAATCGTCAACCAATTATCCCTTGCTGTTGATCGCGTGATGGCGGAGGGCTCTCTCTACGACCCCGAGCTTGCGGCGATGGCCGTGCGCCAGGCCCGTGGCGATCTGATCGAAGCCATCTTTCTCCTGCGGGCTTATCGGACCACGCTGCCGCGGTTCAGTAACGCATGCCCCATCGACACGAACAGGATGCGCATCGAGCGCCGGGTCTCCGCGACCTTCAAGGACATCCCGGGCGGCCAGCTGCTGGGACCGACCTTCGACTACACGCACCGCCTGATCGAGCCGTCCATGGCCGGTGACGATGCTGTCGCGGGCCCAGTCAAGCGCGAGCGCCCCACGGATGAGAGCTGCCCGCGCGTGACTGATCTTCTCGACGGCCAGGGGTTGATCGAGGCTGATGTCCCAAGCGACGATGAACCGGGTGACCTGACGCGTGAGGCGATTGCCTATCCCGTTGGACGCGAAATCCGCCTGCAGGCATTGACGCGCGGCGACGAGGGCTTTCTGCTCGCCCTCGGCTATTCGACGCAGCGCGGCTACGGTCGAACACACCCCTTCGTCGGTGAGATCCGGATCGGCATGGTTGATGTCGAAGTGGACGTGCCGGAACTCGGCTTTGCCGTGTGCATCGGCGCGATCCGGGTCACGGAATGCCAAATGGTGTCGCAGTTCAAGGGAAGTGCGGATACGCCGCCGCGATTCACACGCGGTTATGGACTGGTCTTCGGGCAATCCGAGCGCAAGGCGATGGCCATGAGCCTCGTTGACCGCGCAATGAGAGCCGATGAGTTCAATGAGCAACGGCTGGCTCCGGCGCAAGATGAGGAATTCGTGCTGGAGCACTGCGACAACGTGCAGGCCACCGGCTTCGTCGAGCACCTGAAGCTGCCTCATTATGTCGACTTTCAAGCAGAGCTGGAACTGCTGCGAACATTACATCGCGAGGCCGAAATCGCGCGCACTGACACACCCATGAGCGAGGCAGCAGAATGACAAATCCCTCCCTGCCTGCCTATAACTTCGCCTATCTCGACGAGCAGACCAAGCGGATGATCCGACGCGCGATCCTGAAGGCGATCGCAATCCCCGGATACCAGGTGCCGTTCGCCTCCCGTGAAATGCCCATGCCTTATGGCTGGGGCACGGGCGGAGCGCAGGTCACTGCATCGATCCTGGGCCCCAATGATGTGCTCAAGGTCATCGATCAGGGTGCCGACGATACCACTAATGCCGTGTCGATCCGGGCCTTCTTCGCCAAGGTCGCGGGTGTTGCAACGACGACACGGACAGCCGATGCGACAATCATCCAGACCCGCCACCGCATTCCTGAGACACCTCTCACCCAGGGCCAGATCATCGTCTATCAGGTTCCGATCCCGGAACCGCTTCGCTTCCTCGAGCCGCGTGAAACGGAAACACGGGTGATGCATGCGTTGGAAGAATATGGCCTGGTGCATGTCAAGCTCTACGAGGACATTGCGCAGCACGGTCATATCGCCACGACCTATGCCTATCCCGTAAAGGTCGAAGGCCGATATGTCATGGACCCGTCGCCGATTCCCAAGTTCGACAATCCGGAAATGCATCGCTCGCCGGCGCTGCAGCTTTTCGGGGCCGGCCGCGAAAAGCGGATCTACGCGCTGCCGCCCTTCACCGATGTGGTCAGTCTCGACTTTGAGGACCACCCATTCACGGTCCAGCGCTTCGAGTCCCGTTGCGCGCTTTGTGATGCGCAGGACGTCTATATGGACGAGGTCATCACGGACGACCGCGGCGGGCGCATGTTTGTCTGCTCCGATACCGACCACTGCGAAACCCGCCGGTCCGAGGGGCACCAGGGAGCAGGCCTGCCGCAGCATGGCGCCGCGAAGGCCGATTGGGAGGCCGCAGAATGAACAGCGAACCGATCCTGTCCGTCCGCAAGCTGGAAAAGCGCTACGGCAACTTCATCGGCTGCACCGACATCTCCTTTGACGTCTGGCCGGGCGAGGTTGTCGCGATCGTCGGTGAATCCGGTTCCGGCAAAACCACGCTGCTCAACTGCATTTCCACCCGACTGGAGCGGAGCAGCGGCGAAATTCGGTACCGGATGCGCGACCGGCGGTTCCCAGATCTCGCGGAGCTGAGCGAAGCCGAGCTCCGCTTCCTCATGCGCACGGACTGGGGGTTCGTACACCAGAACCCGGCAGACGGTTTGCGGATGCGCGTATCGGCAGGCGCCAACGTCGGTGAACGGCTGATGGCGATTGGTGACCGCAACTACGGCGAGATCCGCAGCCGGGCGAGCGACTGGTTGGAACACGTCGAGATTGCGGCCTCCCGCATCGACGACATGCCGGTGGCTTTCTCAGGCGGCATGCGGCAACGTCTGCAGATTGCGCGCAATCTTGTTACGCACCCTCGCTTGATCTTCATGGATGAGCCGACCGGCGGCCTCGACGTGTCGGTCCAGGCGCGTGTTCTCGACCTGCTGCGAATGCTGGTGTCGGACCTCAGTCTGTCGGTGATCATCGTCACCCACGATCTGGCCGTCGCCCGGCTTCTATCGCAGCGCATGATCGTCATGAAGAGCGGACGAATTGTCGAGCAAGGACTGACCGATCGCGTGATGGACGATCCAAGTCATCCCTACACCCAGCTTCTCGTCGCATCGATCCTGGAGAACTGAGATGGCGCCCGACAATCAACCTGCCATGATCGGCGTCCCGCTGCTTTCAGTCGAGGATGTATCCAAAGCATTCACGATCCACCTTCGCGGCGGCATCCGCCTTCCTGTCGTAGCCAATGTCACGTTTGACCTCTCTGCCGGTGAGTGCCTTGTGCTGGGCGGCCCGTCAGGGATCGGCAAATCGTCCATCTTGCGCATGATCTTCGGCAATTACGCTGTCGATACCGGCCGGATCCTTGTGCGGGACCGCAATACGGGAGACGTCGCAGACCTCGCATCCGGCGATCCCCGCCTGGTACTCAGTCTCCGGCGCAATCACTTAGGCTACGTCAGCCAATTTCTACGGGCGCTTCCGCGGGTTTCGGCTCTTGATGTCGTCGCCGAGCCGCTTCTCGCGCGTGGAGTGGCGCGCAAGGTAGCATCAAACCGCGCCGCCGCCGTGCTCGAGCGACTGAACTTGCCATCGTCCCTCTTCAATCTCCCACCGGCAACGTTCTCTGGTGGTGAGAAGCAGCGGGTGAACATCGCCCGTGGCTTCATGATTGATCACCCAATCCTTCTGCTCGACGAGCCGACAGCGTCGCTGGATGAGGCCAACCGGGATGTCGTCATCGGCATGATCCGGGAGAAGCTAGCCGCTGGAACAGCCATCCTCGGGATCTTCCACGACATTCCGGTCCGCGAGGCGGTTGCGACGAAGATCATCGATGTCGCCGCCTTCTCGACGCGGGAGGCTGCGTGATGCCCAAGCTCGACGAATATAAGCCGCTTATCCACGCGACGGCCGATGTCGAGCAGTGCACGCTCGGTCGCTTTGTCGAGATCGAAGCACGTTCACGCGTAAGTGAGACGGCTCTGGGAGACTACTCTTACGTCATGCAGGATTGCGCGATCCGGTGTGCCACGATAGGCAAATTTGCCAACATCGCGGCCGCCGTGCGGATCAATGCCACCAATCATCCGACATGGCGCGCCACGCTGCATCACTTCACCTATCGCGCAGGCGACTATTTCGAAGGAGCCGGAGACGAAGAGGAGTTCTTCGATTGGCGCCGCTCTCACCCAGTCAAAATCGGCAATGATGTCTGGATTGGCCATGGAGCGACAATCCTGCCAGGCGTCAGTGTCGGCAATGGTGCTGTTGTTGGCGCAGGAGCCGTCGTCTCACGTGATGTCGCACCTTATACCATCGTCGGCGGCGTGCCCGCTCGCCTCATCCGGGAGCGATTCACCCCGGAGGTCGGACGGCGGATGAATCGCTTGGCCTGGCGGGAATGGCCGCACGACAAACTCTTCTCAGCGCTGAACGACTTCCGGGCACTTACGGTCGAGGCATTTGTCGAGCGCTATGAAGCGGTGACGCCAAACCTTCATCGAACTGACATCGAACCGTCGCCAACAAGTTATCCTGAGCCGGTAGATTTGGACGAACAGGGATGATGCAGATGACAGCGATCAGCGTTTCCAATCTGTCGAAGCGGTACGGAAAAACCCGCGCGCTCGACAATGTCAGCATCGACGTCCAACTTGGCGAGATGGTTGCTCTGATCGGCGCATCGGGTTCCGGCAAGAGCACGCTCATTCGTCATATCGCAGGGCTCGAGGCAGGCGATGGTGAGACGGGGAAAGTCGTGGTTCTCGGACAGGTGTCGCAGACGGCGGGACGGTTGATGCGTGGGCGCACGGCCGGTCGCGTGGCGGTCATCTTTCAGCAATTCAATCTCGTTGGCCGTCTTTCCGTCCTGACGAATGTGCTCATCGGCAATCTAGGCCGGGTCCCCCGCTGGCGCGGCACGCTCGGCCTGTTCAGCCGTTCCGAGAAAGAAAAGGCCGAAACCGCTTTGGCCCGTGTTGGCATCCCTCAGGTGGCAACCCAGCGCTCGTCGACCCTTTCGGGCGGCCAGCAGCAGCGTGCCGCCATCGCGCGCACTCTGGTGCAGGAAGCTGAAATCCTGATCGCCGACGAGCCGATTTCCGCTCTCGACCCGTCCTCAGCACGGCGCGTGATGGACGTGCTGGCCACGATCAATACTCAGGACAACATCACGGTCCTCGTGTCGCTGCACCAGGTCGAGTATGCGCGACGCTACTGCAAACGTACGATCGCCATGCGCGACGGGCGCGTTGTTTATGACGGGCCTTCGACATCCCTTTCCAACACTTTCCTCGCGGAGCTCTACGGCGACGCTTCGGAAGAACTGGTTCTGCCGGAGAGCCCGGCAGAACTGCTGCGAGCTCTGCCGGTCCGGCCAAACAGCCACGACCCAGTGCACATGTTAGCCTGAACCTCAGAATATAAGCGGAGAATCTGGAATGAATGCGATGCTCAAATGGGCAGCGACGGTGTCGCTCGTCTGCACGATGTCCACGGCAGCTTTGGCCCAGGAGGTCATCAACTTCGGTATCATCTCGACCGAGTCCCAGCAGAACCTGAAGACCAGCTGGGAGCCACTGCTCGCCGACCTGAAGAAGAAGACCGGCCTTGAAGTGAAGCCGTTCTTTGCCTCCGACTATGCCGGCATCATCGAAGGCATGCGCTTTGGTAAGGTGCAGATGGCTTGGTATGGCAATAAATCCGCCATGGAAGCTGTGGATCGTGCCAATGGCGAAGTTTTTGTGCAGAGCGTGCCGGTGGGCGGCGAACCCGGCTACTGGTCGGTCGTCATCGTCCCCAAGGATTCGCCGATCAAGTCGATCGACGATGTCCTGAAGTGTGACAAGTCCCTCAACTTCGGCCTCGGCGACCCGAACTCGACCTCCGGCTATCTTGTCCCGATGACCTTCGTGTTCAGCGCCAAGGGTATCGACCCGAAGACCTGCTTCAAGAACGTCACCAACGCCAACCACGAGACCAATGCGATGGTGGTCGCCAACAAACAGGTCGACGCGGCTACCAACAACACCGAAAACATGGCGCTGATCCAGAAGAACCAGCCTAAGGCCTTCGAGAATATCCGCGAAATCTGGCGCTCGCCCCTGATCCCTTCCGACCCGATCGTGTGGCGTAAGGATCTTCCGGAAGCTCAGAAGACCAAGATCCGCGAGTTCTTCCTCACCTACGGCACCGACAAGTCGACGGGTGACATCGCCGCCGAGAAGAAAGTTCTGGCTGGCCTGAAATGGGCCCCGTTCCGCGCCTCTTCCGACAGGCAGTTGCTGCCGATCCGCATCATGGAGCTCACAAAGTCGATCTCTCAGATCGAGGCCGACGCTTCGCTCGCTGCCGATGCAAAGAAGGTCAAGCTCGACCAACTGAAGGCGCAAAAGGCCAGGTACGAGGCCGAACTGGCTGCCGCTGGCTGAGCCAACGCAAGGGAAGTGGCCTGGGTACAGGCCACTTCTCCTAATCAATGAACATAGAGCCCTGATTAACGGTATGGACCAGACAGTTTCGACTCTTAGGCCTGCGTCCCTCAAGCTTGTAAAGGCAATTGGGGATCGCGCCACTTCATTGCCAAAAGCTGGGCACGGATCTGGCGGACGCCGTAACCTGTTTCTGTTGGCTCTGCTTGTAGCAGCGCTCTCCTGGAGCTGGGGACCGGCCGAAATAAGCCGCTGGACCTATCTTTTTACCGATTCCGGGAACATGGCCGAGTATGCGGCCGGGTTCCTGCGTCCCGATTTCAGCGACTGGCGCAGTTATCTCGAGGAGATGCTGGTCACGATCCAGATTGCGCTCTGGGGAACCTTCCTTGCGGTGGCTCTTTCGATACCTTTCGGAATTCTGTCCTCGCATAACATGGTGCCTTGGTGGGTCCTGCAGCCTGTGCGGCGGCTCATGGATCTCTTTCGGGCCATCCATGAGGTTGTCTTTGCCGTCCTGTTCGTCGTCGCGGTCGGGCTCGGCCCCTTTGCTGGTGTCATGGCTTTGTTCATTCACACGACCGGGATCCTGGCGAAACTGTTTTCTGAAGCAGTCGAGGCGATCGACCCGCGCCCCGTGGAAGCCATCCGCACGACGGGTGCATCACGCGTCCAACAGGTGATCTATGGCGTGATCCCGCAGGTCCTGCCCCTCTGGATATCATACTCGCTCTATCGCCTTGAGTCGAATGTCCGGTCCGCGACCGTTCTCGGCATCATCGGTGCTGGCGGCATTGGCCAGGTGCTCTTCGAGTCGGTACGTGCCTTCTATTATCCCGAGGCCTCGGCAATCCTGATCATCGTCATGGTCACAGTCACGATCATGGATCTGATCTCACAGCTTCTCCGCAGGCTGGTGATCTGATGCGGGCCGCAATCTACTTCACCCCAGCCAAGAACGATCCGCTGACTGTGCGGGCCGCCGAGTGGCTCGGACGCGACGCGTTTGACGATCGCATCGTGCGTGATCCCGATCCGAAGATGGATGTGCTTGTGTCCGAGCCAGCACGCTACGGATTTCATGCAACGTTGAAGGCGCCATTTCGGCTTGCCGATTGCACGACGCTCAACGAACTCGACCGTGAACTGGCCGCATTCGCCCAAAGCATCCAGGCTTTCTCTCTCGGAACGCTCGCAGTCACGTGTCTGGACAGCTTCTTTGCGCTCACGGTTCAGACTGCGCTTCCGCGATTGCTGCAAGTCGAGGAGGCAGTCCGGACGACCTTCGAACCATTCCGCGCTCCGCTGACCGTGCGGGAGATGGCTCGGCGCAATCTACAAAGTCTGTCAGAGCGCCAGCGGGCGAATCTGTCGCGATGGGGCTATCCGCATGTAGGTCAGGATTTCCGCTTCCACATGACACTGACCAACTCGATTGTTGACGAGGATAAGGCAGCCCGGGTCGAGAAGCGGCTGCACTCCCAGTTCAATCCCGTGCTTGAGACCCCTGTTGTCATTGACGCGCTCTCGCTGTTCGTCGAGCCGAGACCGTGTGCACCCTTCTATGTTCAATCGCGCCATACGCTTCAAAGCGGCATGCCATCCTAAGCCCTAGAGCCATGACCTCAGAACTCATCTTCACCAATGCACGTATCGTACTTTTTGACGAGATCATTGAAGGTACCCTTAAGATCCGAGACGGCAACATTGCCGATATCTCAAGCGGGAGCTGCAGGACAGGCGAGGATTGTGCGGGCGATGTGCTGATCCCAGGCTGCGTCGAGCTGCACACTGACCACCTCGAGACCCATTTGCATCCGCGCCCAAAGGTCCGCTGGAACATGGATGCGGCACTCCAGGCACATGACGGGCAGATTGCGACTTCAGGCATAACGACAGTCTTCGACGCGCTTCGGGTCGGCTTAGAGGGCGACACCGAGTTCGGTTCGCAAGAGATGTCGGCCATGGCAGACGCCATCGCGTCAGCGAGTGCCGATGGCCGCCTGCGTGCAGAGCACTTCATCCACCTGCGTTGTGAGGTTTCGGTGTCCGACGTGGTGGATCATTTCGACGCGCTGCGAGGGAACAATCGGGTTCGCCTGGCCTCGCTGATGGATCACGCGCCGGGTCAGAGGCAATTTGTCAGCCTCGAAGCCTATCGCATCTATTATCAGGGCAAGAAGAAGCTCAGCGATATCGAATTCACTGCCTTTAGTGAGCGACGTATTGCGGAATCGGCTGCAAATTCCGAGCGCAACCGCCAGCTCCTTGCCGATCGCTGCCGCGCGGCCGGCATTTCAATCGCGTCCCATGACGATGCGACGCGTGAGCATGTGGAAGAGAGCGTCTCGCTTGGAGTAGCCCTGGCAGAATTCCCAACCACGAGCGAAGCTGCAACATTGTCACGCGAAGCAGGCCTGCACGTGCTCATGGGCGCACCGAATGTCGTGCGGGGAGGCTCTCACTCGGGCAATGTTTCGGCTATTGACCTGCTGCATGCCGGCGCGCTCGACATCCTGTCCTCGGACTATGTGCCATTCAGTCTCGTCCAGGCGGCCTTTCTTCTCGCGGAGCGAGCCGACATCAGCCTGCCCCACGCGATACGCCTAATCTCAGCCAATCCGGCCGAGGCGGCGGGCCTGTCCGATCGTGGCCGCATTGAGATTGGGCGGCGTGCCGATCTGGCGCGCGTCCAGACGGTGGGCGGCCGGCCGCCGCGGGTTTGCTCGGTCTGGCGCGAGGGGGTGCGTGTTGCCTGAAGGCGTGTTCGTCGCGATCGTTGGCCCTAGCGGGGCTGGCAAGGATACCTTGCTCAAAGCTGCCGCGGAGGCATTGAGCCACCGGCCAGACATAATCTTCGTTCGCCGTGTGATCACCCGAACGTCGGACGGCGTCAGCGAGGATCACGACACGCTGACGCCGCAAGCGTTCGAGGCAGCACGTACTGCCGGCTTGTTCTGTCTGAGCTGGAGAGCACACGGTCTGCTCTATGGCCTGCCGCATTCAGCGCTCGATGCTGTCAGGCGCGGCGACGCAGTCGTAGCCAACGTCTCCCGGACAGTTCTCGTTGACGCGGTCCAAACTTTCGGCCGCCTTGCTGTCGTAGAGATTACCGCCGATCCTGAGGCCTTGGTCGAGCGGATTGCCGCTCGCGGGCGCGAGAGCGAAGAGGACGCGCGAGAGCGTGTTGCACGCTCAGTCACCCTCCGGGTTCCGCCCACGGCGTGCAATTATGTGCAGATCAACAATTCCGGCCCGATGGAAATTGCTAGGGAACGGTTGGTCAGGAGTCTTGTGTCAATGTCGTTATAGGAACGCACTTCGGATGATTGACGCTGGTGTAATTGTCCGATGCTCTACCGGACGATCAGTGTATGCGGCAGAAGGTGCTCGGAGTGTTGCTCACCTGTCCATAAGGCTTGCAATTGATCCAAGACTTTGGCGCCGAAGTCCACGTAAGGAATGTGGACTGAGGTCAGCCAGGGTGCAATCCAGGCATTGAGCTTGTTGTCGTCGACACCCACGATTCTGCATTCCTCAGGGATCCGGATACCCTTTTCGATTGCCAGGCGGTAGGTCCCATAGGCCATGAGATCGCTCGGACAGAGGAGACCTTTAGGCCATGGTTGTCCGTCAACGAGCCTCTGAGCCGCGGCGTAGCCTACCTCCATATGTGTTAGCCCGGGTGCCTCGGCCTGCCGTATCGCTTTTCGGGGTACGCCAAGCACCTCAAGGCGTGTGATGAAGCCGTCCACACGATCGTGTGACACCGATGATCCTTGCGAGGGGTAGATGACCGCAAAGTCTCTGATCCCTTGTGCCCAAAGATGATCAGCCGCATCTGCTCCGGCGCGTCGATTGTCGATGCCCACGAAGGAGCCCCCTCCGTCGGGATTTCGGCGACCGACGAACACAATGGGGTCTCCCCGGGCAGCCGAGGCGGACAGGGCATCGCTGCGCACCGCATTGACGACAACATATCCCTGTACGACCTGCGACCGCATGGCCTGCAGGTATTCATCCTGAAGTTCCGCATGGTCATGGGTATCGCACAGGATCATTACGTAGCCGGCGGAGCCGAGTACCGCCTCGACAGAGGCTGCGATAGCCGCCATGGCCGGGTTGTCGAGATTGGGCGACAGCATGGCGACAATCCTGCTTTCTCGCCTGCGCAAGGTCCGGCCGACGTGATTAGGCCGGTAGCCGAGGGCTGCCATAAGCTTCTGGACCCGGTTGTCGATTTGCACTTCACGGTGGGACCGGAAGCCAGTCACAAATCAAGGACTTAGCCGAGACCGAAGTGCAACCCATTGGATTTCAAGTGAGACTTTTTGCAGTTCCTTTGAGACTGGCCGACCAGGTCAGCGTCTCTTTGCTTTAGGTGGTGAAACTCGTCTTGCGGACGCGCAAGGCTCTACGGACTGAAGGCCGCTTGCGATCGGATCCATGGGGTATGGCAGCCCGCAGCCAACAAGGAGCCCCAGGTCTGTTTGTATTTCATGTGAGACCCGGGGCTTGTTCAGTCTCACATGAAGCGCCGAAAACAGCTTCCAAACCGCCCAGTCTAATCATGAAGTACAAATCGACAAGTGGCGACAGCGTGGAGTGCACCGCATCAAAGTCGACATTGCAAGTGAGAACCCAAACGGCCCATTTGTCTCGCCCTTGATCTCCAACGCTGCCAGAAATGCGATATTCTTATTCCAGTATGTTAGCTGACAGTTGCTCGATTGAGGGCTGCGATGATGAACTTCGCGCCCACCTGGCCAAGGCGCCTCGCCATCGCGAGACAACGGCGACCCTGTCATGCTATCGCATCATGTTGCAACCGAGGGTTCGGCGGGAGTTGTCTTGCCAATTCTCCGAGCGCCTTCGCGCTGACGTTCGGCCATTGGCTCATGATACGCATGCGGCGGAACGACCGGCACGCGGAGGCAAATGCTCTGCGCCGGCAGGACCTCGCACCAGTCCTTGATCATCTGCTTGTAGGTTCGTCCGACCGCTCGGATGTTGCGGTTGAGGTCGTAGAGGCCGAGCGGGTTGACGGTACCCCGCTCCTCGCGAAGACCAACATCCCAATCGACTTGATCGGTCAGGGAGTACCAGGTGAAGCCGACGATCGGCACGCCGAGATTCCGGACCCGCAGAACGTTGGCCCATTCCTTCCAGAGCCACTTGACGGCCTCATCCCCGAGCGCGCCCTCGATCAAATTGGTTTCAGTGTGCATCACCGGGAGCTTATAGCGGTCATAGTACTGCTGCGTGATCTCGTCATACCCAAACACTTCGCCGGAGGCGGCGGTGCTGCCATCGGCGGCGACGACATGCTCATTCGTCACATAATAGTCATTGCCCATGATGCAGTGCCGCTTCAGGTTTCTATCCATGAAGAAGCAATACTCGTCACGCGACATGCCGTTATCGAGAAGGTAAAAGAGCATATCTGAGTCAACACGGCGCCCGTAGTTGAGGTCGAGCGACAGAAAGCGTCGGGCATTGAGGAACTCGGCAGGCCTGATTGCCACCGGGGATTCGGGATGGAAATGTTCCGAGGACTCGCTCTGAATGAAGATCGCGTCGGGGCGAACCACTAGGATCGCAGCCATCGCGAGAACATTCGCCTTGACGATGTGCTTCAACGCCGTAACGAACGCCCGATCACTCGAGAGCTGTTCGTTCCACCAGCCATAGGCAGCCGAGAAAGTGGCGCAGATGAACATCTCGTTGACTGGCGTGTAGAGCTGGACCCACGGAAACCGCTCTGCGAAGGCGCGCGCGTACCCCGCGAACAGTTCCGGAAAGTCCGGGTTCTGGAAGTTGTCTATCCAGTCGGGCACGCCAAAATGGCAGAGATCGACGATTGGGACAACATTGCGTGCGTAAAGCTCGCCGAACGTCTGGTCGGCGAAGGCCCAGTCGTATCGGCCCTCGCCGAGCCACGTTCGGTGGATCGGCGGACCATAGCGCAGGTAGTGGATGTTGAGGTCGTTCAAGAGGTCGAAATCAGTGTGCCAGTGCTCGTAATGGCCGCACTTTTCCATTTCGTCGACCCGTGTGCGGCCGCCATGAATGGTGGGATAGCTGTTCTCGATTCCCGTTGCAAACATGAAGATCGGAGTTGTCATCGCACGCCCTTCGACAGATGCCAGGAGATCTTTCCGGAGCGATCGAGGCAAGCTTGACGATTTGGCAGCCGTCGCGGCCATGCTGGTCGAGAAGGATGCTGCGAACTGCTCCGCCTGTCGAACACGCGAACGACCTTCAGCGGGAACTCCTGCTCCAACAACGCCACTATGACCCATAGGTTCGAAGCAAACAAGGCGACGCGCAGCTGAGGCGGGCAGCCTAGTTGTCTGGATGCGAGACCTCCTTGGCATGAGCGATGACCTGGAGGGCGGGCGGCAACGCGTCTGCATCGGGTGGCTTGTAGCGGCGGTTGGCGAGCTTCGGCTCGGCAGCCAGGCGGCTTCGCACAACCTCATCCGGGGATCGCCCCTTGAGCACGCGTTGACGTCTTCTGTTAT
>NZ_VOSK01000181.1 GCF_009296175.1 Microvirga tunisiensis | reverse complement strand
TAGGTCAGGCCGCTCTCGCGTAGCCCCACCACCTGTCGCCGACGCTCCTCTTGTGCTGCTGCTGGCAGCTTGCGCATGTCTATATGCTTCATCCCGTCGATCTGGTCCGACCGGTCGTGGATTTCAAGATCTCCCAAGCCGGATCAATAAATTGCTGCAAATGCTACACATTTACCAGACTGCACTAGCTCCGCGCTAGACAGGAGCTCACGCGGGAAAGGCCGCGTTTCTAGCCACTGCAGAAGTTCAGTATCGTCCGGAAAGTGCCAGTAAGAGACATTCCGGTGTGCTGCGACTGCTTTGAACCACTACACAACAGCTCTTGCTCTGGACATCTCCTACAAACGTGGCTTCCACAACGAGATCAGATCAACGGTGAGATCCCTGGGGGCGGGCCGGCCGAAGAGATAGCCTTGTCCCTGGTTGCAGCCATGAGCCTGCAGGAACCCGGCCTGGGCTGCCGTTTCGATTCCCTCCGCCACGGTCGTGAGACCAAGGCTACGTCCAAGAGCCAAAACCGCCATGAGAATGGCCGCATCATCAGGGTTGCTCGTGAGATCCCGGACAAAGGATTGGTCAATCTTGATCACATCAACAGGGAATTTCTTCAGATGCGATAGAGAGGCATAGTCCGTGCCGAAGTCGTCTAGGGCGATCCTGACACCCTTAGCCGAGAGCGTCTGGAGCGCCTGCTCCACAACCTCTGATCCCCGCCCGACGAACACGGTCTCGGTGACTTCCACCTCCAGGTACCGTGTTGGGACTTCAGCGATACGGAGTTGATCCAGTAGTCGTTCGGCAAAGTCGCCCCTCCGGAACTCCGCCGCCGATGCATTCACAGCCACATGCCCAAACTCCAATCCGGCCTCCAGCCACTGACGCATGTCGCTGATAATGCGCTCCTGCATCTGCTGCCCCATCGCCACGGCAAACCGTGGGTCGTCGAATGCAGCCTGGATTGCGGAGGGCAATTGCAGTACACCGTGAGGGTCACGCCACCGCAGCAGCGCCTCAAACCCTGCGAGTTCGCCTGTGCTCAGGAGAACCTTGGGCTGGTAGAAGGGCTCGATCCGCCGCTCCTCGGTCGCCCGGCGCGCATGGTTCAGCATGGAGGCCCTGCGCTGAGCGTCAGCCCGCATTTCAGGCTCGAACAGCATGGCCTTGCCGCGTCCGGTAGACTTGGCCGCATGAAGCGCCATGTCGGCCTGCTTCAGAAGGTCAGAGCTTTTGCTCCCATCACTAGGCCAGATGCTGGCTCCGATGCTCGTGCGGCAATCAAGGATGTGTCCGCCATAGGAGAACGGCTCTTCGAGGCCGCTGAGGATACCTTCGATGATAGTGTTCAATCCGAGCTCGCCATCAATGTCAGGCAGAATGACGGCGAACTCATCCCCGCCGTTGCGAGTGACCGTATCCGTGCCCCGAACCGATTGCTGAAGCCTCTGCGCCACCTCAACGAGGAGGGCATCGCCTGCATCATGCCCCAGCGTATCATTGACATGCTTGAGATGATCGACATCGAGAAACAACAAGCCCATTTTCCGGCCCGAGTCGGCTGTCTGCCTGATTGCCGCATCAAGTTGCTCGTTGAACAGGGCTCGATTAGGCAACTCGGTCAGAGCATCGTGGTGAGCCACCCAGCGGATGCGCGCCTCCGCCTGCTTTTGTTCTGTCAGATCTCCGACGAACCCCTCCAAGGAAATGGCCTCGCCAGCCTCGTTGTAGATGAATTGACCACGGTCCAGCACCCAGCGGATCTCGCCCGATCGAGTCACAATCCGGTACACGGCGGAGAAGAGGCAGCGGTCCTTACGGGCCTGGGATACAGCCCTCTCGAACTCCTGAAAGTCCTCCGGATGAACAATATCAGCCCAGTCGAGAGTTCCATTGCTGAAGTCGGCTGCACAGTACCCGGTCAGGGCTTCTGCGCCCTCGCTAATGAATGTGACCGGCCACAGCAGCTTTGGATCAGCACTATAGACGAGACCGGGCAAACTGTTGATGAGGGTTGCGAGCTTGCGCCTGCCTTCGCGCAACGATTCTTCCGCCTGGATCCGCTCTGTCAGGTCGCGTGAAACACCAATAACACCGATGATTTCGCCATCCCTTCGCCAGGGCACCTTCACGGTCTGGAACCGGCGGGGTTCTCCACGGATCGGGATGGTCTCCTCGACTTTGGAAACCTCTCCGGTCGAAATCACGTGGCGGTCGGCTTGCTCATACACATCGACAAGCTCAGGGGGATAGAAGTCGCCGACCCGCTTTCCGATCAACGAACTCCCTTCGGTGATCTGACGATTGATGAAGATGAATCTACCATCTCGATCCTTGACGAAGATCAGATCCTCGACGCTGTCGATAACGGTTTGGAGCAGATTGTGAGCTTGGCGGGCTGTCTCTGCAGCCAGCTTCCGGTCGTTGATGTTGCGGAAGAAGACAGACAATCCGCTTTCAACAGGGACCGCATGAATCTCGTACCAGGCTGACAGAGGCGGATAGTAGATTTCGAAGGTCTCTGGAGAACCCTTATTCATAGCATGCCGATAATGGCGTCCGAGGGCCGACTCTGCCGCGTCTGGGAAAGCCTCCCACAGGCTGGCGCCCACGAGATTGCGTCCGCCGGCAATCTCAGCGACGGCACGCTTGTTCAAAAAGGTGAACCGCCACTGCCGGTCAAGGACGTAGACGCAGTCCGTCGTGGCTTCCAGAAAGTGCAAAAAGTTCTGAGGAATGCCGTGATTGACAACTTCCCTGGTCGCTACTTCCTTGCCCCGCGTGTGCACTACAGGCCGCCTTTGTTTGCTACTGTATTTCAGAGCCGATTTGGCCCGAGCGGGTTAGCCATGAAATCCCAACCAACGCTACTCGGCTTTTTGTCACGCTGAGTGTAAATCGGCACCAAAACGTTGACCTCTATCAGAACAGGTGCAACCGGCTGAACATGCGAAACAAACCGCTATGACAGAGAGGTCACAGTCGGCGCCGCTCGTGACCCTCCCGCTCTGAGAAAGCCCTCAAGCCGCCGAGAGGCTTACGTTTGGCAAGCGACAGGGTCTGGGTTCAAAGCCGAATGACATCACGAGACGCTCGCCATCATGGCCCGATCCTCCGCTGAGAAGCCTCATCAGGGAATCACGACCTGCCGCCAATCGTGAGGACTTTTTAAACGAAATCTGCCAGAAGAAGACGTTCATGCAACGCTACGATGGATTGTGGATGGGTCGATCTGCCCCTCCTCGATGCGGCGCAGAAGGTCGTCGGTCCAACGGTTGACCTGCGTCTGACCGTCCGGATGGTCAGCCCCTTGTTCATCAGCTGACCCATCGGGATCTTGTCGACCAACCCGCCATAGACACCGGGAATTGAGATCACCCCGGTCGGGCGGCAGACGTAGATCATCTCGCGCAACACGTACGGCCGGTCGCAGGGAGCGTCCATATATGACAACGCCCGATCCTCTCCGGATCGTGCTTTATAGATAAACAAGCGAAGGAGCAGAGCCGGCGCAGCCTGTCGGACCTCACCGGATGGCATGGGTGCGCCCGAGGTCAGCCAGGCACGATCAGATAAGTCTTTGGCGCACAAGAACAAGAAGAGGGATCCCTCTCTCTGCTAGCAACCGGTCGGCTCGTAGGGGCAATCTCCGCGCCGAACTCCGCCCGCCCGTAAGGCACCTCGATGAACAACGCCAGTGGGCGGGCGGGACACCGTTTCCTTGTACATTCACCTCGCCAATGCAGCGCTTTTATTTCGACATCTTTATAGGACCCGACGCCAACCTCGATGCCGATGGTCATGAGATTGGGAGCCTACGGGCTGCCGAAATCGCGGCCAAGCGTACCGCGGGTGAACTCGCGCGGGACCAGTTGTTGAAATTGCATGACGCGGCCCCTAAGGGCATTCGAGTCGAGGTGAAGAATGAACATCGGCAGCATGTCCTCACCGTGACGGTATCGCTTCAGATCGACCAGGTGGGATTGATGCCACACTCCAGCGTGTAAGGATCAACCATGTCTGCTGATCAGCTTGAAAAGCTGCTGAGTGCCGCCGGCAGGCCGAAGAAGCTCGCGCTATGGCGGAATGGATGACGCTGAACGAAGCCAAGCATCAGCCACTTGAGCTTGCACGATATTCTGTTTTTGCTCATTTTGCGATCAAAGAAGCACCCGAGCCCTTTCCAGAGTTGCCCCCATGGAAAGGGTCGGGCAAGTGGAATGCAGCCAGCATCCTGCGATTCTAATTTCTTACATCGAAAGCCGAACGTCAGAGCAATTACTCTACTGTAGAGCCCCGCCCGCTGGATCGATTGCCCGGAAATGCCAAATATTTTGCTTTTCCGGCCATCCTTATTCGTGACCGAAGTTCGGCCCAGCATATCTGCTATGAAGGGAGCTCTTCAGTCGATTGTTAGTGGGTGCGAGGGCTCGTCCGGTTCTGCCGGATTATGAATCATGCGACGAACTTCTCTGGGCGACTTCCCCATCCAACGCTGAACGGCTCGGACAAAGGAGCTGGCCTCATTGTAACCTAAGAGCCAAGCGATTTGCGAAATCGAGATGTTATGTTGGCGCAGATAACCCTGTGCGAGTTCAGACCGGAGTTCCTCCAGGATCGTGCTGAAGGTCAGGCCCTCGTCCGCCAGCCGCCTGGATAGCGTGCGGACGCTCATGCCGAGATCCATCGCGATGATCTGGATGTTCACCTTCCCATGCGGCAGGCGAGGAGTCATCGCATTCTCGATGCGAGTTCGAAGCGGTCCCTGCTCCCCGTGGCGCCGATTGATAACATCGTAATAGTGCTTCAGCAGGAGTTCGTTGAGATGAGGGTCGGCCGTGACCAACGGAAGGTCCGTCACGTCGCGCGTGAAGGAGATCCGGTCCTGCTCCGCACCGAACGTGGGCGCCACCCCGAAATAGCGCTCCATTTCCGAGAAGACGCCGCTGCGCTGATGGACGAAGCTCACTTCGACCGGCACGAACTGGCGATCGGTGAATATCCGGCATTTCCGCAAGGTACAGGTCATCCAGAACTCGATCTGCTGCCGGTCCCGATGCCGCTCTACGCCCGCGTATTCTGTGACGATCGCCAGAGTGCCATCCACCTGGCATTTTGTTCGAATGCCCTCGCTGACGACTGAACTGTATCGCACTTCACGGTCGATTGCGTCCCCGAGATGGCTGGACGACGCCATCACGTAGTAGAAAAAGCCAAGTCGGCGCAGGTCGTAGTCTCGAGCCATATGGAAGCCGAGGAAATCGTCCTTGAGCACCTCCGCCACCAGGTTGAGGAAGTCCATCTCGCCTCGTGCACTGACGCGGGTCTCCGGATCGTCCATCAATGTGAGCGGAAGGCTGGCCTCCGTTAGCAGAGGCGTGATGTCGATGTCTTCCTGGAGGGCTCGCTCGGCTGCCAATCTGGCCAAGCTACCGGCTGCGCTGGGGAGAGCTCCGAGGTCATTCCCCGGTGGTAGTCTACCTTGGGCCATCGCCTGCCCCGCCTGGCCCATCTGCACAAGTAATGGTTTTAGCCGCGCTCATGCGTCTTTGGAATCCAATCTGGAATCCTGCAGAATCAGCGAAGATTGGCTGGGGTGGAATGGTTGAGCGCATGGCGCGGAGAAGCCTTGCTCGTTCTCAAGTCAGATCGGGGCCAACGCGCCAGAGTTCTTAAGCCTCCTGTCGGACGCCGCGCGGCTCTGGCTGGGGCACAACCCGGCTCCGAGGGCGTTGAAGTCGGCTGTTTTGCCCGGGGTAAAGGTAGTCGGGCGTGAACTCACCGGCGTTCCTCAACCCATCCCAATCATTTATCTTGACCGTTCCTCCGTGCAAGGTAATCAGTCCGCTTTCGCGGAGCTGCTTAAGGATGCGGTTGACATGCACGGGCGTGAGGCCGAGCGCATCGGCAAGCCTTGCTTGTGTCACTGGAAGTTTGAAGTTGTCGCCCTGCGTGAGGCCGACGGCGTCCAGGCGTAACCACAGTTCGCAAAGAAGGTGTGCGGTCCGCTCGTAGGCTGTGCGCCGCCCAAGTCTCACCATCCACTCCCGGGCCGTAGCCGCGTCGACCAGGATGCTATGCGACAGCGCGCGGGCAATGCGGGGATAGATTTGCGTGAGATCGAGAAGCACCTCATGCGGGATGATTGCCACGTTCCCTGAGGTCAACGTGCCGATGGCATGGTCCATCCTTCCGAGGAAAAAGGCCGGCAGGTCGCAGATGTCCCCCGGGATCTGGAACGACAGGATCTGCCGCCGCCCATCAAACAGCAGCTTGTAGGCGCAGGCGTAGCCGCTGAGTATCAGCTTGCAATCAGTCGGATGATCGCCAAGGCTCACGAGGTCCTCGTCAGGGCCAAAGGATCTGATCCTGGTGGCCGCATCCCTGATCGCTTGCTTCTCCTCCGGCGAAAGCCAGCCGAACTGGCCAAAATGACAGATAAGCGAGATGGGCATGGTTGCTTCTCCTTTCAGAGCCCGGATCGAAGGTTAGCCGCGCCGTTCCGCGAAGGTTCTTGGCACGGCCACATGCGAATCAGCGCAGTGTCATGGATCAGGATGAACTCGGCATCCGGTGGTCACCGGGGATGGTTCCGTATCCTGGCAGCGGCCTTCGGGCGATCAGGTCCTGGTGGAGCTCAAGGTTCGCCGGACCCTTCGTTCACGGCTCAACCGCGGGCATGCACGCCCGCCAAGGCGGCGATCCGCACCAGTTCCGGGATCGTCCGGGCGCCCAGGCGCTGCATGACATGAGCCCGGTGGGTTTCCACCGTGCGCGGGCTGAGGCCGATGCCCCGCCCGATCTGCTTGTTGGTCTGGCCCGCCAGCAGGCCCGCCAGGACCTCGCGCTCGCGGACCGACATCTCGGCGATGCGCCCCCGGGCCCGGTTGGCTTCCTGGTCTTGCTTGTCTGCCTGGGAAATGTCAGCGGCTGCCGACGCAACGGCGGTCAGCAGCTCATCCGGATTATAAGGGATCGGAAGGAAGTCCACCGCACCGGCTTTCATCACCTGCACGGCAGACTTTACATCGCTCTGGATCTCGCCCAGGACGATCACCGGCAGGCCGATGCGCCGGGTCTTGAGCTCCCGCGGGATGGTCAGACCGCCCGCGTCGGGCTGGCGGATGTCGAGCACCACGCAGCCTAATACCAGGGCTGGGGCCGCCTCCAGGAAGGCCTTGCCGGACGGGAAGGCTCTCACGTCATAGCCGGCGTTGCGCAGCCCTCGCGTCAGATCCTGACGCGAGGGCTCATCGGCATCGACCACATAGACGAAGCGTCCCTCATGGCGGGTGATGTCCTGGGCAACGCCGCCAGCGCAGCGGATCTGATCCCGCTCGTCGCGAATGGGGAAGATGGTGTTGCGGATCCAGCGTACCGCCCCGTCAGAGCGGACGATGCGAAACTCTTCCGTGATGGCCTCTCCCAGCCTGACCAGGTCAAGCGCGCCTCGTGCGCGTTCTCGATCCTCCGGATGGACGAAGCGGCCCCAACGGCTGGGACCGCCAAGCGTGCTTTCGATTGTTTCGCCCCAAACGGGTTCGAAAGCAGGGCTCAGGTATTCGAGATTCATCGTCGCAAGGTTGAGAATCCACAGCACGGTGCTTGAATTCTCGGCGAACTGGCGGAAGCGCGCCTCGCTCTCGCGCAGGGCTGCTTCGGCTCGCTTGCGCTCCGTTATATCAAGTGCAGCCCCGGTGAACCCCACCGGCTGGCCATCTTCGAAAGTCGTCCGGCCATGGGTGGAAACCCAACGCTCGACCCCATCCTCAAGCCCGATGACGCGGTATTCGATGGCGTAGATACTAGGACCGGCAGGATCGCTGCACTGGGCGATAGCGGCCTCGACGCGCGGGCGATCCTCGGGATGAATACCGGACAGAAACAGCTCCTCGTCGACATGAGCATCAGGGGGCAGGCCCCACATCGCCTTGAGCCGGGCATCCCAGCCCAGCGCACCGGTGGCCGGGTCCCAGGTGTAGGGCGACAGGCCAACGAGGTCGATGGCGGCCTGGAGCCGGGTCTCACTCGCGTGTAGGGCCTTGGTGCGCTGCTCCAGTTCGGTCCGGTCCGCTTTAGCCTCGTCGAGAGCCGAGGTCATCTGGAACGCGGCCGCGGCGAAGCGGGCGAGGCTTTGCAGGACCCGCGCATCCTCTGCATCGAACCGTCCCTCGGGAGTGTGCCTGATGGCCCAGAGGGTGCCGAGCGCCTCGCCCTTCACGTGCCAGGGGGCCAGCAGGTTCTCGTAGATGCGTGGCTCGACCCCCCGCAGGGCCGGAAAAAACCGCTCTGCCTCGTTGAACAGAAGGACGCAGTTGCGTTCCATCACCGTCCCACAGGGGCTCGCCTCCCGGGGCATGGTGCCATGAAGATTCACCGCAAACCCACAGGCTGCGGCGTGCCAGCGGAGCATGCCGCTTGTTCCGCCGGGCTCCAGGATGCTGATGCCGGCGGAATCCGCACGGCACAGCTCCATGACCAGTTCAGCACATTTCTGGAGCACGCCGCCTGGGTTGGCGGCCATCTCCTGGGCCAGAAGCCCGAGCGCTCGACTCTCGGTTTCGTAGTTTGGGGTGCGGGAGGGGCGGCTCGCCAGCTCAGCCGTGATCAGGACATCATCGACCCCTCTCACCGGGGGATCGGAACCGGCAGTGCTGGCCATTGCAGCCTCCTAGAGCATTCAATGACAATGCTCAGACCGCCCCAAGGATCAGGAGCTGATAAAGGATGCTCAAAGGGCAGCTCGGGGTCAAACTGAGCTGTTGAGCATAGCCTTATGAACGTCAGCTTGTCTTATGAGTACGGAAGTTCGACGTACTTCCGGGATGTGCCAAAGAACGACCTTCGTGCTCCTGCAAGCGGCGGGAGGGCCAGGCCAGTTTGATGACGTTCCGCATCCTCCATTTCACTCGCTGCGACCTGTTCGAAGGCCAGGATAGTGCCTGTGCTATCGGCGAACGACCGATACTGTCTCAACCTTCGCGTGGAGCCGCAGCCGCATCAGCTAGAGACCGCAGGCTCAGCTCGTCTGTATCCACGGCAGCAACAAGGTTCTGGCGCGTGGCATGTGGATGCATCAGCGGGTAGATGTCAAATGACTTCTGGCGAAGAGCTTCGATGAAGCCAGGATCCCAGATCCGCAGCGCGAGCAATGCGACGAGAAGCAAGAGGCCAACAATCCGTCCGATCCCGAAGCATCGCATCCTTGTCGGAAGAACCCTCACGGGTGTCGTTCCAGCAGGCTATAGGTCTATGCATCGACGAAATTTCCGCTTCGGCCGTCGGAATGGGATCGTGTCCCTCCTTGGACCAGATAGTCATGGAGGGGATCGGACAGGATCGATCGTCGGCGCATGCTCCCCTCACAGAACGTGGTCTGTGGAGCGTGGCAGAGCGCCTGCGATGACCAGCTCCGTCGTGAGGATTTCTCCGCTGGCGAATGTGACGACCGCCGACACAGTGTTTCCGTCACCTGCAAGCTGCCTCAGCCCTGCGACGGACGCATCGAGCGCATACCCATTGGGAGTCGAGACGAGATCCTCCCGATCGATCCCGGCGATTGCGACGCCGTTCACGAAGATGTCGAGATCGGCCACCGTCCCCTGTGAAAGCGGCGCCCCGAGGACGGAGATATCGATCTGGTCCGGCGAGGTCATGCGCGAGGCTCCGCCCGTATTATCGATGTCATTCAGCTGGGAGAGGCTCGCACTCGCGCCGATCCCGAGAGCGGTGATCTTCGCCTCGTAGACATCGTTCAGCGTCGCGAGCTCGGAGTCGAAGGAGCCCTGTCCGTTGCCGTCCGAGAGAAAATACAGGAAGTTTTCTTCGCCTCCTCGGTTCAGACCCTGCAGCCTCACATTGGCCGCTTGCAAGGCATCGGCAAAGTTCGTTTGCCCGTTGGCATCCAGGCCTCTCAGGTAGTTCGCGATCGTGCTCTCCCCCGCGCTCCCGAGACTGAACGTCGCCGCGTTGACGCCGCCCCCGCCGGGATTTGCGGCCTCGGTCGGATCGGCGCCGCCGTTGAAGGGGATGATCGTGACGCTGACATCGGCCGGAGAGAATCCAAGCCCTCTGATCCGCTCCGTCAGTGCGATCAGACCTGCAATCTCCGCATCGAGAATCGTGTTGGCGCTGCCGTCGCCGTTGAGATCGCCGACCGGCGTTCCCTCGAACCGCTCCGACGTGCTGCCCGAGACGTCGATCAGATACAGGATAATCATCTGCGGCTGAAGAACCGGCCCGAGGCCGATGATCAAGTCGAGATCGGCTTCTGTGGTCGTGGTGGCGGATGGCGCATCCATGATGAGCGAGACCGGCTGGTTGTTGAAGCCGAGTGTGCCGCTTACCGATGCCGTCCGATGGGGCGATGTGAACGCCCCTGCTCCGCGAACCTGCAGGGTGACGTTTTCCGTATCGGTCGCCCCCTTGCCGTCGGAGATCGTGTAGGTGAAAGACAAAGTTGCGGTCTGGCCGGCGCTGAGCGCCCGAAAATCATCGCCGGTGTCGAAAACCAGATCGCCAAAGGCGTTCAGGGAGATGGAACCTTCGAGCGGAGCTGTCCAGTGAACAATCTGGAGGGGATCGCCGTCCAAATCGCGGTCGTTGGCGCGCACGTCCAGGATGCTGCGTCCGACCTCGCCTACATCGCCGATGCGGTCGCCTGCTGCAACAGGAGCATCGTTTTGGCCGACGACCGTCCAGGAAACGGAGGCTAGGTGTCTGGATGCGGATGCCATCATTGGTCACCATACTGTATTCGACATTAACGGTCTCGGTCTCTCCCTCCCCCAGATGCTGGTAGGCTGGATGCGAAGGATCCAGAGAGAAGTTTCGCGAGTCGTCGAGATATCTCACGCCTGGAGGCAAGGATGCCGGCACGATCACGAAGGGCAGCGTCGCGCCGGCCCCCGTGAGGATGTCCAGCTGCGCAAGCGGTCCGTCCTCGACTGCCGTGCCGCGGACTGCCTCCAGCACGATCGCACGGGACGGAATGACCGGGTCACGGGACGCGAGACGCTCCAAGATGAAAGGCGCGATGGCGAATTGCGGTAGGTCCAGCGGCTCGATCCGCTGAGGCAGGTTTACGGGAACGATGGCCCCATCCTCGAAATCGCTGCTGCCGCCCCGGCGGTTCTCGGCGGTGAAGAAGCGGAACATGTCCCTCACGAAATCGCCTTCGCTCCGGATGTCGTCGGCTGTCTTGGTGATTTGCGTAATGCGTGGGTCGGTGCCGGCTACGGGGGTCAACAGCGTCGCAACGCGGGCATCTGACATCGACGTGATCACACGGGACGGGTTGTTCTTATCGAGGAGGACGAACGACCCTACGGTGCCGTCCGGCTCTGCAAGGAGCGAGAATTTCGTGGTTCCGCTGAACGCGGCGATCTCGGTCTGAACGGCTGTTCCTCGGATCGCCATGGTGGCAATGGGGGTGTCGACCTTGAGGTCTCCGGTCTTGGCAATCCGCCCTGCAACGAACCCGATCAGGCCTTGGACAAGGGTGAACAGCGCAGAGTTCGCATTCGAATCCGCAGCGTAGACCATGTCGTTCAGCACCATGCGGGCGCTGGAGGACAGGCTGAAAACCGTACCGTCGGTCAATTTGATCGTCAGCGCCGAATTCGCGCCCGTCTGCACCACGTCACCTTTGGCAACCATGTCGCCGAGCTGCAGCACGATCGATACACCGTTTCGCAGGACGGTTGCGGATCCGGACACCTTCTCGACGCGGCCAATCGGCGTCTGTGCCACTGCCGCAGTGCCGGCTTGCGCGTACTGGCCCCTCGCATCAGGTCCCGCCAGTGCCTCGACGGTCGCGCCGGTGAGGCTCGCGCCTTCGGGCGTGGTGATGTTCGGGCGCCGGTCTCCCCTGAAGTAATCGAGGATAACCGCCGATGTCTCATTCTTCACGAGCAGGAGATCGGCTCCGGACCTCTTGAAATCGGCAGTGAAGAGAATGTCCTTGTCGGGAAAGAGGATCGAGGGTTCAGGGTCAGCACCAGGGCTCGACGCCTCGCCGGCATCGATCTGGATATCGAAAACACTGGCGCCGGCCCCGGATTGGTACACAGCTGAACCCTTGTGCGTCCGCGATGATAACCCTTTCCCCGCCCCGTTCCTAATGGAATGAAATGTCAGAAACCAGCACTGTAGGAGCCGCCTTCCAGCAAGTATCAAGTATCGTAGGCTGCGCGAAAGCTGGCCTAGATGACGGGCTCAACTGCTACGCTCAATCGATTTTTCTACATTCCTGCTCAACTGCTTCTGCCTCTATGACCTAAAGCACTCGCGAAGGTCAGCTTGGGGTCAAAATTTCACGTTCTGGCCGCTTAACGAACGTCGGCACTTGAGTGCCGAAGCGGACCAAACGCGTACGTCTCAGGAGGTAGAGTCGAGGATGGGCGCGGTAGCTTGGGCCGTGCGGCAACGCCCCGTTTCCCATCCCCGCTCATCGAACCGGACGTGCGGCGCTACCGCATCCGGCTCTCCGACCGGCTTCATCGCAAGGCCCACGGCGGGACAGTTCGGGGCAAGCGCTCCAGAGCCAGCACACCGCGTTCACCGTGGATCACATCGAAGGTGAACTGTCGGTTGCCGCGCCCATGCACCTTATGCCGTCGGGCGAGGAAGGCGCGCACGCGCTCGGTGACGGACTGGTCCATCCCACGGAAGGCCGGCCGACATGTCCCATAGGCGAAGTAGGTCGACCAGCCGCGCAGGGACCTGTTCAGCCTATCGCACACTTCGTCCCATGGTTCAGTGTGGCCGGGCGTCAGCAGGTTGGCGACCGTCGCCTTGAGCCGGTGCACGCTCTTCTTGGACGGGCTCGCGCCCAGATACCGCCGGCCGTTCGCCTTGTAGTAGTGATGCCCGAACGAGTAGCCGAGGAAGTCGAAGCGCTCCTGGCGGGCATCCTTCAGCGAGGTCTTGCCCTCGTTGAGGCTCAGCCCCAGCCTTGTCATCACGGCCTTTGACCACGTCAGTGCCTCGGCCGCACGACCGCGGCTGAGAATGACGAAGTCGTCGGCATACGAGACCACGTGGGCTTGGAACGCTTCGCCGCGTCCGGTCAGCCGCCAATGCTTCAGGAACCGGTTCATGTCGATGTTGGCCAGCAGCGGGCCAAGGACCCCACCTACAATGGTGCAAAACTCCTCTTTGATCTCACGGTGACGATCCCGTGGGATCGGCTGCGAACGCGGTATGGCAATGGTTTCCTGGGTGCGCCGTTGATGCTGTGTCGGCCGTCCAGGACGCGATGGCCCGATCACGGAGGCGCCGATGCCAAGGCGCAAGATAATACCCCCGATGCTCAAG
Organism: Microvirga tunisiensis; assembly: GCF_009296175.1. Classification (GTDB taxonomy): domain Bacteria; phylum Pseudomonadota; class Alphaproteobacteria; order Rhizobiales; family Beijerinckiaceae; genus Microvirga; species Microvirga tunisiensis. The sequence goes on along the minus strand of NZ_VOSK01000181.1, from coordinate 22 downwards.
GTCCGGGTGAGCCATGAGGTCA
>NZ_VOSK01000180.1 GCF_009296175.1 Microvirga tunisiensis | reverse complement strand
CTCACCAGCCAGCAGAACAATCCGAGCCCGCCAGACGACCTTCTGGGATGTGTTGCGGTCACCGACCAAGCTCTCCAAGCGATCTCGATCAGCGGCGGGAACCTCAATGCGTTCGATCTTGCCCATCAGAGCAGGATCGCACGTCGGATCGGATTTCGGAATCACTCGTCAGTGACAGAACACTAGGGCGCATTCATGGCGTCCAGCAGCCGTGAGCAGGACGGGCAGCCCATGAGAATCTACCGCCTCTTCAACAAGCTGAAGCGCCCCCGCAGCTATGCAGGTCGTGTTCTGCTGATCTGCTTTTTCGGCACCCACATTCCTCTCATCACGTTTGTAATTTGGGCGTTGGTCAAGAATCCGGCCTTCGGCCAGGAGAACTGGGCAGACCTCCTCGTGCTGCTGCTGGCAACGCTTGCCGGCACAGCGATCACTTTCCTTCTCGTCCACGGGATGCTGGCCCCTGTCCGCGTCGTGTCCCAGGCTCTCGGAGACTATCGCCAAAACAAGCATTTGCCCGCCCTGCCCCGCGGGCTCACCGATGAAGCGGGCTATATGCTCGATCAGGTTCAAGAGACCCTCGAGGAACTGGATCTGACGCTGAACAATCTGGCACGAGCGGCAGAGACCGACCCACTGACCGAGATCGGGAACCGGCGCTGGCTCGTCAGCCATGCGGAGGAGCAGATTGCCCGCGCGCAGAGGACACAAACCCCGCTTTGCGCCATTCTCTTCGATCTGGATCGCTTCAAGGCCATCAATGACCGTTATGGCCATGCCAAGGGCGATGCCGTTCTCGTCGGCGTCACTCGGTTCGTGAAAGGCGAACTGCGGTCATCCCACCTCTTTGCCCGCACAGGCGGGGAGGAATTCTGCATCATCCTGCCCAGAACGTCGCTCGACGAGGCCTTCGTCCTTGCTGAGAAGATGCAGAAAGGCCTTTCCGGTCAGTCGATCGCTCGGCTCGATCCTGGCGTGGTGACCGCAAGCTTCGGAGTTGTCGAGCGCGAGCCCGATGAGAAGGATCGGTCGAGCCTCTTGAGGCGGGCCGACGATCTGCTGTACCAGGCGAAGAACGACGGACGGAACCAGGTGGCAACCTCGACGCTGGTGTAACCGGCGGAGCTGTCAGACGCGGCTGACGATACATTGCTGATTGCTCGATGTGACGTCGTCCGTGATCACCCAATGAACGATCTTCTCGTTTTCGTCGATCTCGAGGATCATCTCGAACACGGAAATTTCCGCATAGACGCCGAAGAACCCGTAGTGGCGCGCTCCCCAGGAAGGAATGCTGAAACGGTCGATCTCATGAGTCAGGGCCCGGCATCGGGTCAGGATCACGCGAAGCCTTTCGACAGGGTATTCTGCTTGCAATGCCGGAGCGAGAAGTCCGTGGAGAGCTGAAGCATCTTCAGCCTTGTAGGCGCGAAGTAGGTCCTGAGAGACGTTGATCACAGCGTGCGGACCAACCTCCGACATCGCCGGAACCGGCAGAACAGCCACAATCATGGAAGTGGCCAGACACCCCAACTTGCCGAGCATTCAGGCCGGGACCTGCATCAACGCTTGAACATCGGGTGCTCCACCCGGTCGCCTGGCTTGATCCCTAGCCTGGCCGCCGTCCCGGCGTTCAGCTCCAGGACAGAGAGAACCGGCTCGCCCGAAGGGATGGTTCGAGTGGACAGGGGCTCTGTATTGGGGGCAATGCGGGCGATCGTCCCATCGGCCCGGATGAACAGCATATCGAGGGGCAGATAGGTGTTCTGCATCCACATGGACACGGGCTCGACGCGGCCGAAATCGAACAGCATGCCCTGATCGGCCGGCATGGATCGGCGGAACATCAGCCCCTGCGCCCGGTCGGCATCGTTGCGGGCGACTTCGACCCTGAAGGCCTGCCGCTGCCCGGCCTGTGTGGCGATGGACAGGGTCTCGAACGCCTGCGCGTAGACCGCGCCGGCGATTAGAACGACAAAACATAGGGCCGAGAACGCCGGCCGGATACGCGACAGCACGGATAAACTCATCAGTGGGAGTGCGGCAGGGCTATGTCGGCCAAGCGAACCTCGGCGGCCATGAGGCCCTTCGAGCCGTCGCCGAAGCGGACGAAGACGCGCTCGCCCGGCTTCAGTTCGGCAATACCGTAGCGGCGGAGGGTTTCCATATGGACGAAGATGTCCGGCTTACCCTCCCCCTGAGTCAGGAAGCCGAAGCCGCGCAGGCGGTTGAACCACTTCACGATCGCCGGCTCCAGACCGCTGGTCGGCACCACGTGGACGTGGGTCCGGGGCAGCGGCAGCTCGGAGGGATGCAGCGCGGTGGATTCGTCCAGCGAGAGGATGCGGAAGGCCTGAAGGCCACGCGGCCGCTGGACAGCCTCGACGACGATGCGAGCACCTTCGTTGGCGGCCTGATAGCCATCCCGTCGCAGGCAGGTCACATGAAGCAGAACATCGGACATGCCATTGTCGGGAACGATGAAACCGAACCCCTTGGCAACGTCGAACCACTTGATCCGGCCGCTGACCTGGACGAGCTCAAGGGCGGCCTCCTCGGAGGTCGGGTGAGCGACCTCACGGTGGCCCTGATCTATAGAGGGATTCTCCTCGCGGAGACTGAAAGAATTGGAGCCGTAATCGCCAGTCATGAAATTACCCAAACTCGAATCATGAACCCGATTCTTAATAAGAGGATAACATCGTCCTGAATCAGGGGAAGCCAGAAACGCGCATCAGAGGGCGATGAAATTTTCGGCAGCCTGCATGTTCTTGAAGTTACGACACAAATACTGAGAGGACCGAGCCGATCTCCGCATGGATCACCAGATCGGCAGCCCCATCCAGGGGTGTCGGCTCCCGATTGACGATCACGAGCCGCGCCCCGTTTTCCTTGGCGAAGGCCGGAAAAGCCGCCGCCGGATAGACGACCAGGGACGAGCCCGCGACCATAAACAGGTCGCACGATGCCGTCAGTTTCTGGGCCCGGCGCATGGGCCCCTCCGGCATAGCCTGTCCGAAGGAGATGGTCGCTGCCTTGAGGATTCCCCCACACATCCGGCAGTCGGGTGGCTCGCGGTCAGCATCGAAACACCGCCTCACCCAGTCGAGCTCATGGCGGCCGCCGCAGGCCAAACATTTGGCATAAGTCCCGTTGCCATGCAGCTCGATGACCTGATCCGGATCGAGGCCGGATTCCTGATGCAGCCCATCGATATTCTGGGTGATGACAGCCGGCATTCGACCCGCCGCGACAAGGGACGCGAAGCCGAGGTGCCCCAAGCTCGGACGTGCGCCGCGATAGAGGTCGTCCATGGCGAATTTCCGCCGCCATGCCTCCCGGCGCGCGTCCGCACTTTGCAGGAAAAGATCGAAGGAAATCGGCTTATGGCGCATCCAGGGACTGTCGGGCGAGCGGAAGTCGGGGATGCCGCTCTCGGTCGAGATCCCAGCCCCGGTAAAGCCCGCAACGATACGAGCGTCTTGAATCATGTCTTGTAATGTGGCGATTGATGCATCGAGGCTCTCGGTCATCTCACTCACATAAGGCCTACGGACTGAGAGGGAATGCCTTTACTCATGAGACAGACAGACTTGACCGCCATCTCCTCTCAAGCCCGAACCGCCGCGTCCCAGCGCTGGGATGCCATCGATGTCGCCCGCGGCATCGCGATTGCCGCGATGATCGTCTACCATTTCAGTTGGGACCTGAGCTTCCTGCAACTGATCGGGACGAACATCCTCCAGATGCCAGCCTGGCGCTGGTTTGCGCGCGGGATCGCTGGTTCGTTCCTGGTTCTTGCAGGTTTCGGCCTGGCGTTGGCCCATGTCCAGGGCTTCCGGCGAATGTCGTTCGTGAAGCGCCTCATGAAGGTCGGCGGCGCGGCTCTGGCCGTGACCCTGGTGACCTACTTTGCCTTTCCCGAAAGCTATATCTTCTTCGGCATCCTTCACTGCATTGCCGTCTCGAGCGTTCTGGCTCTGCCTTTCCTGCGACTGAACCCCGCTCTCACTTTCGTCTTTGCCATTTTCTGCCTGATCACCCCCTGGCTCTTCACGAGCCCGGCCCTCGATGCGCCCTGGCTCGACTGGCTCGGTCTCGGCGCATCCGATCCGGTCACCAACGATTACGTGCCTATCTTTCCGTGGTTCGGGCTCGTGCTGATCGACCTGGCCGCCGGGAAGCTGCTGTTGGCACAACGGGAGACGCTCAGCCTTGCGCGCTGGCGCGCGGACAACCCATTCTTCAAGCTGTTGGTATGGGCCGGGCGCAAGAGCCTGCCGATCTATCTCACCCACCAGATCATCTTGCTCGGACTCCTCTACGGCATCGCGCAGATCGTGGGCCCGAACCCATCGGCGGCCTGCCGACAGATCTGCCTGATGCAGAACGGCGACCCGGCGCTGTGCCCGTCCGTCTGCTCCTGCATTCTGCAGCAGGTCCCGGAGCGGGATCTCTGGCAAAGGCTCCTCACCAACAAAGCCGCTGCCGAGGACAACACGCGCATTTCACGTGCCGCGCAACAATGCATGCGCCAAAGCCCGCCATCGTAAGTGGCGCTGCACGTGCTTCGGGGAATAACAGGGCGGGGCCTTCTCTTGCATTTCCCCTCCCACGTCATGGCCGGCCTTGTGCCGGCCATCCCGATTGGAAAAGCGCCACGCCTCACCGAAGCGGGATCACCGGCACAAGGCCGGTGATGACCTCTAGCGATGATCGGCCATGGCAAGCACGCCTCTAGACCACGTTCAGCCGGGTCTCCTTCGAGGTGCGCTCCACCCTCGCCTCCGCCAGCAGGCAGAGGAGCTCGAACGCGATGGAAGCCCCCACCAGCGCGGTGCCTCCGGATTGATCGAGCGGCGGCGACACTTCGACCATGTCGGCGCCCACGAGGTTCAGGTGCCGGAAGCCGCGAACGAGCTGCAGCGCCTCACGACTCGTGAAGCCACCGATCTCCGGCGTTCCGGTGCCCGGAGCGAAAGCCGGATCGATGGAATCGATATCGAAGGTGAAATAGGTCGACTCCATGCCGACCACCCGGCGGGCCTCGGCGATCGCATAGGGAATGCCCTTCTCCGCCACCTCTTCCATGTCGATGATGCGGATGCCCTGGTCGAGCGCCCATTCGCGCTCGTCGGCGGAATACATGTGCCCCCGAATGCCGATCTGCACCATGCGCCTCGGATCGAGCACACCATCTTCGATGGCCCGGCGGAACGGTGTGCCGTGCGTGAGCTTCTGGCCGCCAAAGTAGGTGTCGCCCGTATCGCTGTGCGCATCCACATGGATCATGCCCATGGGACCGCTCTTCGAGGCGAGCGCGCGCAGAATCGGGTACGAAATGATATGGTCGCCCCCGATGGAGAGAGGCGTCACGCCGCCCTGGTAGAGATAGGTGACCTCGGCCTCGATGCGGCGGAGCGTGTCCTGCACATCGATGGGATTGACCGGCACGTCGCCCACATCGGCGCAGGCGCAGAGATCGTAGGGCGCCACCAGCGTCCCGTAATTGACCAGACGCATGAGCGATGAGGCGTCACGCACCTGGCGCGGCCCAAGGCGTGTTCCGGGACGGTTGGTGGTGGCTCCGTCGAAGGGAATGCCGAGGATGGCAATGTCGATCTCGCCCGGGGCCCGCGTCGGCGCGAGATAGGGCAGCCGCATGAAGGTCGAGATGCCGGCAAAGCGTGGCACCACCATTCCGGACAAGGGCTGATAAGTCTCCAGGCGCTGCTCGCGGGTTGCAGATTCAGTCTTTTTCTTAAGGTTCTGTGCCATCAATCTTCGTCCCTGTGCATCAATGAATGGCGCGGGCGAAAACCCGCTCGATCCGCTCCATCCCCCAGTCGATCTCATCGCGGGTGATGGTGAGAGGCGGCGCAAAGCGCAGCACCGTGCCGTGGGTGTCCTTCGAGAGGACGCCGTTCTGGAGCAGCGCATCGCAGATTGTACGTGCGGAGACCACGTTGGCGTCCACCTCGACACCGACCCACAGGCCGCGGCCGCGCACCTCCTTCACGATGTTGCTCCGCATGGCGCGCAAGCGGTCCTGAAGGTAGCCGCCCATTTCCGCGCTGCGCTCGACGAGATGCTCCTCTTCGATCACGGCCAGCGCCTCCAGCCCTATCCTGGCCGCCAGGGCGTTGCCCCCGAAGGTCGAGCCGTGGGAACCGGGATTGAAGACGCTCATGACCTCGTGTGTGCCCACGAAGGCCGAGACCGGATAAACGCCACCCCCCAAGGCCTTTCCCAGGATCAGGCCATCCGGCTTGATGCCCTCATGCTGATAGGCGAACCAGCGGCCCGTGCGGCCGAGACCCGATTGGACCTCGTCGAGCATCAGCAGAACGTTGTGCCTGTCGCAGATGGCACGCAGGTCTCTCAGGTAACCCTCCGGCGGCACCACGATGCCCGCCTCGCCCTGGATCGGCTCGATCAGGACGGCACAGGTGTTGCCGGTGATCGCCTGCTCGATCGCTCCTGCATCCCCGAAAGGCACCAGCTTGAAGCCGCCGGAGAAGGGGCCGAAACCCTCGCGATAGGACTCATCTGACGAAAATCCCACGATCGTGGTCGTGCGGCCGTGGAAATTATTGTTCGCGACGATGATTTCCGCCCGGTCCTGGGCGATCTTCTTCTTGGCATAACCCCAGCGCCGGGCTGCCTTGATGGCGGTCTCGACGGCCTCGGCGCCCGTGTTCATCGGCAACGCCATGTCGAGGCCGGTGATCTGGACGAGGCGCTCCAGGAAGGGCCCGAGAAGTTCCGTGTGATAGGCCCTGCTGGTGACGGCGAGCTTCGAGGCCTGCTCCATCATCGCCTTCAGGATGCGCGGGTGACCATGGCCGAGACTGACGGCCGAATAGGCGCTCATCATGTCCAGATAGCGCCTACCTTCCGTATCGGTGGCCCAGACGCCCTTCGCCTCCCTCAGGACGACAGGCAGGGAATCGTAATTGGCGGCAGTAACGGATCGTTCGAGAGCAATGAAATCCATGGAAGTCCTCCATGGACAAGCTTACGAACATAGCGTTCCCGTTGGGGCTGAAATCTCGCTTGGCCGCAGCCGTATCTGTCGTTTAGCCACGCACGCGGGCTCAATCCCGGTTGTCGGCCACCGGATAACCCTCAAAATCTTTCAGGGTCTTTAGGACGAAGGTCGTGTGAACACGGCCGATTCCGAATCCGGGATCGGCGAGATACGCCTCGGTCAGGGTCTCGTAAGCAGCAAGGGTCGATGCCACGATCCTGGCGATATAGTCGTACTCGCCGTTTACAACTTGCAGCTCGATCACGGCAGGATTGGCTGTCAAAGCACGCTCGAGCCGCTGCCGCGTACCGGTCGAAGGATCGCGCATGCTGATCCCCGCCAGGGCGATGATGTCATGTCCGAGGGCAGCCGGCTCGATCACGGCCATGTAGCCGCGGATCACGCCCTTCTGCTCCAGACGCCTGACCCGTTCGAGACAGGGACGCGCCGAAAGGCCGACCCGCTCGGACAGAGCCTGGTAGGTGATGCGCCCGTTGTCGCGGAGCGCGTCGAGGATCATTAGATCGATGCGATCGAGAGAGGGTTTGACGCTGCGGCTCAGCAGCTTCGAAGGCGGCTTCATGGTTCAGCCCGGTCGGGACCCAAAAACGAGACGGGTCCGGTGACAGATTGTCAGGTCTCTATCCTACGAGGCACGAGCCTTGCAATTCCACATAAGGGCTGAGACGGAGCCTTGACCGGTCGGTGCCTGGCCGAGAGCTTGCAGAACCAGAGCAAGTCATAGAAAGATATTGTTACAAAATTGCAATGTAATTTCATGTTGTTGTACGCAACTTTTATATCGTTTCATTATTGAAACGACGATCCCAGCCGATATGACTCAACGTCAACGGCAAGGGGGCAGCAACAGTGAGTTTTCTCTCGGAAGCGAATGTCGCTGAGCACGTCCTCGCGCTTTGCCGGTCGCTCAACGAAAATAGCGAGACCGCGATCGCGTTGGACACGTCACTGACGCATTCTCTCATCTTCGATTCCATGAAACTTGTGCAGTTCTTTGCCGGTGTCGAGGCGCTGTATCCGGGTGTTGCTCTCGAGGATTGGTTCATCGAGCACAGCCCGGATGGCCGGGACACCTTCGCAGTGCCGTTTCCTACCTGATGCGATTTCTCGATCCCCAGGCCGCAAAAGGTTGAAACCGGCTCCCATCTTTGCCAACTAGATCCTCGACACAGTGATTTTGACCGGTTGGCCTGCCGTCTCTTGTGACGGCACTTCGAAGCTGTGCGGGATCTGCAAGTGGATTGATCCCCATTGGACGGGGCCTCGGTACCAGATGCGAAGTCCGCAGCACGAGCTTGGCGGTGTCAAACCGTCAAAATCACTGTGCTAAGGATCTAGTAGCGCCTATCGATAACGGGCTCGATGAGATGCTTCCCGTTTCACGACGGGATTGGAGGTGCTGCTGTGCTGCGGGATTATCTGACCGACCTTCCTCTGATCGCCATTCTGCGAGGCCTGAAGCCTGAGAACGCCGAGGCTGTAGGCCACACCCTGGTCGAAGCCGGCTTCCGGATCATCGAGGTCCCGCTGAACTCGCCGGAGCCGTTTCGCAGCATCGAGATTTTGTCGAAGACCATGCCGGATAATGTGCTTGTCGGCGCCGGAACCGTCCTTGACCCGGACCAGGTCATCGGCGTCCACGATGTGGGCGGCAAACTGATCGTCATGCCCCATGCGGATCTCGACGTCATCCGCTGCGCCAAGAAAAACCGCCTTGTTTGCACCCCTGGCGTGGCGACGCCTACGGAGGCATTTGCAGCCTTAAAGGCGGGAGCAGACGCCATCAAGATCTTCCCGGCCGAGGCCACTCCTCCCGCCGTCGTGAAAGCCTGGCGGGCCGTGCTGCCGAAGGACGCCCTGGTCCTTCCCGTCGGCGGCATCAAGCCGGACAACATCAAGCCCTACGTGGATGCGGGCGCCAACGGCTTCGGGCTCGGCTCCGCGCTCTTCACGCCTGCCATGTCGGTCGAAGAGATCGGCCGCAATGCCCGTGATTTCGCGGCAGCTTGGCAAGAGCTGCGCTCAGCCTGAGCCACGACCGGCAGCTCGTATGAACGACCTGAGCAGGAACCCCTTTGGGCGAAAGCCGTTCTCAGGAGGAAGATTGTTCATGGAGTTCACGATGAAGAAAACGGTACTGATTCTTGCGGCTTCGCTTCTCAGCACGGCCGCCTTCGCTCAGGACACCACCACGACCATCAAGAAGGAAGAAGGCATCCTGGGCAGCCAGACGACGATCGAGCGCAAGACGGAGCCGAGCACGACGTCTTCCACCTCGGTCACAACCAGCACGGGCTCCGTGGGCTGCACTACGGAAACCAAGCAGAAGACGGACGAGTTCGGCGATACGACGACCAAGAAGAAGACCGAGTGCTGATCAGGCTCGTGTCCTCACCAGACAAGGCCCGGCTTCACGCTGGGCCTTTCGTTTGCAACGGGTCTAACCGCGTCTGCCGCCCTGTCCCCTGCGGAAGAAAGGAACGGTGAGAAGCCGTCGTCCGGTCTCATCGGTGATTTCCAGTTCGATATTGCCCGCATCGGCCAGCTCGTCCCGAAGCTCCTCGACCGTGGCCAACGCTTCGGCACGGGCCGCCTCGAGGTCGGGAAGCTCGATCCCCTCCTCATCTTCATCGACGTCGTAGCCGTCACGGATATTGAAGAAGTATCGCGGCATGGGAGTTCAGCTTCGATAGAGAGTTTGGCGGTAAGAACGCCCTTGCAGGCGGCAGGTTCAATCCGACGCCTGCCCTTCTCATATACACAGATTTTCCAGAAATGATGACGCCTATTGAGGGCCTGCCCACGGATTGCGAAGGGCTTGAGGAACGCCTCGGAACGCTCTGAACCGGAGATGGTCACTTCAGCGGATGGAGCTTTTTCAGGCAGAACGCGTTGATGGGCACGCCAAGGGTAATCGCGGGTCAACTGTCAGGGATATGTCGTGATCCGTACCCCCCTCGTTCCCTTCGCGATCCTTGGCGCGATCATCGCGCTTGGGGGCACACCAGCCAGCGCGCAATCCTCATGCGGCCCGCGCGAACAGCTCGTGAAGATGCTTGCCGATCAGTACAAGGAAGATCCGGTCGGCATGGGCCTCGCGCAGCCCGGACAGGTGATCGAAGTCTTCGCCTCCTCGAACGGGTCATGGACGATGGTGATGACCATGCCGGACGGCAAAGCCTGCCTGATCGCCGCCGGAGACAACTGGGAAATAGTGACCAAGATCAAAGGCAACCCGATCTAATGGGTCGTCACGCGACTTGTCGTATCGATCAGGCATCTATCGAACCTTCGACAGCGCTGCCGTGCCCGTTGATGGCGGATAAGCTGATTTTCAAGGATTGTGAAGTGGCGCGCCCTAGGGGAGTCGAACCCCTCTCTCCAGCGTGAAAGGCTGGCGTCCTAACCGATAGACGAAGGGCGCGGGTCATTCGGGGCGGTGCCGCCGAAGTGGGCGAACCTATAGATGGGTTCGTGATGCATCGCAAGCACCAGAATTGAATTATTCCGGCCTCGCGGCATCCATGATCCGGACCTCGACCTTCTCGTTCCCGCCCCAGCGATCGATGGAGAGAGTCCCGGCCACATGGAGCGGATTTCCGATGGACTGCGACAGCGCATTCCCAAGCGGCTGACCGGCGGCACGGAAGGCGATTCCGCCAATAAAACTGCCGTCTCCGCCGCGAAGCTTCACGCGCATATGCCCACCGCTGCCGACCTCACGCGCCTCGATGAGGCGATGCTGCGGGAAGACGAAGACCGGTTCCGGCTGGCCCTGACCGAACGGCCCTGCCCGCTCCAGAGCCGTCACGACGGCAGGCTGGGCGCCGGCGGCCGTCAGGGTCGCGTCGACGGCGAAATTATCCCCGAGGCGCATGGTGCTCACCGGCTCGGTGAGCTTTTCGGTGACGAAGGCGAGGAAGCGCTCCAGATCGACAGCCTGAATCGTCACGCCGGCCGCCATGGTGTGGCCGCCGCCTTTGATGGCGAGCCCCGCTTCGACGGCAGCGCGCACCGCATAGCCGAGATCCACGCCGGGCACGGAGCGGCCCGATCCGGTCGCCGTGCCGTTCTGGTTGAGGGTGAAGGCAAAGGCCGGGCGGCGGAACCGCTCCTTGGTGCGGGCGGAGATCAGGCCGACCACGCCGGGGTGCCACTCGGCCGAGGCGGTCACGAGAACCGGCAGATCCGGCATGCGCTCCAGCGCCATCATCGCCTGTGCCTCGGCTTCCGCAACGGCGATGACCTCGATGGCCTGACGCTCCCGGTTGAGCCGGTCGAGCTCAGTTGCCAGCTTCCCGGCCTGCACGGGATCCTCCGTCAGCAGAAGCCGCGATCCCAGAGCCGCATGGCCGATGCGACCGCCTGCGTTGATACGCGGTCCGACGAGATAGCCGAGATGCCAGCTCTCCGGGGCTCCGGCGAGGCCTGCGGTATCGAGAAGCGCCGCCAGCCCCACCCGGCGGCGGCTCTTCATGATGGCAAGGCCCTGGCGCACGAAGGCCCGGTTGAGGCCGATGAGAGGCACCACGTCGGCAACGGTCGCCAGGGCGACGAGATCGAGGCTGCCCATCAGGTCCGGCTCGGCTCGTCCCTGGAAGAAGCCGCGGGAGCGCAAGGTGCGGTTGAGAGCGACGAGGGACAGGAACACCACGCCGGCCGCGCAGAGATGACCGAGCCCCGACAGGTCGTCCTGCCGGTTCGGGTTCACGATGGCGAGCGCCTCCGGGAGCTGCTCGGGCGCCTGGTGGTGGTCGAGAACGATGGGATCGAGGCCAAGGCGCTTGGCTTCGGCTAAGGGCTCGATGCTCGCGGTCCCGCAATCGACCGTGACGAGAATGTCCGCGCCCTGCTCTTTCAGCGCCCGGATGGCATCGACATTCGGGCCATAACCCTCCGTGATCCGGTCGGGAATATGGATGGCATAGTCCAATCCGCAGGCGCGAAGATACTCGGCGAGAAGCGCCGCGCTGCAGGCTCCGTCGACGTCGTAATCGCCGAAGATCGCCACCTTCTCATTGCGCATCACCGCATCGGCCAGCCGGGAGGCCGCAGCCTCCATATCGGTGAGCCTATGCGGATCCGGCATGAGATCCCGCAGGCGCGGGTTCAGGAAACCTTCCGTGTCATGGATGCCCACGCCTCGCCCCGCGAGCACCCGGGACAGCACATCCGGCAGGCCGTGGGTCTGGGCGATGGCGAGCGCAATCGTCCCCTGGGCGGCATCGCAGCGCTCGACCCAGGTGCGCCCGAGGGCGGAATTGGTGACGCCCAGGAACGGCTTGGGCAGGAGAAGAGGAGATGATTCGGTCACAGCGGGAGTCTTATCCGCGAATTGTGGTCAAAGCATCCTGGGATGTTGGTGAGCTACTTCGCCCTCGTCATGGCCGGGCTTGTCCCGGCCATCCCGAGCCTGTGAAACGCCGCGTCTCTCGTGTCGGGATCACCGGCGCAAGGCCGGTGATGAGGGAGGAGGGTATCATTCCCGGCCCTTCGGCCGCCGGGGATGACCGGGGCATCAGCCGAACAGATGGCGATACTGAATGAAGCCGCTACGGGCAGCGACCTTATCGTACAGCGCCTGGGCCGTCGTGTTGGTTTCATGCGTCAGCCAATAGACCCGGCTCGCACCCTGGGCTTTCGCCCTCTCGTACACCGCCTCGATCAAGGCCCGCGCCACACCCCGCCCGCGCGCCTCCTCGGCCGTAAACAGATCCTGCAGGTAGCAGTAATCGGCCGTGCTCCAGGTGGAGCGGTGATAGATCGTATGGACGATGCCCACGATCCTGCCGTCGAGAACAGCCGCGAGACCGTACATGGGCTCCGCGGGATCGAGAAACCGACGCCACGTGGTCTCCGTGACCTCGGGCGGCACGGACGACTTGTAGAACGTCAGATAACCCTGCCAGAGAGGCTCCCAGGCCTTCCGGTCGTCCGCGATGAAGGGGCGGATCTGAAGCATTGTGTTTTCCATTCCTACAGGCATCGGTCTCAGTGTCAGGCTGATAAAGCGCTGGCAACCGTCCTCCCCCTTGTGGGGAGGAGTTGGAGGTGGGGGTGTGAGCGATAGCCTATACAGGTCAGGCGCCGGCACCCCCGCCCTGGCCCTCCCCACAAGGGGGAGGGAAACATGCGGCAGATCCGTTATCAGCCAGTCTCTTAGTACTACTGTGTCATAAACTCACGAGGCGAGCTATAGTCGGGAGATCCATCATGCGGAGGCGTGTGATGAACCTTCCTATCCCATCAGAGACGCGCGAGGCGCGGTTTGCCGCCTATGTTGATGC
>NZ_VOSK01000017.1 GCF_009296175.1 Microvirga tunisiensis | reverse complement strand
CGAGGAAGGGCTCCAGGTAGTGGACGTGGGGTTGGTCGCTTGCATGGCCTATCGCCTCCAGGAAGAAAGAGTTGGCGTCCTTACTCTCGCAGAGAGCTGGGCGCCGCTCACCTCCTCATGGCATCTTCACGTACTGGGCCGGGATGAGGCGCACGTCATGGCCGAGCGCTTGCAGTTGCCGGCCGATGTGGTGGGCCCCGGCGCAGGCCTCCATGCCGAGCCTCCATGCCGATCAGGCAGGGTGGAATGTTGGCCAAGCGTTGGGTGAGCTGGGGCCGGGAGAGCTTGAGGCGCAGCACGATGGCGCCGCGCTGATCCTGGCCGACAAGGTGGAAGCTGTTCTTGCCGAGATCGATACCCAGGGTGGCAATGGCGGCAGAGAAAGAAGACCGTGACATGAGACGTGCTCCTTGCGTGGCTCGAAGCCCCACAGCTTACGAACAAGCGGGGCAGAAGCACGGCCGGACCATCCCATTAGCAGAAGCGGCCGAGCTTGCGCCCGGCTGTGCTGCACAACCGCGCAGGATACACTCGACGTCATCACCGGCCTCGTGCCGGTGATCCCGGTGAAGAGAAGCGCAGCGCTTCACAAAATCGGGATGGCCGGCACAAGGCCGGCGATGACACGGCGTACGTGACTCCGTCCGGTGATGACGGGGGTGAAACCCGCTGGCCCTACCGCGCCCGGCGCAGCTCGAAATCGGCGACCCCGAGGGCGAAGTTGAAGCCGGTCTGGCCGCTCACGGAGACGGGCTGGAGCGAGATGCTCCGGTTCGAGCCGCCGACCAGGACATTGGCTCCGACGCCGGCGCCGGCCGTCGCCTCGGCGGCACCGCCCACATAGCTGCCCGCGAGAGAGCCCGGCGCCACGCTGCCCCTGGAGTACACGGCCCATGTGAGGATGCCGCCCCGCGTCGCCCCGATATCGAGCCCGAACCGGCGGATCGAGCCCACATAGCGCTCGTTCGGGCCGCGCCGGGGGTTGAACGTGCACAGGGTGGTCCTCTGCGACGTGACGATGAGACCGATCCCGCCCGACACGCTGCAGGACAGGACGCCGACCCGTCCGCGGTTCTGCGCCTGGGCCTCCGTGGCACCAAGAGCGGTGAGACAGGCGAGAGCGGCAACGGGGAGCGCGACACGACGCATGGTGATCTCCTAAGCTTGACCAAGCTTAGCGATTAACGGCGCAACGGCGGCCGCGTTCCCTGCGGGGCTGGAGATCCTGAATCAGGGAAGCGGCATTCCTGGGCCCGACCGCCACCCGGGTCTGTCCCGCACCCGCCTTCGTCACCCCTCCCCGTCATGCCCGGCATAGGGCCGACCATCCCGATGGGTTGGAGCCCTGCGCTTTTCTTCACCGGGATCACCGGGACAAGCCCGGTGATGACGTCGAAGGTAGGGCGCGTCGCTTCAATCGTTCAGGATCACTGGCTCTGCCTCTCCCCGTCATGGCCGGGCCTGTTCCGGCAATCCCGATCGGAAAGGCGCTACGCTTCTCGGATCGGGATCACGGGCACAGGCCGGTGACGACGTCGTGGGTGCGCGGGGCTCCTTCACGGGCTCTCGCCGACGCTTCCATCCTGCTCCTCCACAGAGAGAAGCCGGCGCAATGCTTCGATGCGCCGGGTTGCTCGGGTGAGAGATGGATGAGCCGGCCGCTGATGTGCGGCGGCACGCGATGCACTCGCGCAGCCCGAACCCTCCATTCAGAGAGTAGCCCAAGGGAAGATTTGCTTGTTTAAGCAATGCTATTCGCGCGGCTGGGGGGCTGCGTTTTTTATCGATTAAAGGCCGACCATGTTTCTGTCCGTGCTGTCCGTCTCTCGCCCGACGAGCGACGATATCCAGACCCGAATCTCGACCGCGGCCGATGGCACGGAGGGGCTGGGCGACAGCAATGAAGCCCAGTTCAGCCCGGACGGGCGCTTTGTGGTGTTCGAAAGCGATGCCAACAACCTGGTCGCCGGCGACACCAACAATGCAACCGACGTCTTTCTGAAGGACTTGAGCACAGGCGCGATCAGCCGCCTCTCCACCACGGCAGGCGGAGCACAGGCCAACGGCGGCAACTCGACAGCTCATTTCAGCTCCGACGGGCGCTTCGTGGTGTTCACCAGCGCCGCCACCAATCTGGTTGCCGGCGACACCAACAATTTCGACGACATCTTCCTCAAGGATCTGACCACCGGAGCCGTCACCCTTCTCTCCACTACGGCGAACGGAACACAGACAAACGGCAACAGCTCTAATGCTCAGCTCAGCCAGGACGGACACCTCATGGTGTTCAGCAGCGTCGCTACCAACCTGGGCAGCAGCAGCATTCTTTTCTCCGACATCTTCCTGAAAGATCTAATCACGGGGGCCGTCACTGTTGTCACAAACGCCGCAGATGGAACCCGGGCAAACGGCCTCAGCTCCCACGCTCGGTTCAGCCCGGACGGGCACTCTGTAGTGTTCGAAAGCAGCGCCAATAACTTGGTTACTGGGGACGCCAACAATCAAATCGACATCTTCTTGAAAGACCTAGACACGGGTGCCGTCACACTTGTTACAAACACCGCGGACGGAACACAGGGAAATGGGCGCAGCTCTGACGCTCGGTTCAGCGCGGATGGACACTTCGTGACGTTCACCAGCGTCGCCACCAATCTGGTTGCCGGCGACACCAACGATGCGAGTGACATCTTTCTCAAGGACCTGAACACCGGGTCCGTCACTCGCCTTTCCACCGCCGCAGACGGAACGCAGGCGAATGGCCGCAGCTATGACGCTCGGTTCAGCGCAGACGGACGCTTCGTGGTGTTCACGAGCGAGGCCTCCAACCTGGTCGCCGGCGACACCAACGGCGTCTCCGACGTTTTCCTCAAGGACCTGAACACCGGCGCGATCACCCGCCTCTCCACCGCGGCCAACGGAGCCCAGACAGACTTCGATAGCTATACGCCTCTGTTCAGCCCGGATGGGCGCTCTGTCGTGTTCGAAAGCGACGCCACCAACCTGGTCGCCGGCGACGGCAACAACCGAACCGACCTCTTCCTCGTCAACCTGTTCTACAAGGCCAACGCGGCCGCCATCCTCGAGGGCCGTTTCATCGAGACGACGCTCGGCGTCGGCAGCGCCTCGAGCGTCAACATCGCCTGGGGCGACGGCACCAGCACCACACGGAGACACCCGTCGCCGGCAAGGTCAGCCTGCACCACGCCTATGCCAGCACCGGGGCCAAGGATGCCGTCGTCACCCTGATCGAAGGCGCGTTGACCTGGAACGTGGCGCATACTCTCGATCTCGCCAGCGGCACCATGGTGCGCAACACGGCGCTCGCCGACACGCTGTCTGGCAGCGCGGGCAACGACGTCCTCACCGGCGACGCGTTTCGCAACATCCTCAACGGCAACGCCGGCAACGACCGGCTCGACGGTGGATTCGGTGCAGACGTCATGAACGGTGGTGTCGGCGACGACACCTATGTCACGGATGGATCGGACACGATCGTCGAGGCGGCCGGCGGTGGCATCGACACTGTCGTGACCGGCCTCAGCTTCTCGCTGGCCGCGTTGACTGAGGTGGAGAACCTCACGGCTGCAGACGGCAGCGCTGGCGTGATGCTCACGGGTAATGCTCTCGCCAATATGCTTAGCGGCAACGCCGGCGCGAACCGACTCGATGGCGGAGCCGGTGCGGACGTGATGAACGGCGGCAGCGGCGACGACACCTACGTGACCGACGGAGCGGACATGATCGTCGAGACTGTCGGCGGCGGCACCGACACTGTTCTTACGAGTGGCAGCTTCTCCCTCGCCGCGCTCGCTCAGGTGGAGAATCTCACAGCCGCAGACGGCACTGTTCGCTTGGCGCTCACCGGCAACAACCTCGCCAACGTTCTCACCGGCAATGCGGGCGTCAACAAACTCTCCGGCGCCGCCGGCAACGACCGGCTGACAGGTGGGCTCGGCCAGGACAGCCTCACCGGCGGCGCGGGACGGGACGTGTTCGTCTTCGACGATCGGGACACGAGCGCGTCCAAGAGCCGGGCAGATTATATCCTCGACTTCTCGCACCGGCAGGGCGACAGGATCGACCTGAGGGCAATCGACGCTAATACGAGGAAGCGGGGCGACCAGAACTTCAGCTTCATCGGCACCAAGGCCTTCAGCAAAGCGGGCGAGGTGCGCATCGAGAAGACGAAGAGCGTGACTTACGTCTCCCTCAACACCGACAGCGACAAGGCGGCCGAGGCCGTGATCAAGATCAAGGGCGCGCTCGACCTTCAGAAGGGCTGGTTCGTGCTGTAGGAGACTGGCCGGGAACGAGCCCGCCCCAGCTCACACCCTCCCCGTCATGGCCGGCCTCGTGCCGGCCATCCCGATCATGGGAAGCGCGGCGCTTTTCCTCATCGAGATCACCGGCACGAGCTCGGTGATGACGGTGGAGTTGAACTGACGGTCGGTCCTTCACGAGCAAGGGATCGCGGGCCTTCCTCTCCCGGTCCGAGAGAAGGCCCCTCACCCGTCCTGATGCTCGCCGCGCCTGACGATGCGCATGGCCGTGATGGTCACGGGGCCCGCGCGCAGCAGGTTCATGGCTGAGACGATCATCTCGGCCAGGCGTTCGGGGCTGACGTTGTCGCCCGCGATCTCGAGGAGGAAATCCTTGGCCTCCACATAGCCGCCATTGGTGAAGTCGACGCGGGCGTCGAACTTCACGCGGTGCGTGGAGGCGGGATCGGCCCGGTAGGGCTGTGCCGCGGGATCCGGACGGAATGTCCGCGGCAGGCTTGTCTGCACGGTGCGCTCCTCGAAGACAATCTCGTCAGTCACTGCCCTCATCCTGAGGAAGTCACGAAGTGACTGTCTCGAAGGAGGATCCAGTGAACGCTGGAGTCGCCCTCGTCCTTCGAGACACCGCCTCCGGCGGTCCTCAGGATGAGGGCTTGAGGGGCAGGCACAATTTTGAGCCGCCCCTCATCCAATGCTCTAGCGCAAAGACCCGCAGAAGCGCTGGATGCGGTTGCAGGCATCTTCCAGCGCCGCGTTGGACGTGGCGTAGGAGATGCGGAAGTTGGGGCCGAGGCCGAAGGCCGAGCCGTGCACCGCCGCGACGCCCTCGGATTCCAGCAGTTCGGACACGAAGTCCTCGTCCGTCTCCAGCACCTTGCCCGAAGGCGTGGTCTTGCCCATGGCCTCGGCGCAGGACGGATAGACGTAGAACGCGCCTTCCGGCATCGGGCACTTCAGGTACTTCGACTGGTTGAGCATGGAGACCACGAGGTCGCGGCGCTCCTCGAAGGCTCGTCTGAACACCTTGAGGTGATCCTGCGGACCGTCGAGGGCCTCCACGGCCGCCCATTGGGCGATCGAGGTGGCGCCGGAGGTCTGCTGGCCCTGCACGAAATCCATGGCCTTGATGAGCTGCTCGGGGCCGGCCGCGTAGCCGATGCGCCAGCCGGTCATGGCATAGGCCTTCGACACGCCGTTCATGGTGAGCGTGCGCTCGTAGAGGCCGGGCTCGACCTGCGCCGGAGTCACGAACTCGAAATCGCCGTAGGTGAGGTGCTCGTACATGTCGTCGGTGAGCACCCACACATGCGGATGGCGCATCAGCACGTCGGTGATCGCCTTCATCTCAGCCCGGGTATAGGCCGCGCCCGTCGGGTTCGACGGCGAGTTGAGGATGATCCACTTGGTCTTCGGCGTGATGGCGCGCTCCAGCGGCTCCGGCTGGAGCTTGAAGTTGTGCTCCATGGTGCATTCCACGAAGACCGGCTTGCCGCCGCACAGGCCCACCATCTCAGGGTACGATACCCAGTAAGGCGCCGGGACGATGACCTCGTCGCCCGGGTTGAGGGTTGCGAGCAGCGCGTTGTAGATCACCTGCTTGCCGCCGGTGGACACGATGGTCTGCGAGGGCTTGTAGTCGAGGCCGTTCTCGCGCTTGAACTTGCGGGCGATGGCCTCGCGCAGGGGAACGATGCCGGCAACCGGCGTGTACTTCGTCTCGCCGCGGCGGATCGCGGCGATGGCGGCTTCCTTGATGTTGTCGGGCGTGTCGAAATCCGGCTCGCCGACGGAGAGGCTGATCACGTCCCGCCCTTGAGCTTTCAGATCCCGCGCTTTCTGCGTGATGACGATGGTTGCAGACGGCTTGATGCGGGAAAGGGCGTCAGACAAAAAGCCCATGGGAATCCTCCGATCGGGGCGTTAGATAAGGACCGTGACGGCGGCGGACCCTAATGCGGCCAAGCCGCCCAAGCAAGCAAAACAGCCCCTCCAGAACGGGGTTTTTCAGGAGACGCCTTTTCCGATGACCACATCCGTCACCCGCCGCCTCGCGCTCGGACTCGTTGCCGGCGCGGCCCTCTTCGCCACCGCGGCCGCCGCCCAGGATTATCCCAACCGCATCATCAAGATGGTGGTGCCCTACCCGGCCGGCGGGCCGACTGACGTGATCGCCCGCATCGTGGCGGAGGAGATGGGCAAGTCTCTCGGCCAGAACGTGCTCGTCGAGAACCTGGCCGGCGCCTCGGGCGCGGTCGGCACCCGCGCGGTCGCCAAGGCGGATCCCGACGGCTACACGATCGTGTTCGGCAACAACCAGACGCACGGGAACAACATGTTCCTGCTCAAGGAGCCGGGCTACGACGCGGTGAAGGATTTCGCCCCGCTCGCCGGCGCCGGCGCCTTCGAGCATGTGTTCGTGGTCAAGAACGACCTGCCCGCCAAGACGATCCCCGAGCTGATCGAGCTCGCCAAGAAGGATCCCGGCAAGCTGAATTACGGCTCGACCGGCGTCGGCTCCGGCTCGCATCTGGCGACCGAGCTGTTCATGGCCCGCACCGGCATCAAGATGACCCACGTGCCCTTCCGGGGCGCCGCGCCCCTGGTGACGGAGCTCATGGCGGGCCGCATCGACGTGTCGAACTCGACCTTGCCCAGCGTGCTCTCCCAGTTCCAGGCCGGCCAGATGCGCGCCATCGGCATCGCGAGCCCTCAGCGCAACCCGCAGGCCCCGGACGTGCCGACCCTGCGCGAGCAGGGAATCACCAATGCGGACGCGGAATCCTGGGCCGCCTTCTTCGCACCGGTGAATACGCCGAAGCCCGTTCTCGACAAGCTGTCGGGCACGATCATCGCGATCCTGAACCGGCCCGACGTGAAGGAGCGCATCACCAAGCTCGGTTTCACCCTGAACGTGCGCGACCCCGAGGCGTTCAAGCCCTATCTCGCCAAGGAGATCCAGACTTGGGCCGAGATCATCAAGGACGCCGGCATCAAGGCCGAGTAATTTTACCTCATTACACCGCCGTGGCCGGGCTTGTCCCGGCCATCCCGATGATGTGAAGCGCCGCGCTTTTCTTCATCGAGATCACGGGCGCAAGGCCGGTGATGACGTGACGAGGGTCGTCGAACCCACTGGAGGAAAGTCCATGCAGTTCCACCAAGGCCGGCTGATCGACCACGTTCACCTGCGCGTCTCCGACCTCGAGGCGAGCCGGCGCTTCTACCGCGCCGTCCTGAAGGCGCTCGGGCGTGAATTCTCCTCGGAGAGCCCGAAGCACTTCTCATGCGACGAACTGTGGGTGGATCAGGCGGACGGGCCGGTCACACGGGTCCACCTCGCCTTCCAGGCGCGGGACCGGGAGGCCGTCCACGCCTTCCATGCGGCGGCCCTCAGCTCGGGCGGCCGTGACAATGGGGGGCCTGGAGAACGGTCCTATCACCCAGGCTATTATGCCGCCTTTGCGTTCGATCCTGACGGCCACAATGTCGAGGCGGTCCACCATGGGCCGGCGGAGCGCTCTGCGGAATCCGTCGTCGTCAGCCCCAAAACTGAGCTTTAGCCTGCCACAATGGTTAATGATTAGTTAACGCCGATACTTAGCCAAGAATCCGGATGCGGCACTTTCGGATGAGGCGGGAACTTTCTTGAATCGCACAAGTTTTTCTCCCGCAGCCTCCTTTCGGCTGCTGGGAATGGACCAATGAAAACTTTCCGACCAAGAAACGTCTGCCACGTTTCGTCCCGTGTCCACCGCCTCGACCCGCGCCAGGAAAGCCGCTGCTCGCTGGCCCTGGTCATGCTGCTGGGCCTTGCAACCCTCTCCGTCATGGCCACGACCCAGACACTCTCGGCTGAGGATACGAAGACTATCCACGTCTATTCCCTTCGATAACGCGCGAGTGAACGGCGGCATGGTTGACCGCCTGTCGCAGGCGTCTAGCTCTCCGGCATCGGAACGACGGAGAGATTCCCCCATGCTGAGCCCCCGTATCGCCCTGGCCTGCGCCCTCGCTCTCGGCGCCATCCCGTCCGCCCTGGCCCAGGACACCCAGCGTTTCCGCACCGACAAGGTCGAGGTGATCGTCGAGACGGTCGCACGCAATCTCCAAAATCCCTGGGGACTCGCCTTCCTTCCCGACAATCGCATGCTGGTGACGGAAAGACCCGGCCGCCTGCGCATCGCTGACGCCGACGGCAATCTCTCCGAACCGCTTCAGGGCGTCCCGCCTGTTGCGGCGCGCGGACAGGGCGGCCTTCTGGACGTCGCGCTCGATCCGAACTTCGCGCAGAATCGCCTAGTCTACCTGAGCTTCGCCGAGGATCGCGGCGAAGGCCGCGCCGGCACCAGCGTGGCGCGGGGCCGCCTCGACGCGGACGGGACCGCCCTGGAGGGCGTCACGATCATCTTCCGCCAGGAGCCGACCCACACGGGCAACAATCACTGGGGCTCGCGCCTAGTCTTCGACCGCGAGGGCCATCTCTTCGTCACCCTCGGCGACCGGTTCGACCTGCGCAACCAGGCGCAGAACCCGGCCAACCATCTGGGCAAGATCGTCCACATCAAGCCCGAAGGGGGCGCGGCCCCCAACAACCCCTTCCTGAACCGGGAGGATGCCAAGCCCGAGATCTGGTCGCTCGGACACCGGAACCTGCAATCGGCCGCCCTCCATCCGACGACCGGCGAACTCTGGACCGTGGAACACGGCGCCCGCGGCGGCGACGAGGTGAACATCCCGCAGAAGGGCAAGAACTACGGCTGGCCCGTCATCTCCTACGGGGTCGATTATTCCGGCGCGAAGATCGGCGAAGGCACCAAGAAAGCGGGCCTGGAGCAGCCGGTCTATTACTGGGATCCGTCCATCGCACCCTCCGGCATGGCCTTCTACACGGGCGACAAGTTCCCGGCCTGGCGCGGCAGCATTCTGGTCGGGGCGTTGGCCGGCAAGCTCGTCTCGCGCCTGGAAACCAACGGCAACCGGGTCACGGCTGAGGAGCGCATGCTGCAGCAACTCGGCGAGCGCATCCGCGACGTGCGCCAGGGCCCGGACGGCTTCGTCTATCTTCTGACGGATTCCCGCAACGGCCGCATCCTGCGGATGATGCCCGCGACCTGAGAGGCCGATCGATAACACAGGCTCATCTTGAAGGGTGGGCTCGTAAATCTCTCACCTCATCCTGAGGAGCAGCGGAGCTGCGTCTCGAAGGAGGCTCCAGTGCATTCTGGAGATGCCCTCGTCCTTCGAGATACCGCCTCCGGCGGCCCTCAGGATGAGGGCTCAGGATTGCGTCATTTGGCCAGATACTGAGGAATTAAGCCCGTGGCCCGAACAGGATGAGCGCCGTGCCCGCCAGGCAGATCCCGGCGCCGGCGATGTCCCACCGGTCGGGCCTCGCCCCTTCGGCGATCCAGAGCCACAGGATCGACGCGACGATGTAGACGCCGCCATAGGCCGCATACGCCCGCCCGGCGGCGTCAGACGGAACCAGCGTCAGCAGATAAGCGAACAGGGCGAGCGCGCCCATGCCGGGCACGAGCCACAGGTGAGATTTGCCGAGACGCAGCCAGGCCCAGAAGGAAAAGCAGCCGGCGATCTCGGCCAGCGCTGCGCCCGCATAAACGAGGAACGTCATGGCTCGGGTCAGCTGCCCTGGAAGATGAAAGTCGCTCCGGCCGCGATGAGGCCGAAGCCGATCAGATGGTTCCACCCGAGCGGCTCCTTCAGGTAGAGCACCGAGAAGATCGCGAAGACCACGAGGGTGATGACCTCCTGCATGGTCTTGAGTTCGGCTGCCGAATAGACGGCGGAGCCGATCCGGTTGGCGGGAACGGCGAACCAATATTCGACGAAGGCGATGGCCCAGCTGGCCATGACCGCGATCCAGAGGGGCGATGTCTTGAATTTCAAATGCCCGTACCAGGCAAAGGTCATGAAGACGTTCGATGCGATCAGCATCAGGACGGGCGCCGTGTGGGGGCTCATGGAGAAGACCTGAGGAGAGAGGAAGGATCGGGCCCTGCCCTATTCCTTCACGCCGCGGTGTCAAGTCACCCCGTGGACGCGCTCCTCCGAGGAAGGGTCATTGAACGCCGACCGCCTCCCGAGAGGCTGGCCGGACATTCACCTCGGACGTCATCACCGGCCTCGTGCCGGTGATCCGGATGTGAGAGGCACGGCGTTTCACACCATCGGGATGGCCGGGACGGGCCCGGCCATGACGGCGAGGGAAGCGCATGATCGGTCGGCCTCTCAGGACGAGGCTCAGGGATGGGTCGGGTTCAGACCAGCCTCTCTGAGAATGAACGTCGGACGGATCCGTGACATGCGCATCCGAGTGTCAGTCCGATGCTCTAGCGGGCGCTGAGACGCTCCAGCACCTGGGCGCCGCCCGCGATCTGCGGATTGGAGGGATCGAAGCCTTCGCGCCGCTCACGCTGCGTGACGAGCCCTCGGGCTCGCTCGAAAGCGACGTCCAGGCGGCGCTCGCCGCGCAGGGCCTTGTTGAAGAAGGCATCGCCGAAATAGGTCCAGGTCGCCCCGTCCCGGCAGCCGAAGGACGGCTTGTCGGCGGCGGCCGCCGTGATGACGAGGGTGCGGGCATCGGCGAGGTCCCGGGCAAAGACGCCCGAATAGCAGGCCGAGACGATCACGACCCGGTGCTGCGCCCTGGTCTGGTCGAGCAATCGCCTGACGTCGCCCGGCGTGACGAGAAGGGCATCGCGCCCGGCCACCAGTCCGATGCCTTCGGGTGCCCCATGGGAGGTGAGGACGAGCACCACGATATCCTCGGCCGGATCGAGCGTCTGCCCCGCGGCGGTAGCGGCGGCTTGCAGGGATTGCGGTGTCGCTCCGGCGCGGCGCTTCGTGTTGAACTGGACGATGGAGCGCCCCTTGGAGCCGATCTGCGCCTCGAGAATGCGCGCCGCCCCTTTGGCCTCGCTCTCGAACACGCTCTGCGGCCCCCAGAGACCGAAGGACAGGATGTACACGTCGGTCTGCCCCGGACGCTGCGGCGCCAATCCGACAGGCTCAGCCCTGCGGGCCGTCTGCCCGAAAGCGTCGTGAGAAGGACCGAGGGCAAGAAAGAGCCCGATCAGACAAAAAGCGAGCAACCGGCGCATGTTACACCCCAACCTCGGCCTACCTTACGCTCAGCGCCCCTCGAAAGCCAAGGATCGGCCGTCGCTGAACCGAATCCCCTCTTCCGTGTTTCCCTGTCAGTTCCGTCAAGATTCATCCCAAGAGGGTTTTATGGACATCGCGCTCGATAAGGTTTGCGAACTCATTCTCCGGGTCAGGGCCATTGATGTGAAGGAAGGCATTACCGATCCGGCCTCGGGCTCGAACCCTATCGACGACGGCAGCATCGACTCCCTCACCTCCTCGCCGGATGACGCCACGGAGGACGAGCTTCGCGACGTGATCGCGGGCCTCAACGATGACGAGCGCGCCGACCTGATCGCCCTCGTCTATATCGGCCGCGGCGACATGGAGCCCGAGGAATGGGGCGCCGCGGTCCGTCTGGCCCGGGAGCGCGAGGAAGCGAGCTCGCTCTCGACCGCCGACTGGCTCATCGGCATTCCGAACCTGGCCGACCTTCTGGACGAAGGCCTCAACGCCATGGGCCGAAGCTGCACCTGACACGCGGCCGAACCCGCAACCCTGTCGGCTGATCGCGACCTCGTTCGAGCCACCGGCCGGGGCACCTGCGGGACGAGGGTCGAAGCTTGCCTCCATCACGAAAACGGCATGGCCGACACGGCGACGGCGCCCTATTTGTGACACGGATCAAGCCAATAATTCAGTCTACTCCTAAAGGAGGATGCCATGACTCCGCGCCAGCCCCCGGAGAATCCGGATGACGACGAGCAGAGCGAGCTGCTCCGGGCCGTGCACACGGCTCTGAACGATCTCGCCCCGATGAACGACCCGGTGGAGGAACTGCCCCTCACCGAGACGCAGCAGGGCGTGCGACCGGCCCTGTCCCCGGACGAAACCGAGGTCGAGATCGACCGCTTCGAAGCTTACCTGAGGGGTCCGACGGCGTTCACCGCCTGACCCTAAACCTGCCCTGCATCCGCACCTCGATGCCCAACCCCGGTTCCTCGATTTCAGGGCATCTTTTCACTTAATCTCATCTGTGCAGCAGTGCCGGCCGTCTGATCCGAGCGATGAATGTTGCCTTCGATCAGCTGCCTGCATTCGCGAGTGGGGCCCAGGGCCCCACTCCCTACCGTCATTGGTTTCTCAAAGCTTCCCGAGCTTGAGGAACTGCGTCTCGCCCGACGAATCGTCCACCCCGTCGTTGTCAGTCACGATGTAGGCGTCGCCCGCGGCGTCAATGGCGAAGCCCTCGACCTTGTCGAGCACATAGCCTTTCGCAGCTTTCAGATCGGGAAGAAGATCGCGCACCAAGGTCTTCTGCACGAGCGGCAGTTCTCCGCCGAGCTTGATGGGTTTCATGTCGGCGAGCGACACCGCATAAAGCTTCTTCATCGCAGCCTTCTCGGCGATCTGGCTGTCGCGCTCGATGATGATGACGCGATCGCCCGCCGCCGTGATCTCGGAAAGGCCGATCCAGCCGGCCCCAGCCGTGTCGAGTGGATAGCGCACGGCACTCCAGCTCTTGTCCGACGGCTTGTACGCAAGGAGCTTCACGGCGTTCTTGCCGTCGTCCG
Organism: Microvirga tunisiensis; assembly: GCF_009296175.1. Taxonomy (GTDB): domain Bacteria; phylum Pseudomonadota; class Alphaproteobacteria; order Rhizobiales; family Beijerinckiaceae; genus Microvirga; species Microvirga tunisiensis. Next base: position 41,866 of record NZ_VOSK01000017.1, on the reverse strand, counting down.
CCCATGGGCGTTGCACCGCGAGCCACACGGTCTCGTCGGCGCCGGCGCCTGTCACCGTCACGCCCTCGAAGCCGTAGTTCTTCGCTCCCTTTTCGAGATCCGCCGGAACCGCGATCTCCTCCTGGATGGCGCCCTTGGCATCGACCTTGATGAGCAGGTTCTTGATGCCCTTTTCCGGATTGCCCTCGGAGGCGAGCCAGAACCCGTCTTGCGCAACGGCGATTCCTTCGAGATCGAGCTTCTCCGCCGCAACGCCGTTGCGCGTCACGAGCGCCTCGCCGGTGATCAGTGCAGGCTTTTTCGCGGCATCGATGGGGAGGATGCGCGGCGCACCGGCATAGACGCTGTCCGTGACTGCATAGAGCCTGCCGGCCTGCGTACTGTCGGCGGCGAGACCGGAGAGCGCACCCCAGGCGATCGGCAGGCCATCGGCATTCCTGGCCGAGCGGATCGTCGGATAGGCCGGAGCCGCGCGCTCGGCGCGCTGGTAGATCATCACGTGCGGAGCAACCCCGCCGTCACCGTGCAGGTCGGTCTCGCTGGTGGCGACGAAGAGGTTGCGTCCGGGAATGGCAATCAGCCCTTCCGGCCCGATGCCGGTCGGCAGAATCTGCACGAGTTCCGGCGCAGCGCCCGTGTCGCGGTAGACGGCGACGACCGAGGCGCGCTCGGAGCCGAAGAAGATCAGGTTGTCGTTGCCGAAGCGCCCGGTCTCGACGCCCTCGATTTCGACGCCCTTCTTGTTGCGCTTGTCCGGGTAGTGGCCGAGCGCAACGATGTCGTGCTCCAGGCTCGCGCCGGATTCATACGCCACGGTGCCGTCTCTGTTGAAGATGGTGAAGCCGCGGGAGCCGCCCTTCCAGTCACCCTCGTTCGCGGTCACGAAACGATTGGTATCGATCCAGTGCACGGCGTCCGGCTCGCGGGCGACCTTCTCCATCGATCCCGTGAGCTCGATCCTGCCGTCCTTCTTGGTGTCGATCTGCTTTAGGTCGATGCTGCCGGCGGAGAAATGCGCCTCGACCTTGCCGGTTCTTCCATCGACGACCGCGATGTGGCTGTTCTCCTGCAGGGTCACGACAACCTTGCCGTCATCGGAAACATCCACGTATTCCGGCTCCGGATCCTCACCTGCGACAGCCGCGAGGCCCGTCAGGCTGACGGTCGTGAGGGACGTGCAATCGAGGCTGTCACCATTGAGCGGCGCCACCACCAGCGCACCTGCGGGCAGTTGCGGAAGTGCGCCCTCGTTGACCTCCTCGTTACGCTCGTTCTCGATGGCGATCGCAAGAACGCCCGCATTGGCGGCGACGGAATCGGGCTGTCCCGGCAGAGCGCATTCCGCCGCGATCCTGCGGTCGGCAAGGTTCACGGTCACGAGCTTGCCGCTCGGATGGGTGAAGCTCGCGGAGGTGTTGACGGCCACATAGGCCTTCCCGCCCACGACCTTCACGGAGGTCGGTTCGCCGCCGATAGCCAGCGAGCCGCCGGCCGTGGGCTGCGCGGGGTCGGCAATGTCGATGAAGCCCAGCGCCTTGCGCGGGCTGTCCGTGTAGATCAGCAGCCTGCCATCCTCGCTCGCCGCGATGATCTCGGCCACGGTCCCGGCCTTCTGGTCTCCGTCCTTCGACAGATTCGCGGTGATCGGGAAGCTGGCGATGCGATCGAAGTATTCCGCCGCCGAAGCGCTGAGCGCCGTGCCGGACAGGAGAGCGGCTGCAAGCGAGCCGATGATGAAGGAACGGTACATGGAATCCCCGCGCAACTGTGAAGGTTAGCCGGGATGTGATGCGCGCGTCGTATGACGGGCCGATGACGGTTCGTGATTGGCATCGACATGGGTGGTTCTGCAGCAAAATTGCCGCTCAGGCGTTGTCGAAGCCAAAGCCAAACGATAGCTAATGCTCATCGAGCACACAGTCACGCTTCAACGCTTTAGACGGGAGCCTCCATGAGCATCGGCCTGATCGCCTTGCTGGACGACATTGCAGGCCTCGCCAAGGTCGCCGCCGCCTCGCTCGACGATGTGACCGCCCAGGCGGCCAAGGCGGGCGCCAAGGCGGCCGGCGTGGTGATCGACGATGCCGCAGTGACGCCGCGCTACGTGACGGGCTTTGCCGCATCGCGGGAACTGCCGATCGTCGGCAAGATCGCCTTAGGGTCGCTCAAGAACAAGCTCATCTATCTGCTGCCGGCAGCCCTGCTTCTCAGCCTGTTCGCGCCCTGGGCCATCACGCCGCTTCTGATGATCGGTGGCGCCTATCTCTGCTACGAGGGCTCGGAGAAGGTGTTCGAGGCGCTGTTTCCGCATGGCGCCCACGACCATGAGGCCGCTGTCGGCGCCGCGACCCGGACGGCCCGGAATATCGAGGACGAGAAGGTGAGCGGCGCGATCAAGACCGACTTCATCCTCTCGGCCGAGATCATGGCGATCACGCTCGCGAGCATACCGGCGGGCTCGGCCTGGATGCAGGCGGTGGTCCTCGCCGTCGTCGGCATCGGCATCACGGCCCTGGTCTATGGCGGCGTCGCGCTGATCGTGAAGGCGGACGATGCCGGCGTGGCGCTCGCCCGCAACGACAGGCCGGTCTCGAGCCTGCTGCGGCGCAGCACCGCGAGCGCCCCGCTTCATACGGACCGTCTCCTGGCTCCTGTGACGAAGTTGTTCGGGCGTGGGCTCGTGAAAGGCATGCCGGCCATGCTCAGAATCCTCGGCATCGTCGGCACGGCCGCGATGATCTGGGTCGGCGGCGGAATCATCATCCACGGGCTCGAAGGCTACGGCTTTGCCGGTCTCGGCCATGTCATTCACGATGTGGCGGCAGCCGCGGGCCACGCGGTGCCAAGCCTCGGCGGAGCGGTCGAGTGGCTGGTCTCGGCCGCTGCTTCAGGTCTTTTCGGGCTCCTTCTCGGCGCCCTCCTGATTCCCCTCGTCCACTTCGTCGCAGTGCCGCTGCTGAGGCCTCTGCGCGGCGGGAGCGGGAAGGCGGAGAAGCATACGGTATAACCGCCTTCACTCTTCCATTCCCCGGCCGTTCGTACCATATTCGTTCTATGGCCAAATCACCCAAGAAGCCCAAGCTTTCCACCGGGAAGGCGTCCAAACCTGATCTGAAGCCCCTGGCCCCTCATCTGGCAGAACTTCTCAATCCGGCGGTCAACCGGGAGCGGGAGGCGGCTGAGGGCTTTGCCGAGCGGGCGCAGGAAACCTTCATCCACGGCGACATCACCGATGTCGACCCGGCGCTGGCCAAGAAGCTTGGCCTGAAAGGGCCTGACGACGGGCCGGACGTCGCCGAGGAGCTTGGCGAGCTGTCTCCCGGCGCGGGCGTGTCGGCCACGGTCGACGCCCTGAGCAGGCTGCTCACCGAGGGCGACCCGCGGTTCAAGGACGGCAAGGCCTGGGTGCCGCACCGCCCGCCTCGCCCCGAGAAGACGGAAGGCGGCATTCCGTTCAGGATCAAGTCCGACTTCGCGCCCTCGGGCGACCAGCCCACGGCCATCCGCGAATTGGTGGACGGCGTGCGCCGCGCCGAGCGCGATCAGGTGCTGCTCGGCGTCACCGGCTCGGGCAAGACCTTCACCATGGCCAAGGTGATCGAGGAGACGCAGCGTCCTGCCCTCATCCTCGCGCCGAACAAGACGCTCGCCGCGCAGCTTTACGGCGAGTTCAAGTCGTTCTTCCCCGACAACGCGGTAGAATATTTCGTCTCGTATTACGACTACTACCAGCCCGAGGCCTATGTGCCGCGCTCGGACACCTTCATCGAGAAGGAATCGTCCATCAACGAGCAGATCGACCGCATGCGCCACTCGGCGACGCGCGCCCTGATCGAGCGCGACGACGTGATCATCGTCGCATCCGTGTCGTGCATCTACGGTATCGGCTCAGTCGAGACCTATACGGCCATGACCTTCTCCGTGAAGGTGGGCGAGCGCATCGAGCAGCGCCAGCTCATCGCGGATCTCGTGGCCCTGCAGTACAAGCGCATCCAGAGCGACTTCGCCCGCGGCACGTTCCGCGTCCGCGGCGACGTGATCGAGCTGTTTCCGGCCCACTTGGAAGACCGCGCCTGGCGCATCGGCCTGTTCGGCGACGAGATCGAGAGCATCGTCGAGTTCGATCCGCTCACCGGCAAGAAGACCAACGACCTGCAATTCGTGAAGGTCTACGCGAACTCGCACTACGTGACGCCGCGACCGACGCTGCAGCAGGCCGTGAAGGGGATCCAGAACGAGCTGCAGCACCGCCTGCAGGAGCTCGCCCGCATGGGTCGCCTGCTCGAGGCGCAGCGCCTGGAGCAACGCACGCAGTTCGATCTCGAGATGATCGAGGCCACCGGCGTGTGCAACGGCATCGAGAACTATTCGCGCTATCTCACCGGCCGCAAGCCGGGCGAGCCGCCGCCGACCCTGTTCGAATACCTGCCCGACAACGCGCTCGTCTTCACCGACGAGAGTCACGTGACCGTGCCGCAGATCGGCGGCATGTATCGCGGCGACTTCCGCCGCAAGGCGACGCTCGCGGAATACGGCTTCCGCTTGCCCTCCTGCCTCGACAATCGCCCTCTCAGATTCGAGGAATGGGACGCCATGCGTCCGCAATCCGTGCACGTGTCGGCGACCCCTGCCAAGTGGGAGATGGAGCAGACCGGCGGCATCTTCGTCGAGCAGGTCATTCGCCCCACGGGCCTCGTCGATCCCGTCGTGGAGATCCGCCCGGCGCGAAGCCAGGTCGACGATCTCGTGCACGAGGTGAAGGAGCTCGCGGCGCAGGGCTACCGCACGCTCGTCACCACGCTCACCAAGCGCATGGCCGAAGACCTGACCGAGTACATGCACGAGAACGGCATCCGCGTTCGCTACATGCACTCGGACATCGACACGCTGGAGCGCATCGAGATCATCCGCGACCTGCGGCTCGGCGCCTTCGACGTGCTCATCGGCATCAACCTGCTGCGCGAGGGCCTCGACATTCCGGAATGCGCACTCGTGGCCATTCTCGATGCGGACAAGGAAGGTTTCCTGCGTTCCGAGACCTCGCTGGTGCAGACCATCGGTCGCGCGGCGCGTAACGTGGAAGGCAAGGCGATCCTCTATGCCGACAAGATCACCGGCTCGATGGAGCGCGCGATCGCGGAGACCAACCGTCGCCGCGAGAAGCAGCTCGCCTACAACGCCGAGCACGGCATCACGCCGCAAAGCGTGAAGAAGAACATCGCCGACATTCTCGAGAGCGTCTACGAGCGCGATCACGTGTCGGTCGATACGAGCCTCGCCGACAGGACGGTCGGCCACAACCTCAAGGCCGTCATCGCCGACATGGAAAAGCGCATGCGCGAGGCCGCCGCGAATCTCGAATTCGAGGAGGCGGCTCGCCTTCGCGACGAGCTCAAGCGCCTGCAGGCGACGGAGCTTGCGATCAGCGACGATCCGATGGCGCGGCAAAGCGACGTGGAGAAGGAAGCGGGCCGGTATGGCGGCTCGCGCAAATACGGCCGCAGCGCCAACCTGCCGCCGAAAGGCCTGCCGCCCTCGGGCGACGGCGCCGCGGATTCCGACGCCTATGGGCCGACGGGCAAGGGCCGCTCGGACGAAGGCACCCGTATCCGCAAGCCCGGCCTCGACGAGATGGGCCCCGGCACGGATCGCGAGGTCCCGCTGAACTACCGCGAACGCCCCGCCGCGCGCTCGACGCAAGGGCTTGCGGGGCAGAAGCCGAAATACAAAGGACGCAAAGGGCGCTAGCGCCCTTTGCAAAGACCTGGGTCCAATCGTCCGTCCAAGGGGTGTCCCGGGCCTAACCCGGCATGGCGTCAAGGATGCCGGTCACCACTGAGCCGATGCTGGTGATGAGGATGGCGGCCGTGGCCGCCGCCTTCGGCAGCAACAGGCCAGCACGTCGCGCGTCCGCATACCAGCCACCCGCGATGGTGCGCCATTGCCAGTACGGCGAGAGCGTCCAGGCCGGCGGATAGGACCGCCTCTCGCGACGGCAGACATCCCAGACGATCCGGTCATTCACCCCATATAACGCCACCGATGCGGCTCCGAACAGCGCAAACCAAACCAGACCTCTGACCATCACTCGACGCTCCGGCTTTCGCCCGAACCTCATGGTAGACGCAGCCCGTGCAATCTTTGTGGCAATGCGATCGGGAACATCGGCCTGCCGCCCCTCACCGCCAGCTCACCGCGAACGCCTCCACCGGACGCCCGAAGCCTTTGACATGGCGGCTCCCAAGATCGACCAGCGAGAAGCGGCCGGGGAGCGACCCGGTGACTGCCCCCGACACCACGATGGTGTCGGGCTCGGCGCTCTGGCACAGGCGCGCGGCCATCTGCACGGTCGCGCCGAACAGGTCGTTGTGATCGGCGACCGGCTCGCCGGCATCGAGGCCGATGCGCACCCGCAGCTTCTCGCGGCTTGCGAGGTTGAAGGCCTCGAAGGCCTGCTGGATGGCGCGGGCGGCATCGACGGCGGAGGTTGCATCGTCAAAGGAGGCCATGATCCCGTCGCCCGTATGCTTGACCTCCCGCCCGCCCTTGTCGTGCAGGGCCCGGCGGACCATGGCGTCGTGCGCTCGCACCATCTCGACGGCGCGCACATCGCCGAGGCGCTCGGTCATGGCGGTTGAATCGACGATGTCGGTGAACATGATGGTGCGCAAGGCCGGATCGACTCGGCCCTCCGAACAGCATGCCGCCGGCTCAGGATCGGAGATACGGCCGAGAAAGGCCTCGACGGCGGAAAGATCGACCTCGATCACGTCGCGGGCGACCTTCCCATGGGCTTCGTCGTGCACCCGCATGGCGGTCTCGATATCGGGAGCATCGATGAGGCAGAACGCGGTGCCGCGGGTGTCGTCGAACCAGTAGGTCAGGAACCGCACCCCGTAGCGTCCCTGCACCTCCAGGTCACTCCGATGGGCGTCGGCAATATCGGCGGCGGTCACTCCTGTCAGGTCGTGACGGTCAAGGAAGATAGGCATCAACGCCTCCTGCTCCCCCAGCGTAATCTACACGGTTTGGACGGAACCAGCGATCTCTCCGCGCGCGCCAAGTGCCGGGCCGCACATCAGGGCGATGTCAGCCCACGATCATCATTAAACCAATTGGTTGACTATCTGAAGGCCCACGTCTATATTCAACCTCATGGTTGAATTACAGACAGTCCAGCTCGACACCGTCTTTCACGCCCTCGGCGATTCCACCCGGCGGCGGATGCTGCGCGATCTCGCGGTGGGCGAGCGCACGGTGAGCCAGTTGGCCGAACCCTTTGCGATTTCGCTCGCGGCCGCCTCGAAGCACATCAAGGTGCTGGAACATGCCGGGCTGCTCCGGCGCGAGGTCCGGGGCCGCACCCATCTCTGCCGCCTGGACCCTGGACCGCTCGCGAGCGCCCACCAGTGGCTCGGCGTCTACGAACGCTTCTGGACCGAGCGTCTGGATGTGCTGGAACGGCTCCTCCGCGAGGAGGACGCCAGGAAGTCCCCACCCCCCGAAGGAGACGACACATGAGCGACCTTGCGACCACAGACCTCGCGGCCCGGAGCCCCTATGGCGTGCTCACCGACCCCGCTACACTGACGATCCAGCGCCTTCTGCCCGGCCCCATCGAGCGCATCTGGGCCTATCTCACGGAGAGCGACCTGCGCCGCCAGTGGCTCGCGTCGGGCGAGATGGAGATGGCCGTGGGATCACCCGTCGAATTCGTCTGGCGCAACCACGAGCTGACCAACCCGCCCGGCGAGCGGCCGCCGGGCTTCGGCGAGGAGCACAGGATGGAGAGCCGGATCACCGAACTCGATCCGCCTCACAGGCTCGCCATCACGTGGGGCTCCACCGGCGGCGTCTCCTTCGAGCTGGAACGAAAGGGCTCCGAGGTGCTGCTCACGCTGGTCCACCGGCGCGTCCCCGACCGCGCGACCCTGCTCAATGTCAGCTCCGGCTGGCACGCCCATCTCGACATCCTGGCCGCCCGCGCGGCCGGCGAAGAGCCGCAGCCGTTCTGGGAGAACTGGAGCCGGTTGAAGGAGGAGTATGGGAGGCGGTTGCCGGAGTGACAGGGTTTTAGGAAGGGGCTCCGCCCGGACCAGCCCGGTGGAGCCCCTCCCGGACAATAGTGCTCCGAAATCCGGTCATACCGGTGACCTCGCCCATGAGGTCGAGAACCGGCGCGAATCTCAGCACGCCAGTCCCGCGTACTATGTCCCGCTCCGGCAGTGGCTTCGGAACACCATGCGGCCTGCGCTGACCGGACCAGCACTGGTAGGGAATGACCGGCCTTTACGGAACCCTTGCTGGTTCCTCCGCGTGCCACGCCCGGATACGCCGAGAGGCACTTGCCGCCGGTTCCACGAATGGCATTTTCGGAATCACACGACCGGACGCGTCAGGATCTGTTCAATCCAGGCTCCGGCCTCTTCAGGCGTTTTGAACAAGGGCGCATCACGAACGTTGCACTTGCCGAACCCGGCTTCCAGGTGCCACCGCCCCTTGTGCTCAGGGTCATGGGTCTGACCGTCGAGGCGGACGATCACGGCCGCGAGCTGGTTATCGGCGAGGACAAGGTTGCCCTCGCTGTCATGGCCGTCGATGAGCACGCGCATGGGCATGAATGAGATGTCGAGGGTCATCACCTTCGCCTTCCAAATTGGGGCGAGAGGTCAGTGCCAGATGGCCAGACACCCGAAAAATGAACATACACGTTACACCAGCCGGGCCAGATAACCTCTAACATAAGTTTAGCTCGGCAATAACATAAGTTGCGCTCAGATGTAACCTATGTTCGATTTGGCCATAATATAGGTTTGGTTTAGCCACTGTATAGAGAACTCGTTGCGCAAGAGTACGTTGCGCAAGAGTAATTGTAGCTTTTCGAGAAAAAAGACAAGTTTTTTCTAAACACAACATAGATCAATGACAGAGCTTCATTTCCGTGCACTAAGTCGTTTATTATCGGCAACCGATCTTAGGCGCTGATAGCTGAGAGATTCGACGTGCTCCCGCCTGCAACAGGAGGAGCACCGCATGCATGCCTCTCTGCATCCCCGCGCTCATCCGGAAGATGGAGAGTGTCTTCACGCTCACCGAGGACGAGCGCCAGGTGCTCGAGACCCTGCCGATGCAAGTGATGGTCATCAAGGACGATCAGGACATCGTGCGCATGGGGGATCGCCCCTCGCGCTCCTGCCTGATCCTGAGCGGCTTTGCCGCCACCTACAAGGTCACCGCCGGCGGCAAGCGCCAGATCGTCTCCTTCGCCATCGCCGGCGACATTCCCGACCTGCAGAGCCTGCACCTGAAGACCCTGGACACCAGCATCGCCACCATCAGCACCTGCCGGGTCGGGTTCATCCAGCACGAGGCCCTGCGCGACATCTGCCTCCGCTATCCGCGCATCGGCGCAGCCTTGTGGCGCGAGACCCTGATCGATGCGGCGATCTTCCGCGAATGGGTGATGAATGTCGGGCAGCGCGAGGCCTACCAGCGCATGGCCCACGTGCTGTGCGAGCTGCTGGTGCGCCTGCGGGCGGTGGGCCTGGCCGAGGACCATGCCTGTGACCTGCCGATCACCCAGGCTGAGTTCGCGGATGCGCTCGGCATCACGACGGTGCACGTCAACCGGGTGCTGCAGCAGATGCGGGCCGATGGCCTGATCGTGAGCAAGGGAACCCAGATCAAGATCCCCGATTGGGACAAGCTCAAGCAAGCGGGCGAGTTCGACCCGGCCTACCTTCACCTGGAGAGCGATCAGGCGGCATGACCCTCACCCTTCAGCCGATCCGTGTGGCGACGGGCTTTGACGAGGACGGCATGATGGTCCTCGATCGGCAGCGGCTGGTGGCGGTGCTGGTACGCCTTGCGGACGACAATGAGGTGGCGCCGGGGCACTGGTATCTGGAAGCCGGCTTTGGCCGGATCGATGGAGCAAGCCACCCCACCTTCGCCAGCCTCGACGGTGCCCAGGACTGGATTGCACAGCGTCTTGCCCGTCACCCCTGATCCATTCAGGCTTTTGGCTTGCGCAGAATCGGCTCGCTCTCGCCGGGCCGTGCTGGCGTCGATCTCCAGAACCTCGGCAACCCGCCGCTTGCCGCCGTCTTCCTCGATCCTGACCCGCACCGTCGTCCCACGCGGGAGCCAGACATACCCGGCCTCCTTGAGCACCGACATGTGCAGGAAGGCATCTCCGTAGCCATTGCTCAGCGTCACGAAGCCGAATTGCCTGGCCAGGTCGAACTAGATCCTTAGCACAGTGATTTTGACGGTTTGACACCGCCAAGCTCGTGCTGCGGACTTCGCATCTGGTACCGAGGCCCCGTCCAATGGGGATCAATCCACTTGCAGATCCCGCACCGCTTCGAAGTGCCGTCACAAGAGACGGCAGGCCAACCGGTCAAAATCACTGTGTCGAGGATCTAGGCGACTGTTCCCGTTGCAGTCATGCATGTTCTCCGCGGGCCGAAACGTCAGCACAGTGTGCCCGGTTTCCCGGCCAGCGGAGGCTCATACGTCTTAGATGCAATCCAGTTCCCTAAATAGCCCTATAGGGCATCTGCGGTTCGGGGCTTTACGCAGACGGGGCGGCAAGGGCCTCGCGTCCCGAGCATCGTTGCCTGATCCTGGCGCCATGCCTTTCCTGTCCTGGGCGGCTTCCCGAACGAAAGAATTTGTCAGGTGTGACGCGCTTCACAGCGGTGTCGGTCAAAGTGGTTCAAAGTCCAATCATCGCCAACAGAGAGAGCATCTCAGGCGGTCTTGAGAGCAACGCCAACTTGAAGAGGCCCTATTATGGAAAATTTCCAGTTCTCCGCAAACGACATCGACCAGCACGTCTTCAACACCGCCTTCGGCGGCAGCGCGACCTCGGCCTAGCTGGCCAACATTTCCGACCCCGATACACTGCTCGACACCGGCAGCAGCTGGTTCGGCGGCGGGGTCAACGACCAGCAGTCCTTCAACACCATCGACCAGAGCGCCTTCAACACGTCCTTCGGCGGCAGCGCGACCTCGGCCCAGGTGGCCTCCATCTCGGACGGCGACACCCTCGTCGATGCCAGCCACGACTTCCCGGTCTACTACTAACCCATTCCTCCCGGAGCGCCACACGCGGCAAGCCGTGGCGCTCCTTTCCCTTCCCATCTCGCTCTTCTCTCCCGCCCTCCCGGTCTTTCGGGAGCGCGGCCTTTTCGTTGCAGAGCGACATGGTTGGATCCACGGGATCCAATCGCGATCCAAATTTGCAGCGACGGAGTTCTTCCTGAAACGCAAGGGCGGCCCGAAGGCCGCCCTCGCTGTCTCACGCTGTCGGAGCCCTTAGAGCCGTCCCATCAGCAGCAGGATGATGAGGATGAGCAGGACCACGCCCAGGAGGCCGCTCGGGCCGTAGCCCCAGCCGCGGCTATGGGGCCAGGCGGGCACGGCGCCGATGAGCAGTAGAATGACGAGAATGAGCAGGATGGTGCTGAGTGCCATAGAGAAATCTCCGTCCATTGGCGCCGCCTCGATGGGGGCGACGTTCATCCAGGGAAACTTGGCCGTAAGGGAAAAAGTTCCCGCCTCTTTTACCTGTGGATGAGCGCCGAAGGGGCGGGTCCCGCGGCGGAACGATCACCCTGGCTTGACGTTAGCTCCACGGCGATTGGGTGCCGCCGTCAGCGCGACCCCGGCGGGAGGTCGCTACCTTCGATGGACCAGGACAATCCAATGCAAAAGAAGAAGCCAACCTATATGCCCCCCGACGATCCAGAGCCGATTCCTGGCCTCAACACCTCCGCATCCCCTGCTCTCAGCCGCTCGGTCCAGGCGCAGATCGGCCAGCGGCTGCGCCAGTTCTACGACGCCCTGGCGCTGGGCGAGCAGCCAGTGCCGGACCGGTTCATCGAGATCATCAACCGGCTGGATGGCGTGAAGGGAGAGAAGCAGCAATCATGAGTATCGACATCGATTTGCGCGACTCCATGCTCAAGGCGACGCCGAATCTGCGCGCCTTTGCCATTTCGCTGACGAACAACGTGGACCGCGCCGACGACCTCGTGCAGGAAACTCTGATGCGGGCGATCGCCAATATCGACCGCTTCCAGCCCGGCACGAACATGCAGGCCTGGCTCTTCACCATCCTGCGCAACCTGTTTCATTCCGAATACCGCAAGCGCCGCCGCGAGGTCGAGGATGCGGACGGCAAATACGCGGCCGCCCTCTCGGTGCAGCCGGACCAGCTGCCCCATCTCGATTTCGAGGATCTGCAGAAGGCGCTCGCCCGGCTGCCGCACGACCAGCGCGAGGCGCTGCTGCTGGTGGGAGCCTCGGGCTTCTCCTACGAACAGGCGGCGGAGATCTGCGGCTGCGCGGTCGGCACCATCAAGAGCCGCGTCAACCGCGCCCGCAACCGGCTGGCCGAACTGATGCACTTCACCGATATGGAGGAAGATCTCGGCCCGGACCGCGTCATCCTCTCGGTGATGCACGCGGTCGCCTGACAGGCCTCAAGGCAACCAAAGAGCCTCAACCGATAGGCGCGCCTGAATGAAAGGTGCGCCTATCGTTTTAGCGGCGCCGGAACTGCTGGTTGCCGCGCTGCGGCGGGCGCGGACCGGAAGAGGCACCCGAATCCTTATGACGGAAGATGAGCCGGCCCTTCTCCAGATCGTAGGGCGACATCTCGACGGTCACGCGGTCGCCGGCGAGCGTCTTGATGCGGTTCTTCTTCATCTTGCCAGCCGTGTAGGCGATGACCTCGTGCCCGTTGTCGAGCTGCACGCGGTAGCGCGCATCGGGCAGAATTTCGGTCACAAGTCCTTCAAAGGTGATCAGTTCTTCCTTTGCCATGCAAAGCCTTCCTCACAACAAAAAAGCCGCCCCTGAATCGGAACGGCCATATGCAAGAGGACGTGCGGGCACGTCCTCCGGCATCAAACTTTATGCGTTCTGCAGGTTCACTGCAGAAGCGCGACCGGTGCGCTGGTCGGTCTGAAGCTCGTAGGAGATCTTCTGACCTTCGCGCAGACCGCGCATGCCGGCACGCTCGAGTGCCGTGGCGTGAACGAACACGTCCTTGCCGCCGTTATCGGGCTGGATGAAACCATAACCCTTGGTTTCATTGTACCACTTCACGGTTCCCGTTTCCATGGGAATTCCTTTCACTGTCGTTTGCACGTGGATGTGGGCCAAGGGCCAGTCATCCGCTAGTCGATAGATGGTAGAGAAGGAACGTGCGCCCGGCAGTGCCAAAGCGGGAAGCCCAGTCGTCCGGCCAAATGTCGATGGAATTTACCTAAGGCACAGATGGGGCAATTACAAGGCAAAGGTCCGTTCCGGGCCGGAAGTGAATTTCTTTGAAATTCAGGCGCTTCGGAGACCCCGGATCGTCGACACGATGCCTTGGAGCACTTCCTCGCCGGCCGGCGTGAAGACGATCTCGCGGCCATCGGCCTTGATCAGGCCCCGCCCGTCGAGCTCGTCCACGGCGGCATCGCTCGCCCTGTGGCCGGTGCCGTCCTTCTGGACCACGCTGCGGACCCTCTGCCCGCTCGACAGCTCGTGATAGGCGGCAAAGGCGAAGACCGCCAGCGCCTCGTCGCTCAACCCGGACAGATCCGCCATCGTTCAACCTCGGTTCGTTTGAAAATCCCGTCCCGGTCAATGCGAAGGCCGCATGAGCGTTCAAGCGGCGCGTTAAAATCCAGGGCCACGGCCCGGCTCGGGGGCAGGAACAGACCTCCGCGCCTCCACGTTGGTTGCGCAAATGCCGCCCTTGAGGTGGCCGGAAACCACAACGACGAGGAGCGCTCTCATGGCCAACGAACGCCGCTACGGCAATCAAGATATGGACTGGCGCGACCGCGAGGACGACGGCTACATCGCCCGCCGCGGCTTCGGCAATCGCAGCGCCGGCTACGACCGCGGATCCCGCTCCGACGAGGATTACGGCCGGCGCCGGGATCGCGATGTCCGGGAGCGCGATTTCGGCGATTCGGCCGGCTACGGCACCGGCGGATCGGCCCTCGACTGGCGCGACGTGGTCGGCGACGATCGCGGCGGCTACGAGAGGCCCTTCTTCGGCACCGACCGCCGCCGCGACCCGGATCAGTTCGGGCAGGATCGCTACGGCCGGGACCGCTCCGGATCGGAGAGCTTCGGGCGCGGCTCGCGCGACTACAACGAGGATCGCGGCTTCATCGAGCGGGCCGGCGACGAGGTCCGGTCCTGGTTCGGCGACGAGGATGCGGAACGGCGCCGCGACAGGGACATGCGCGAGGCCGGACAGCATCGCGGCCGTGGGCCGAAAAGCTATCAGCGCTCCGACGCCCGCATCACGGAGGACGTGAACGACCGCCTCACGGAAGATCCGCATATCGACGCCTCGGAGATCGAGGTGCGGGTGGAGGGCCGGGAGGTCACGCTCACCGGCACCGTGAACAGCCGCTTCGAGAAGCGCCATGCGGAAGATCTGGCCGAGTCCGTCTCCGGCGTCACCCATGTGCAGAACAACCTGCGCATCCAGCAGGCGGCCGATGCCGGCATTGCCGGCACCATGATGTCCGGCGCAGGCTCCGCAGGAGCCGGCAGCACCGGCGTGCCCGAGACCGCCGGCACAGGCACGGTCGGGTCGACCCGGCGGCGCACCGGCGGATCCTCGGGCAGCGGGACCTGACGGATTACGGCTCGCACGGCCGCCGGTTTACCAGGATGCGCTTCTCCCCTTGGGGACGAGGCGCATCTGTCGTACCAAGGCCTTTGCCTTTCCCTTGAAGCAGGTGCTCCCCATATGGGGGACTGGGAAAGACGAGGACGCTCATGGCAGGTATTTCCGTCACGCTCGAAGGCGACAACATTCAGCTGGCATTCCAGAAGGGCGAGCAATCGACCGCCGTGGTCATGGACCCCCATGCCGCCCGCTCGCTGGTCAGGGCCGTGAGCCAACTGCTCGCCGCGATCGGCGAGAGCAGCGAGGAAGGTGACGATATGCCGGAAGAAATGGTTGACGTGACATCCCAGACCATCGATGTCGGCATGGACGATCACGGCATGGCCGTGGTGGCCCTCCAGGCCGGCATGATGCCGCCCTTCCTGCTGCGCCTGAAGGATGACGAAGCCCGCCACATCGCCCAAAGCCTGCTCGAGATCCTCAACAGCCCGCGCGATGTCCGGGTCTCGCACGGGGATCACTAGGCTTAACCAAGCCTCCTCGGCTTCCTGGCGATGCTGCAGGGCGTTCAATCGCCCGATCCCGGTACCCCGTTTCTGACCTTCGGCTCTTCCCGGTATTAAGCTTGGCCGGCACGGAACTTCACTACGGCCATTCTGTTGTCGAACGCGGGGCATTCTCGGCCGCGCTTGGACAAGGCCATGGCAGTTCACGATCCCGATCTCGTCTCCGGTGGGCATCCGGGCGTTCCGATGATGAACGCCAAGGCGGAGCCGACCCTCAAATATCCGGAATCCGAAGCGTTCTATGCCGAGGCGCTTCGGGAGTTGAACCATCTCGGGCTGCCCTTCCTGCTCGCCGGCACCTACGCGCTGTCAGCCTACACGGGCATCACGCGCCCGACCAAGGATCTCGACATCTTCTGCAAGGCCGGCGACTACACCCGGGTCCTGTCGCATTTCAAAAGTATCGGATATTCCGTCGAGATCGAGGACGACCGCTGGCTCGGCAAGGTCTTCAAAGGCCAGTATTTCTTCGACGTGATCTTCGCCTCGTCCAATGGCACCATGCCGATCGGTGACCAATGGTTCGAACGCGCGCGCCAGATCGAGGTCTTCGGCTCTCCCGTGCGCATCGTCGGACCGACCGAGCTCGTCTGGTCGAAGTGCTTCATCCAGCTGCGCCACCGTTATGACGGCGCCGACGTGGCGCACACGATCCTCAAGGCTCACGACCAGATCGACTGGCACGCCTTGCTCGCCTACATGGAAGTGCATTGGGAGGTGCTGCTCATGCACCTGCTCAATTTCCGCTGGATCTACCCATCCGAGCGCGACAAGGTTCCGCGCTGGGTGATGGACGAGCTTCTCGACAGGCTCGCCAAACAGCTCGATCTTCCGCCGCCGCAGATGAAGGTCTGCCGCGGGCGGATGTTCTCCCGCATCGATTACGAGATCGATGTGAAGCAATGGGGCTTCGCCGATGTGGGCGGCGAAGGTGAATGGCGGAATGAGTGACGAACCACGGCAAACGATGAAGGTTGCTGCCATTGGCGACCTTCACGTTCGCGAAGACAATGCGGAATCCTACCGTGAACTCTTCGGAGAGATCTCGAGGGAAGCGGACGTCCTTGTCCTGGCCGGCGACCTCACGGATCTCGGCAAGCCGAAGGAAGCGGAGCTTCTCGCCCAGGATCTGAAAGCCTGCTCGATTCCGATCGTCGGCGTACTCGGCAATCACGATTACGAATGCGGCGCTCACGAAGAGGTCGCCCATATCCTGCGCGATGCGGGCATGAAGCTGCTCGACGGGCAATCCGTCGAGATCGACGGCGTCGGTTTCGTGGGCGTCAAGGGATTTGCCGGCGGCTTCGGGCGACGCATGCTGGGCTATTTTGGCGAGCCGGCGATGAAGCAGTTCGTCAATGAAACAATGAACGAGACGCTGCGGCTCGAGAATGCCATGCGTCATGTTCGCGCCAAGCGTTCCATGGTCATTCTTCATTATGCGCCGATCGTCGAGACGATCGAAAGCGAACCGCTGGAGATCTATCCGTTTCTGGGGTCATCGCGGCTGGCTGAAACCATCGACCGCTTCAAAGTGAACGCCATTGTTCACGGCCACGCGCATCGCGGCCGCTTCGAGGGCCGCACGCCCGGCGGACAGCCGGTCTACAATGTCGCCAAGCATATCGAGAAGCCGACCGGTAGGCCCTACGCCATCATCGAAATATGAGCCGGCTCGCAAGAGGCGGCCGGCTCATGAGGCACATCCATCTTTCGCCTCAAAGCCGCGTTCCGGGGTCTGTCGGGTTGCCCGGCAGGTAATCCGGCTCGGAACCTGGCCCTTTCGGATCCATGATCCCAGGATCGTTGACGGGATAAGGCGTGCGAGGCCCCGTGGGACCGATATCCGGCTCCTCATCGGGAATGGAACCTGGTGGGACCTCGCTCGGGATATTGCCGCCGGGCACAGGATCGTTGGTCGGCACTCCTGGATTGACCATCGGTTCTTCCTCGTTTTTTCAAATCCGTGACTGGGTCAACAGGACCGCGCCGCCAGGGTTCCGACAAGCGCCTGACCGGAACCCCTCTCCGCTCCATCCGTTCTCAAGCAGATCCCCCGCAAACAATGGAGAATGTCATGCCTGACATCAAACAGGCCAAGATCCTCATCATGGCGACCGACGGCTTCGAGCAATCCGAGTTGATGGTGCCGCAGGAAAAGCTTTCGAATGCCGGCGCGACCGTTGAAGTCGCCGCTCCGAAATCGCGCATGAAATCCGGCAAGATCTATGGCTGGGACAAGTCGGATTGGGGCAAGACCGTGTCCGTCGACAAGGACATCGACGATGTGAACCCGGCCGATTACGATGCGCTCGTTCTGCCCGGCGGGCAGATCAATCCCGACAAGCTGCGCGCCGAGTCGAAAGCCATCGAGATCATCCGCGCCTTCTATTCCTCCGGCAAGACCGTTGCCGCCATCTGTCACGCGCCATGGCTTCTCATCGAAGCGGGCGTGATCAAGGGCAAGAAGTGCACGTCCTATCATTCGATCAAGACGGATGTGATCAATGCCGGCGGACAATGGCGCGACGAGACGGTCGTGACCGATCAGGGCCTCGTCACCAGCCGCAATCCCGGCGATCTCGATGCTTTCGTGAACAAGATCATCGAAGAGATCCGTGAGGGCTCCCATGCGGGTCGCCGCCAGGCGGCAGAGTAATCGTTGCGGCTCTTTGCGACACAAAAAAGCGGCCGGTGAAAACCGGCCGCTTTCGTAGTCGATGTGGATGCTATTAAGCCTGCTGGATCGCGGAGATCTTCCAGGGACCGCCCTGATCGCGGCGGAACGTCCAGAGTTCCGTCGCCTCATCAATCTTGTTCGGATCGCCTTCCACCACGTTGCCCGTGGCCCTGTCCATCATGACATCGGTGATACCGAAGCGCATGGCGACAGTGGCGTAATCCGTGTTGCCCTCGCGCCAGGCCTCCGACAAATCGCCCTGGTTGAGGCGTACATTGGAGAGCTTGTTCACGACGCCGCGGGCCGCGTTATCGTTGAGTTCCTCCTGGATGTAGCCGGCCATCTCGGGGGTCGCCAGCGTCCAGAGCTTGGCGACGTCTTCCCGCGAATAGGCGTCCTGCATCTCGACGAGACCCCGCTCGAAGGCCGCGTAATCCTTCTCGCCGATGCCGATCTCGTCACGCACGCCCGGACGGGCTTGCGCCTGCTGAGATCTGCCGCCAAGAGCACCCCCAAGTGCGCCACCCAGACCACCGCCCAGGCCGGATCCTAAGCCGCCGCCGAGGCTGCTGTTCATGGGCCGTCCGCCCGTCGGGGGTACGCTGCCGCCCATGGAGCGGGCATAGCCCTGGCCGGAGCCAGCATAGGCCGGCTGCTGCCGCCTGTTGCGGAACCATTTCATGGCGAAGGAGACCACCAGGACCACAAGGCCGATCTGGAGCAGAAGGCCGAAGATCGAGGCGAGACCGCCAAAGAAGCCGTGGCCGAACAGCATGCCGAGCAGACCCGCGCCGAACAGGCCGGCCATCAGGCCCGTGCCGAAGCCGAAGCGCCGCGGCTGCGCCACGTTTGGAGCGGGCGCTCCTGGACGGGTCACGTTCGGACCTTGGTTCGGAATCTGCGAGCGCTGAATCGGGGCCGCCGCTTCAGGGGCCGTCCGAGTCGCCGGCGGAGCCGTATAGGTGCGTGCACCGCGCGATCCGAAGCTGCCGCCTCCCCGCCCGACGCGAGCCTCTGCCGCGCTACCGGCGAGGACCAAGGCAGCCGCCAGGGCAACCATCACCCGACTGCGGCGAGAAGCAAATTTCATCATCGTCTTCGTTTCATCCCTTTGGAGCACGATGCTCTTACGGGATAATGTGGTGATGCCTTGAGGGTTGTGGAAGGGCCGAGCCGTCCGATTTTGGATGGATGCTGTCATCCCCGCCTTCGCGGGAATGACAGTGGCGATCCGAGGCCTAATGCCCCTGCTTGTGCTTCAAGTGATCGATCCGCTTCGAGGCCTCGGCCTTGTCGAGTTTGGGATCGAAAGCCTTCGGATCGTGGGCCTGCTCGGATAGGGTCTTCAGGTAGGAAGCCTGGGCGCCGGTCATCGGCTCGTCGCCGGAGACCCATTCATCCGGATCCTTGATCTGGTTGTCGGAAAAATCAGGATTGACCTTCGGATTACCTGCCTCTGCGGAAGCTTTATGGTTAACGGCAGAACGGCTTGTCGCTTTACCATTCGATGACATGCGGGACTCCTATTGTTCTGGTTTTGTTCTGAAACAAGAACACTCCCGCAGAGCGTTGGTTCCTCAAGGAAAGGCGGATTACTCCTGCCGATTATTCCCCGTTATCCACAGATTCTGTCCTCCACTCGCCGCCACGCCTATGTTCGTGATATGTTCCATCGACACAATGCGGATGGATGGCGATGCGCAAACCGACGGGCCTCGAGCGGCTCTATGTCGACTTCGATTCCTTTTTCGCCAGCGCCGAGCAGCATCTCCAGCCGCATCTACGTGGCAAACCGGTCGGCGTGATTCCGGTCGATTCGGAGCATACGGGCCTTATCGCCGTCAGCCGGGAGGCGAAGACTCTGGGGCTCAAACGCGGCACCTTCGTGCGCGACGCCCGCAAGCAATGCCCCGGGCTCGTTCTGGTAACGGCGCGGCACGAAGTTTACGTCGAGCTGCACCGTGCGATCGTCGAAGCCATCGAGACCGTCCTTCCAGTGAAGGCGATCTGCTCCATCGACGAGATGCTCTGCGCCCTCCTGCCAGCCGAGTGGCCGCAGGCGCTCAGGATCGGGCAGCGCGTCAAGGATGTCATCGCCCGTGACATCGGCCCGACCCTCACCTGCTCGGTCGGCCTCGGCCCGAACGATCTCCTGGCCAAGATCGCCGCCGAAATGGAAAAGCCCGACGGGCTGGTCGCGCTTCATCCGGACGACCTCCCGGGCCGCCTTCTCTCCCTGGACCTGACGGACATTCCCGGCATCGCCAGGGGCAACGCGGCGCGCCTCGCCCGTGCGGGCATTACTGACATGGCTGCGCTCTGGCGGCTCCAGCCGAAGGAGCTGCGCAGGCTCTGGGGGAGTGTCGAGGGGGAGCGGCTCTGGATGGGGCTGCATGGCCATACGGTGGAACGCCCTGAGACTCGGCGGCGGATGTTCGGCCACGGGCGCATCCTGCCCGCCGACTGGCGCTCCCTGAATGGCGCCTATGCGGCCGCACGAGTCCTCCTGGCAAAGGCCTCAGCCCGCATGCGCAGGGCGGGATTTGCGGCCCGGACGCTCGCCCTCTGGCTCACCGACAGGCACAGCGCCGGCTGGTATGGGGAAGAGCATTTCCAGCCAACCTGGGACGACCCGTCCCTGCTGGGGTCGTTGAGCCGCCTTTTCTTCCATGCGGAGCGGGAAGAGATGCATCGCAGTCGCAGCGTGCATGTCACTCTGCACGATCTGGTGCCGTTGGCCGAGATTGAGGAGGACTTGTTCGATCATATGCCGGAGGCGCAGCTCAAGCGCCGGATGGAGTACCTGTCCGTCATTGCCGACCAGCTTAACGTCGCCCACCGCAAGCCCCTTCTGCACTGGGGTCCGTGGGTGACGCTTCCCGGCGGCTATGCGGGGGCGAAGATCGCCTTCAACCGGATTCCGGACGCGGAGGATTTTTGAGGAGGTCTGTCGCTGACAGACACTCTCGTCATGGCCGTGGCGAGCACGGCCGTCCACACCGTCTCGAAGGCTCTAAAACGGTCATGCCCGGCACGAGGCCGGGCATGACGTGGAGTGATGAGAGGCGAAGAACCCTACGCCGCCTTGCTCTTGGGCTGCACCTCGGCCGAGTAGTCATCCATCAGCACTTTGGTCATGTTGCCGGGCTGGAAGGTGTAGGGGCCGATCTCCGACACGGGGGTCACTTCCGCCGCCGTCCCGGTGATGAAACACTCGCTGAAGGATGGGAGCTCCTCCGGCATGATCCGGCGCTCCGCCACCTCGAAGCCGCGGCGCTTGGCGAGATCGATCACCGTGCGGCGGGTGATGCCGTCAAGGAAGCAATCGGCGATCGGCGTGTGGACCACGCCGTCACGGATGAAGAACACGTTGGCGCCCGTGCACTCGGCCACGCGGCCCTGCCAGTCGAGCATGAGCGCGTCGGCATAGCCCTTCCGTTCCGCCTTATGCTTGGAGATGGTGCAGATCATGTAGAGACCCGCCGCCTTTGCCGCCGATGGAGCCGTGGCCGGATCGGGACGGCGGTATTCCGCCATGTCGATGCGGATGCCCTTCATCTTCTGGGCCGGGTCGAAATAGCTCGGCCATTCCCAGGAGGCGATGGCGAGGTGAATCTTGTTGTCCTGCGCCGCGACGCCCATCATCTCCGAGCCGCGCCAGGCGACCGGACGCAGATAGGCGTCCTTCTGCCCATTCTTTTCCAGCACTATTCGCTTGGCCGCGTCGATCTCGGCCACCGTGTAGGGGATCTCGAAATCGAGGATCTGGGCCGATTTCTTGAGGCGCTCGGAATGCTCCGCCGACTTGAAGATCTCGCCGCCATAGGCGCGCTCGCCTTCGAACACCGAGGATCCGTAATGCAGCCCGTGCGAGAGGACATGGAGCTTGGCATCTTTCCAAGGTACGATCTGCCCGTCGTACCAGATCCATCCATCACGTTGATCGAAGGGGGTCGCGGACATCGTTTTTTCTCCTTGCATGCCGACCTTTGTGGCAACCGGGGCCGTGTAATTTCCGGTTCGCTTCAGGGCGATTTCAATTTCATTCATTTCGCAGAAGCGGCTTGACGAGTAACAATCGTCCTGAGATATGTCAACAAGGCTGACATAAAAAATGGGAACAGGATGGTACCAGACGCAATTCCGGCTTTGAAATCTCAGCAGCCCGACAAGGATATCCTGACCGAGCAGCCGGCCTATGACCTCATCGAATTGTTCTTCTTCGCCTATCGCGACTTCGTCAGCGATCCCGACAGGATCCTGGACGAATATGGCTTCGGGCGGGCCCATCACCGGGTCCTGCACTTCGTCAGCCGCCAGCCGGGCCTGACGATTGCGGAACTCCTGGATATCCTGAGGATCACGAAACAGAGCCTCAACCGGGTACTGAAGGAACTCATCGAGAAGGATTTCATCGAGAGCCGGATGGGCACCTCCGACCGGCGCCAGCGGCTGCTCTTTGCCACCGCCAAAGGTCGTGATTTGGCCTTGAAACTCGCCAAGCTTCAGACCCGCCGCATCATGCGGGCCCTGTCCGAGATGGAGCCCGAGGCGAAGGATACGGTCAGCCGCTACCTTCTGCGCCTCATCGATCCGGACGACAGCGCCCATGTGAAGCAGCTCGTATTCGGGCCCCCGGAAACCTGATAAGCAGGGCCCGACAAAGCAGCTTGAAGCCCGATGGATGCACGCATCGACATTCCCGACCATGCCCCGCACGTCCTCGTGGTCGATGACGATCGCCGCCTGCGCGACCTGCTGGCCCGATTTCTCACCGAGAACGGCTACCGGGTGACGGCCGCAGCCAGTGCGGCAGAAGCGCGGGCGAAGGCAGGAAATTTCGTCTTCGATGCCCTCGTGCTCGACGTGATGATGCCGGGCGAAACCGGGTTCGAATATGCCCGCAGCCTGCGTGAGCATTCGCAGGTGCCGATCCTGATGCTCACGGCGCGGGCCGATGCGTCCGACCGGGTGACGGGCCTGGAAATCGGCGCGGACGACTACCTGCCCAAGCCCTTCGAGCCGCGCGAGCTGCTGCTGCGCCTCGGCAACATCCTCAAGCGTGCTCTGCCCGTGCCGGGCGCGCCGAGCGCCGACGTGCCGGAGGTCATCCATTTCGGCCCCTTCTCGTATCGCTTCGACCGCGGCGAGCTGCGGCGCGAGGATGAGGTGGTGCGCATCACTGAGCGGGAGCGCGAGATCCTGACGATCCTCGGCAGCCATGCCGGCGACAACGTTCCGCGTGAGGCGCTCGCCGGCAACGGCATTGCCGCCAATGAGCGCACAGTCGACGTTCAGATCAACCGGCTGCGCCGCAAGATCGAGATCGACCCCGCCAACCCGAACTTTCTCCAGACCGTGCGCGGCATCGGCTATCGCCTCGTGATCGATCGATGAAGATCGGAGCGACCCTACGCTATTCGCCCCTCGACCATGTCGCGCGCTGGTTCGGCCGCTTCCTGCCGAAAGGGCTTTACGCCCGCGCGCTCATCATCATCATCGCGCCCGTCATTCTGCTGCAATCCGTCGTCGCCTACGTGTTCATGGAGCGACACTATCAGCTCGTCACGCGGCGCCTGTCCTCGGCTGTCACGGCGGATATCGCGGCACTCATCGACATCTATGAGAGCTATCCGCAGGACAAGGATGCAAGCACGCTCGCGCGCATCGCATCGGAACGCCTGCAGCTCGATGTGGACATCCTGCGCAACACCGATCTGCCACCGCCCGGCCCAAAGCCCTTCTTCGACATTCTCGACGAGACCCTGACCGACGAGCTGCGGCGCCAGATCGACCGTCCGTACTGGATCGATACGGTCGGGCGTTCGAGCTATGTGGAAGTGCGCATCAAGCTCGATCAGAACGACGTCATGCGCATTCTTGCACGACGCAGCCAGGCCTATGCCTCCAATTCGCATATCTTCCTCGTATGGATGGGAGGCTCGTCCTTCGTGCTGCTTGGCATCGCGATCCTGTTCCTGCGCAACCAGATCAGGCCGATCCTGCGGCTTGCGGAAGCCGCCGAAGCATTGGGCAAGGGCCGCGAGATCGAGTTCCGTCCGCGCGGCGCGCGCGAGGTGCGCCAGGCAGGCCACGCGTTCATGGAAATGAAGCGACGCATCGAGCGTAACATCGAACAGCGCACCACGATGCTGAACGGCGTCAGCCACGACCTGCGTACCATTCTCACACGCTTCAAGCTCTCGCTCGTCTTCCTGGGCCAGACGCCGGAGGTCGACGACCTCAAGCGCGACGTGGACGAGATGAGCCGCATGCTCGAAGGCTATCTCGCCTTCGCGCGCGGCGAAGGCGGCGATGCGGGCGAGCAGGCGGTCGCAACCGATCTGCGTCAGCTCCTCGAAGAGGTGCAGTCCGATGCCGAGCGCCAAGGCCATGTGACGGAACTCGACATCATCGGCGACCCGATGATCACGGTGCGGCCCGACGCCTTCCGTCGCCTGCTGTTCAACCTGGTCGGCAATGCCGCACGACATGGCGACCGGATCGAAATCACCGCCAACCACGAAACGCGCTGGCTCGTTCTGCATGTGGACGACGACGGGCCGGGCATCCCGGCCGACATGCGCGAGGAAGTCTTTAAGCCGTTCGTGCGGCTGGACGAAGCGCGCAATCAGGACGAGGGCGGATCGGGCCTCGGCCTTGCCATCGCCCGCGACGTCGCGCGCTCCCACGGCGGCGACATCGTGCTCGGAGAAAGCCCGCTCGGCGGCTTGCGCGCAACGGTGCGGCTGCCGGCGTAGGCCCCTTCACGCATGACGCCATCTCGGGCTCTGCTCCGCAGCCTCGGAATACATCCGTGTTGGTACTAATAGAGACGTCCGCCCACCGGAACGTCGCGATCCGGACGGATCAGCATGACGTCGCCATTGGCATCCGGCACGCCGAGCGTCAGAACCTCCGACATGAACGGCCCGATCTGGCGCGGCGGAAAGTTCACCACCGCCATCACCAGCGATCCGACGAGATCCTCCGGTGAATGGTTCACCGTGATCTGTGCCGAAGAGCGCTTGATGCCGATCTCAGGCCCGAAATCGACAGTGAGCTTGAACGCCGGTTTGCGCGCCTGCGGGAACGGCTCCACGGCAACGATCCGGCCGACTCGAATGTCGACCTTCAGGAAATCGTCGAACGTGATCGGCGCGGTTGTCGGACTCACCTGATCCATTCTTGCCCCTTGATCTCGTGTCAGATGGCCGCCGCGGGATTCTGCGTATCGCCGTTGCCTTCACCGGTGCGGCGTGTCTCCGAGCGGGTTGATCGGCGACCCTGCATCAAGGCCCGTCCGACCGCGCGCAGGGGTGCGCTCAGGCGGCGCAGGTCCTCGGCGCCTTCCAGGATGCGCTCGGCCCGGCGCAGTTCGCGGTCGAGCCGCGCCATGGTCTTGGCGAGCGTCGGGTCGTCGTCGTCCAGCCATGTGCGCATGGTGTTGGCATAGACCAGAACCGCGCCCTGGAGCTTCAGCTTTCCGAGCGGCCCTTCGGTGTTGATGCCGGCAGCGGCGAGCATGAAGCGCTGGGAATTGAGCGACACCTGATTGAGAGCGGCAAGCGACACAGGATCGTATTGCAGATCCTGGAAAATCCGCCGTAGAGCCTGCTTATGGGGCTGCAACGCATCGAAGCGGCGCATCAGCACATCGAAGATGCGCTCGCGCGCGGGCTCCCCCGCGAGGTCGTCGGTCGTACCCTCCAGCACCTGCCGGTCGATCTGGCGCGAGAGCGCACCGAGCACGGCGCCCTTTGAGGGGAAGAAATCGCGGAACTCGGCAAGGGACACATTGGCGGCCTTCGCGACATCGCCGATCTCGATCTCGCTCCAGGACCGCCGTGCGGCGAGATCCATGAGCGCCTCGAGGATGGCCTTGCGCTTATCCGTGGGAACGTCAGCGGTCACGATGGATCTCCTGAGAATATGCCGTTGAAGCTTAATCTAGGGGCTGATCGAACCAAGCCCAAGGCTCAGCCCGCGAGTTCCTCCGCACGCCGCTTGGCAGCCGCCACGGCCTCGCGCATGAGCGCCTTCAGTCCGTTCGGCTCGGCCATGAGGACTTCGAGCGCGGCTGCCGTGGTGCCGCCGGGAGAGGTGACGTTCTGTCGGAGCGTGGCGGGCGGCAGGTCGCTCTGGAACAGGAGTTCCCCCGCGCCGGTCACCGTGGCCCGCGCAAGGCGTTGCGCCAGATCCGGCGGAAGGCCGGCAGCCGTTCCGGCGTCAGTGAGGCATTCCACCAGATGGAACACATAGGCTGGGCCGGAACCCGACACGGCCGTGACCGCATCGATCAGGTCCTCGGAAGGCAGCCATTCGACGATGCCGTTGCTGCTCAAAAGCGCATCGGCGGTCAGGCGCTGCGTCTCGCTCACCTTCTCGTTGCCGGCAGCTCCGGTCGCCCCTCGCCCGATGCTGGCGGGAAGGTTCGGCATGGCGCGCACGATGGCGCTGGAAGCGGGAAGCCTGGAGCGCAGATCCGCGATGGTCTTGCCGGCAAGAATGGAGATGATGAGGGTCTTGGGCCCGAGATACCCGTTCAGAGCGGGGGCAGCCTCGTCGAGCATCTGCGGCTTGATGGCCAGTATCAGCACATCCGCGGCAGCAGGATCGGCCGGATTCAAGGAGATGCCGTTCGTCCGGCAGAACTGCGTCATCTCCTCCGACGGGCGCGGATCGATAACGGTCACGCCCTCAGGCTTCATGCCGACCTTGAGCCAGCCCTCCAGCATGGAACCACCCATCTTGCCGGCGCCGACGAGAATGAGAGATGACGGCAGATGGGAAGCGTTCGACGACATGGGCTTAACCTGACGGAATGAATGCGGGAGGCCGCACTCTATTCACGCCCGCCCTGCCCTGTCGAGGCAGGTTTAAGCCTCGCCCTCTGTTTCGAACAGGACAGAGTCGAGAGCCTCGCGGGCGGACTTACCGGCCCAGATCACGAACTGGAACGCTTGGAAATATCGCTCGCAGGCTTCGACCGCGACCCGCAGCATGGTTTCGCATTGTCCGTCGGTCGGATCAGCTCCGCCCGCCAGCAGCAGGGCATGGCGGAACATCACCACGTTTTCCGTGCTCCACAGGTCGAAATGCCCGACCCAGAGCTGCTCGTTGACGGAGGCGATGAGCTGGAGCACCTCCTGCCGCCGCCGCTCGGGAACCTTGAGATCGAAGGCGCAGGCCATATGCATGGCCTCCACGTCCTCGATCCACGTGAAGGCGACGTCGTAATCCGCCCAGCGGCCTGCCACCGAAATGGACATCTCGTCCGCTTCGGCCCGATCGAAGATCCAGTACCGCAAGGAAGCGAGACGCTCGACCACATCGAGAGGATGTTCCGAGCGATCGATTTCAAGATGAATCTGCGACATGTCGATCCTGGACGCTCACTTGCCTGAATATGGTAAACATATCGGGCAACACCATTGCGTTGATCCGGGCACTATTCGAAAGAAGTACTCAGAATACCTTCGATATTCGGAGGTCCCGCCGTCGCCGCCTCGAATCAGCTTATGAATCGACAGTGTTAGATTTCGGCCTTTGTCACAATGCGCCGGATTCACCTGTCCACAACAGGAGCCCCGCGCCGGGCGCAGATCGGATTCCCGCTCGGTTCAAGGGGTCGCAGGATTCACGCCAGCGCTGGAAGCCAGTTTCGCCTCGAGGTCCTTCACCCGGACCTGGAGCCGCTCGTTCTCCTCGCGGGCTGCCGTCACCATCTCGCGCAGAACCTCGACCTCCTCGCGGGTGGCGACGTCCATATCCTTGATCAGGCGCTCGAACTGGCTGCGGACCACGCTCTCGACCTCTTTCCGAACACCTTGTGCCGCTCCCGCGGCATCGGTGGCGAAGCGGGCGAGTTCATCGAAGATCCGGTTGGACGATTGAGTCATGGGTGCAAATCCGCAGCGTTCGACGGGCTTTTGAAGCCCTGGAACGTCACACATGGGCACATTCGCCGCAAACTGCAACAGGGTTGACGATCCGGTCCCGGCGGGTCCAATGGCGTCGCATTCGAACAAGGCCCGCTTATGCCGCTCTCCTTTCCCATCATCGATCCCGTGGCGATTTCCATCGGTCCCTTTGCGATCCGCTGGTATGCCCTCGCCTATGTGGCCGGCCTCCTGGGCGGCTGGTTCTATGCCAAGCGCCTCGCGGCAAAGGCCGATCTCTGGGGCGGGTTGAGACAGCCCAAGCCCATCGACGTGGACGATCTCATCGTGTGGGTGGCCCTCGGCGTCGTGCTCGGTGGGCGGGTCGGCTACGTGCTGTTCTACAATCTGGCCTCGTATCTCTCCCATCCCCTGGAGATTTTCGCCATCTGGCGCGGCGGCATGTCCTTCCATGGCGGCTTCCTCGGAGCGGTGCTCGCCATCGTGCTCTTTGCCCGCTCGCGCGGGCTCAACCCGCTGGCCATGCTCGACATGGCGGCGGTGGTCACACCCATCGGGCTGTTCTTCGGGCGCATCGCCAATTTCATCAATGGCGAGCTCTGGGGCCGCCCCGCCCCCGATTTTCCCTATGCGGTGGTGTTTCCTCATGCAGGTCCGGAGCCGCGCCATCCAAGCCAGCTTTATGAGGCCTTGGGCGAGGGCCTGATCCTGTTCATCGTCATGGCCTTTGCCGCACGCCGCTTCGGCTTCCGCCGTCCTGGCCTCCTCGGCGGCATCTTCGTGCTGGGCTATGCGGTGGCCCGCATCGTCTGCGAATTCTTCCGCGAACCGGACGCACAGCTGGGCTTCCTGTTCGGATCCTCGGTGCAGGCGCTCAGCGGCGGCATTACCATGGGGATGCTTCTGTCCGTCCCCATGGCGCTGGTCGGCGCCGGCTTCATCGTCATGGCGGCGCGCGGCTATACGCGGCCCTCGAAAACGGTTGAGGCCGCGTGAGCCCGCTGAAGGACAGCTTGCGCGAGTTGATCGCGCTCGAAGGGCCGATTACGGTCGAGCGCTATATGAGCCTGTGCCTGAGGCACTACTACGCGACCCGCGACCCGCTGGGTGTGGCCGGCGACTTCACCACGGCTCCCGAGATCAGCCAGATGTTCGGCGAGCTGATCGGCCTGTGGATGCTGGAGGTCTGGAACGGGATGGGGCGCCCCACCGATTGCCGTCTCGTCGAGCTGGGGCCAGGCCGCGGCACCCTCATGGCCGATCTGCTGCGGGCGACGCGGCTCCTGCCCGACTTCAAGGCGGCCGCCACCGTGCATCTCGTCGAGACGAGCCCGTCCCTGAAGCGGAAGCAGCAGGCCGCCCTCGCCCCCTCGGGCTTCTCGCTTCACTGGCACGATCGGATCGAGGATGTGCCTCCGGGCCCGATCCTTCTCGTCGCCAACGAGTTCTTCGATGCTTTGCCGGTGCGCCAGTTCGTCGGTACCGAGCGCGGCTGGTGCGAGCGCTTGGTCGGATTGGAGGGCGAACGCCTGATCTTCGGCCTGCGCCCAGAGCCGGAGCCCGCTCTCGGCAAGCCATTGAAGCCCGGTGACATCCTCGAATGGCCGGCCGCCGCCATCGACGTGATGAGCGAACTCGTCCGTCGACTGGCCCATGATATGGGAGCAGCCCTGATCCTGGATTACGGCTATTGCGGCCCGGCTTTCGGAGACACGCTGCAGGCGCTCAAAGCGCACAAACCGGTTGATCCCCTGGAGGAGCCGGGGGAAGCGGATCTCACGACCCATGTCGACTTCCATCGCCTCGCCCAGGCCGCCGCCGCGCAGGACGCCAGGCCTCACGGCATCGTCACCCAGGGGGATTTTCTCCAGGCGCTCGGAATCGAGGCCAGGGCCTCCGCCTTGAAGGCGCGCGCCACACCGGCACAGACCGCCGATATCGACCGGGCGCTGGCGCGCCTGACGGAGCGCGGCCCGACGGGGATGGGTGATCTGTTTAAGGTTTTAGCCGTTACACATGAAGGGATCGAAGCCGTTCCCGGATTGCCCGCCCTGTCTCCCTCTTCCTAAGATCGAGCCATGTTCATTCAAGCGCCTGCCCTCGCCTCCCATTCCGGCATCCGCCATGCCTTCTTCACCCGCCAGGGTGGCGTCTCGGACGGGATCTATGCCTCCCTCAACGGCGGCATCGGGTCGTCGGACGAGCCCGCGAAGGTGCAGGAGAACCGCCGCCGCATGGCGGCGGCGCTGGGTGCAAAGCACGATGCCCTGATCAGCGTCCATCAGGTCCATTCGCCCGATGCGGTCATCGTGGAGGGCCCCTGGCGGGGAGAGCGGCCCAAGGCGGACGCCATGGTGACGGCCACACCCGGTCTCGCACTCGGCATCACCACGGCGGATTGCGGGCCGGTGCTGTTTGCGGATGCGGAGGCGCGCGTGATCGGGGCTGCCCATGCAGGCTGGCGCGGCGCCGTGACCGGCGTGCTCGAATCCACCCTTACGGCCATGGAGCGGCTCGGCGCTCGGCGCGAAAAGATCGTTGCGGTGCTCGGCCCGACGATCAGCCAGAATGCCTATGAAGTCGGCCCGGACTTCATCAGGCGCTTCGCCGAAGAGGTGCCAGGGCACATGCGCTTCTTCCGGGAAGCCGAGAAGCCGGACCATGCCATGTTCGACCTCCCTGGCTTCATCGGCGCGCGGCTCGAGGCCGCCGGTGTCGGCGAATTCACCAATCTCGGACTCTGCACTTATTCCGACGCGGAACGGTTCTTCAGCTACCGCCGCACCACCCATCGCAAGGAGCCGGATTACGGCCGGCTGATCTCGGCGATTACGCTCACTCCCTGATGCCGGCCACGTCCGGGGTCTCCCAGGCAAGATGCTGGCCGCCGTCGACGGCGATCATCTGGCCGGTGACGCTGCGGGCTTTCGCAAGATAAAGCACCGCATCGGCGATCTCGTCCGGCGTGCCGCCGCGGCCCAGCAGCACCGCCTCGCTCTGCTTGGCGAAATCCCCATCGCCCTGGCGCACATTCGACAAAGTGGGACCAGGCCCGATGGCGTTGACGCGGATGCGTGGTGCCAGTGCCTGCGCCATCGTCTGCGTGGCGGAGAACAGTGCCGCCTTGGTGAGCGTGTAGGAAAAGAACTGAGGCGTCAGCTTCCACACGCGCTGGTCGACGATGTTGACGATGCAGCCTTGTCCATCGGCGGGAAGCTGATGCGCGAAGTCGCGGGCGAGGAAGGCCGGCGCGCGTAAGTTGACGGCGAAATGCCGGTCCCAACGGTCCTGCGAGAGCGTGCCGACCTCGTCGGGCTCGAACTCGGACGCATTGTTGACGAGCAGGGACAGCGGACCCAAGACCCGGACCGCCTCCGGTACAAGGCGCTCGACCGCACCGGCATCCGCCAGGTCGGCTCGGAGGACGGCGGCCTGCCCGCCCGCCTCTCTGATGCGGGCTGCCATTGTCTCCGCCTCGTCGGTCGAGCGGCGACAGTGGATCGCCACAGCATAGCCCTCCCCGGCGAGCCGTTCGACGATTCGCCGCCCGATGCGTTGCGCCCCGCCGGTCACGAGAGCGGCTTTGTTCATAATCAACCCCTTGAAATGTAAGCACATCACAGCAGTTCAGTGCGGTGGACAAGAAAATGACATTTTTTCGCTATGACGTCGAACCAACGGCCAAGCTGCGCGTTATGGACTCCAGCGATGACGCAAGGGGAAACTCGCACATTGCCGCCACAATCCTGCCATGGTGGTCTTCAGCTGCTGTGGTTGTCAGGTCACAGCCTTCGACCGGTTGTCGCTCTATAAACGGACAGTGCTTGGCTGGCCCAACGAAATTTGGGTTGAGCCCGCATGACATCGATTAGGAAAGAGAAACCATGAAGAAGATTCTTCTCGCCAGCGTCGCTCTCCTCGGCTTTGCCGGAGCTGCTTCCGCTGCGGACCTTCCGGTCCGCGCTGCTCCCCCGGCTCCGATCATTGCCGCTGTTCCGGTTTTCACCTGGACGGGCTTCTACGTCGGTGTGAACGCCGGCTACGGCTGGAACGCCAATGACAGCATCACGGTCGGCGGCGTGCGCTTCGACCTCGACGACGAAGGCGGCTTCGTCGGCGGCGCTCAGGCGGGCTACAACTACCAGATCGGCTCGTTCGTGGTCGGTCTCGAAGGCGACATCCAGTACGCCGACTTCGGTGGCGACGACCGCTTCGACTTCGATCGTGACGGCATCGCTGACGACGACTTCAACAACAGCGACTGGTTCGGCACCGTGCGCGCTCGCGCCGGTGTGGCCTTCGACCGCGCCCTGATCTACGCCACCGGTGGTTTCGCCTTCGCGGACGACGCCACGGGCTGGACCGTCGGTGGTGGTCTCGAGTACGCCTTCACCAACAACCTGTCGGCCAAGGTCGAAGGCCTGTACGTCAACCTCGACCAGGACGACAACTTCCTGGGCATCGACAGCGACGCCGAGTTCGGTGTGGTTCGCGCCGGCCTGAACTTCCGCTTCGGCACCTACTAAGATCCGTCTCCTCGGAGACAGACAAGGCCCGGGTCAACACCCGGGCCTTTTTCGTTTCATGGCGTCACTCTGGTCTTGGCATAGGCCGGGACGCGGGATTCGAAATCCGCCAGCCAGGCGACGAGCTTGGGATAGCTCTCGCGCCAGCGGCCCCCGAAGCGCAGATCGAGATAGCCCAGCGCACAGGCGAGAGCGATCTGGCCGATATGGAGAGGCTGGCCTGCTTCCGAGAGACGGGCCTCCGCGTGATCGAGGCCACGGCGCACCTTGTCCGCCTGGTGGCTGACCCATTTCGGCTCGTGCTTGTCCTCGGTGCGGAAGCGGCCTTCATAGACCTGCAGTAGCGCCGCATCCATGATGCCGTCGGCAAGCGCCTGATCGCGCAGGGCGGTAAATCGCTCCGGACCGTTCGGAATGATGCCCGCGCCTCCGGCGAGATGATCGAGATAATCCACGATCACGCGGGAATCGTAGAGCACGTCGCCGTTCTCCAGAAGGAGCGCGGGGATCTTGCCCAGCGGATTCTGCTGCCGGATGGAATCCTCAGGGTTCAAGGTATCCGCGTCGACGATCTGAATGCGATCGGACAGCCCGAGAATCGACGCCGAGAGTTTGACCTTCCGGCCGAAGGGCGATGCGGGTGAGGAACGGAGAACGAGCATTGGTGACCCCTATTGAGATAATGGCAGGAGTCATGAACGCTCGTGTCTCAAACGGCAATCCGCTTTAAGCAGGAGGCCCGAAGGCTTCACAGCGATAAGCGCCATAGCCGCTGCGCGACAGGCGCTCCGCCAAAGCCGGGAGCAGCTTTTCCGCCTCCTCCCTCAGGGACCAAGGCGGATTGATGACGAAGAGGCCGCTGCCGTTCAGGCGCGACGGATCGCGCGGGTCATCCACATAGAGCTCGAGACGCAAGCCGGGGCGTGCGCTCTCCTCATGCAGTCGTGCCGCCACCGCATCGACGGGGCCCGCATCCTTGATGGGATACCAGCCGGCATAGACTCCGGTCGGCCATTTCTTCAAAGCGATGATCAACTCCGTCCCGAGCCGGTCCAGTTCGTTCGGCTTCTCGTAAGGCGGATCGATGAGCACGAGACCGCGCTTCTCCTTCGGTGGGACGAGGGCGTGAAGCGCCGTCCATCCGTCGAGATGCATCACCTTGAGATTCGTGACTTCATTGAAGGCATCGCTCAGCACCTCGTGATCGGCCGGGTGCAGTTCCACGAACACGCCCCGGTCCTGCCGCCGCAGAAGCTCGCGCACGATGGCGGGCGAACCGGGATAGGCCGCCTCGCCATGCCGCGCACGCACGTCGGCAACCACGCTCCGGTAGGGCGCGAGGATTTCTTCGACCTCAGGCGAAAAGGCGTCGCCCAGGCGCCCGATCCCGTCGACCCATTCTCCCGTTCGTCCGGCCTCGTCTCCGGCGAGGTCGTAGAGCCCGATCCCCGCATGGGTGTCGATGACGCGTAGCGGAGTCTCCTTGCGCTGCAGATAAACCAGGATGCGCACCAGGAGAGCGTGTTTCATGACGTCGGCGAAATTGCCGGCGTGAAAGGCATGGCGATAGTTCATTGTCGTCCTAAGGCATCGGACCCAAAAGGGACCTCACTTTCGGGATCGATCCGATGCTCATCTCCTTTTTGGGCGCTCGTTCGATGTCCTATCTCACCGCCGGGACCGTAATCTCGCCCGTGCGGCAACCGTCGCCGTCGACCTCCGGACACTGGCGAAAGCCGCGCAGATCCTTGGCAAGGCAGATGCGAACCTCCTGAAAGATACGCCGTCCGCAGGAAACGGAAATCATATCGGAACGCAAGCCCGGATTGGCATTCATGAAGGCGCGTTCGATCTCGCTCGGCAGCACCTTGGACCGGCTGTCCAAGGCTTTGAACCCGTCCGGAACGCGCACGAGTTCGCGAGCTTGCCGGACCGCACGGAAATAACCGCTCGGCGACTCGCCCGTGCAGGTCCCGTGCTTGCGCCATTGATAGCGCGCCAGGTTATCGTCCGGGAACAGGCCGTTGGCGTCGGCCAGCGCCGCCTGCGGGACGAAGCGGCCATTGGGCTCGCAGAAACTGGGATAGCCCTGCTCCCGCTGGGGCCACAGGCCGTGGGTCACGAAGCCGAGACCACTGCCGCTGTCGCATTGCCGGTTCCGGCTGCCGCTGTTCTCGCAGAAGCCGGGCGACCAGGAGAGAGCCAGGACATAGAAGTCGAATTGCCCCATCGGGGCGCCCCTCGCCTCCCGAGCGCCTTGGGCCGCGGAAGGCTGGATCGAGAGAAGGCAGGCACCCGCGAAGGCAAGGCACCAGCGCAGGATCAAGGGGCCGCCTGCTTGCAATGCGGCGCGAAGGCATAGTTGCGGTCGAGGCCGTCGACGCAGGCCTCCGTGTTCCAGCCGATCCCGATGAAGCCGAGATCCTCACGGATCGAGAAGTTGATCCGGCGCTTGAAGCCGTCGGACACGATCACCGTGCCGGTGCAGAAGCGGCGGGGGATGTAGTCGAGCCCCCAGGGGCGCCACGCGACTTCCTGAACGCGCTCGAAGCCGATCAGCTTGAGGTCGGAATTCCAGAACCGGCCTTCCTTATGCGAGAATCGCGAGCTGATGTCCCGGAGCACGGAGGGATCGGCGCAGGCCGGCAGGGAGGCGTCGAAAGGCTCGTCCCGCCGTTCCGCGGGCGTGACCTCGCGCGCAAGCGCAGGGGCGCTCAACAGCGTGCAGAAGATGAAAGCCGCCAGCCACTTCATTCGAATGCTCCACCAAGTCTTCAGACCGTGTAACAGCGACCATGTGGGCGGCGCCCGCGAAGGTCAAGATCCGCTTACGCTTTAATAGATGGCGTGGCTGTTGAGCATCATCGGCTGGCCTGCGGAACGCCCCTGCGGCCTGGGCGGAGCATAGGTCTGTTCGAGCGGGCGGCCCGCCGGCGGAAGCGGAGCTTGCGGATAGGCCTGGGGTGGCGAAAGCCTTGAGGATCCCGCATTCGGCCCCGGCAGATCGGCGGCATAGCTCCCGCCGGAGGAGTAGCGCGGCGCCGGAGCGACCGGAGCGGACATGACCGGAGACGGCGGCGGAGGCGCGGGCGGAATATGGGCCTGCCCATCCGCAACGTCCTGCTCCAGATCGACCGGGGCCAGGTCGCCGGAGGCCGCCGCGCTCTGGAGAGCCTCGCGGCTGCGCTCGGGATCGATTCGCGGGGCGAATTTCAGGATGGGCTTGCAGATGCGCCGCTCGCCGCGGGGATCGTGCCGTGCCAGGTCGATGTGGAAGTGATCGTAATGGAAGGCGTCGGAGCCTGGGCCGAGCACCGTGGTGAAGTAGCGGCAGGCGCCGACGAACGCCTCACGCAGGAATTCCTGTTCGGTGGCGTCCCCTCCCCGCCAACCCTTGACCACGGAGATCTCCCGGCCATCGGTCAGGACGAAGCCCATCACGTCGAGCGCGTTGCCGAATGCGTGCTCGGAGACCTTTGCGCCCATCTGGTTGTTGCGGGGACGGCAGGAATAGGAGCCCGCCTTGATGTCGGCCAGAGGCACGCCGAAATACATTTCGGCCGCCGGCCTGACGATCTCGTCGAGCCAAGTATCGATCCGGGGAATAATCGGGCAGGCCAGCGTGACCTTCGATTTCAGCCCCACCGCGCCGTTGTTGAAGGCCGAGACCTTGAACGGATAATCCATGCCGCAGACGCCCGGCCCGTCGATCTTGGAGCTGAGAGCCATATAGGCGGAGGGCTGCACGAGGCGCTGTGACAGGCAAGCCTCCTCGGCCTGGGCACGCCAAGGCTCACGCTGCTCGAACCGAAACAGCCCGCAACCGGTAAGCCCAAGCCCGATGAGCGATAGGGCGAAAAACGCAACTAACCCATGACGCATGGGCGAAAGACTGGCTCATGGACGTAAACATCCCGTCAACGGCCAACAATGTCTTCCGTAGCCGCCTCGATTCGGGCCTTCGAGGCGCGTTTTTACACACGGGTCCCCCGTAAAGCCGGGTGCGACAGAATCGAGCAGGAACTTTTTTCGCAAAAAACTTCGGGAAAATTTCAACCATCGATACAAGGGTTTAACTTTTTGTTAACGATTACATTGCCTGGGGTCTTGCCGTTCATGCCCTGTCGGAGCGCTTCTCAGGATCCCGCAGGTTTGATAGGGTACCTCTGCATTCAGATAGGGGATTAACCCCTTTAGAAAGAGGGGCTTCGATGAACCTGACTTCGAATCTGGACTGGACGTCCAAGCTCAACATCGCCGCCGTCTGCGTTTCCTTTTCCTTCATCTGCGCTGTTTTTACCGGTCTTTTCTAAGACAGCATTGACGGTTCTTGGAGAGCCGAGCATCGATCGCCTAGTGTTGTGACTCTAACGCTTGTTTCGCACGGGCGACCTTCTCCAGGATAGCTGAGGCCGAGGCGGTCCAGACAAAGGGTCGAGGGTCGGCATTGTGGTGCTCCAGGTAGTCTATGATCGCGCTTTCCAGATCGGGCACGCTCGTGAAGGCGCCCCGCCGGATGCGCTCCTGGGTGATCAGGGCAAAAAAGCGCTCGACCAGGTTGAGCCACGAAGCCGAAGCCGGGGTGAAGTGAAGATGAAAGCGCGGATGCTTTGCCAGCCAAGCCTTCACCTTGGGGTGCTTGTGGGTGGCATAGTTGTCCACGATCAGGTGCAGGTCGAGGTGTCTTGGCGTGGCCCGGTTGATCTCGCGCAGGAAGCGCAGGAACTCCTGATGGCGATGCCGCTTCATGCAGGTGCCCAGCACCGTGCCGGTCGCCACATCGAGAGCGGCAAACAGGGTCGTGGTGCCATGTCGTTTATAGTCGTGGGTCATGGTGCCGGCACGGCCCTTCTTGAGCGGCAGGCCCGGCTGGGTGCGGTCGAGCGCCTGGATCTGAGACTTTTCATCAACCGCGAGTACCAGGGCTTTGTCCGGCGGATCGAGATACAGGCCGACCACATCCTGGACCTTCTCGACAAAGGGCTTGTCGGTGGACAGCTTGAAGGTCTTGACCAAGTGCGGCTTGAGGCCGTGGGCGTGCCAGATCCGCTGCACGCTGGTGTGGGACAGGCCTGTGACAGCGGCCATCGAGCGCACGCTCCACTGCGTCGCTCGCGGCGGCTTCTCATGCAGGGTCATGTCGACAACCCGCTGGATCACCGCTGCCGTCAGGGGCTTGCGCCCTGGCGGGCGGGTGGCGTCCTTGAGAAGCCCGTCGACGCCCGCCTGCGCATAGCGGCGGCGCCAGCGCCGTACCGTCAGAGTGCTCGTGCCGACGCGAGTTGCCACCTCGGTGGCGCGCAAGCCCTCGTCCGTCAGCAGAACGATCCGAGCCCGCCAGACAACCTTCTGGGGCGTGTTTCGGTCGCGGACCAGGGTCTCCAGGCGATCCCGATCGGCGGCGGGAACCTCAATGCGTTCGATCTTTCCCATCAGAGCAGCATCGCACGTCAGACCAGATTTCGGGATCACCCGTCAGAGACACAACACTAGTTTCAACGCTGCCGCTCCGGCAGCGTTTTTATGTCTCCGGACAGGACACTTCCGTGATGCTCCAGGACATCACGTTGATCTCCATCTGGCACAGCGCGAGCTTGGGCCCCTCGGCGGTCCTGAGACAGACCTTCTCTCCGGGCGCGAACATCTTGCCCTGAGCGCGGCAATAGCAATCGAGCGGATTGTGAGCGGGCGCCTGAGCCGTCTGCGACGTCGGCACCTCATGGGCCGGGACCGAACGGGTCAAGACCGGGGCTGCCGCGATCAAGCTGAGAAAGACAACGACGCTGCGCATGAGACGTCTCCGTATGTCATTTCACGGACGATGCTCATCCCGTCGTGAGGCCGCGTCAAGCGTCGATTAACGCCACTTCTCCGCTGCCCGGTCGTCGGCTTCCTTGGCCTCGACCCAGGCGCCGGTCGTGCCATCCTTGAGATGCTCGCGCTTCCAGAAAGGCGCGTGGGTTTTCAGGTAATCCATCAGGAATGAAGCCGCCTCGAAGGCTGCTTGGCGGTGGGTGCTGGCCGTGAGGACGAGAACGATCCCCTCACCCGGCACGATCCTGCCAAACCGATGGATGATTGTGAGGCCGAGAAGGGGCCAGCGGGTCTGAGCCTGCGCGGCGATGCGGCCGATCTCAGCCTCCGCCATGCCTGGGTAATGCTCGAGTTCGAGGGCCGCCAATCGTCCGCCCTCGTCCCGGCACAGGCCTGTGAAGGCGACAACGGCACCGATATCCGCCCTCCCCTCGGTCAGAGCCGCCGTCGCGGCGGCGGCATCGAAGGGCTCGGCCTGGATGCGGATGGTTGCTGCCATGGATTTTTTGCGCCTCGACTGGAGCTAGCCTCCCGTCATCGGCGGGAAGAAGGCGATCTCCTGTGCCCCGGCGATCCGGGCCTCGGGCTTGACGTGGACATGATCGAGGGCGGCACGGACGACGCCTTCGTTCTCGAAGGCATATTCATATTCCTCGCCTCGGCCCTTCAGCCAGCGCACCAGATCAGCAACCGTATCGATGCCTTCCGGCAAGACCACCTGCTCGTCCGTCCTGCCGACCCGCTCACGCACCCAGGCGAAATAGACGAGCTTCATCGCCTCTAGCCTCCGTCCACGAGGTGATGGATGCCGTTCTTGAAGTAATCCCAGCCGGTGTAGATCGTCAGGATGGCGGCAATCCACAGAAGGATTGTGCCGATGAGGGTGTTGTTGGGCAGCACCGTCTCTCCGGCCGGGCCCGCGATCAGAAAGCCCAGGGCGACGAGCTGGAGCGTCGTCTTCCACTTGGCGACCCGGCTGACGGGCACGCTGACCTTCAGCTCGGCGAGGAACTCACGCAGCCCCGAGACCAGGATCTCGCGGCAGAGGATGACGATGGCGGCCCAGAGCGCCCAGCCCTTGATGGTGCCGTCGGCGACCAGCATGAGCAAGCTTGCCGCCACCAGAAGCTTGTCGGCGATGGGATCGAGCATGCGCCCGAGCGCCGATTGCTGGGCGAAGGTCCGCGCCACATAGCCGTCGAGGTAATCGGTGATCGCCGCTACGGCGAACACGATGAGGGCCAGCCAGCGGGACCAATGGTCGTCCGGCCAGAACAGGAGGCCGACCACGGCCGGCACCGCAGCGAGCCGACCATAGGTCAGCATATTCGCCAGGTTGAAAGCCTTCGAGCGGCCCAGGGAGGAAACGGTCTTCATAACACCTGCAGGAAGCATGAGGACGGTCCGTCCGTCAATCGGACAGACCCCGGTTGCGCACCGACGCCAACCAGCGAACACGCCAATGTGAGACCAGGCTGCCCTTTCGATCTGCGGACACCCATGCTCAGCCCCTTTCGTGGAAGAAATCGTAGACCGCGCGGGCCGTGGCGGCATTGACCCCGGGCGCCTTCATCAGGTCCTCCAGGGCCGCGCGCTGGATCGCCTTGACGGTTCCGAAATGGTGCAGGAGCGCCCGCTTGCGGGTCGGCCCGATGCCGGGGATCTCGTCGAGCGGGTTCTTCACCAGCTCCCTTTTCCGTTTGGCGCGGTGCGCCCCGATGGCGAAGCGGTGAGCCTCGTCGCGAAGGCGCTGCACGAAATAGAGCGCGGGATCCCGCGGCGGCATCTTGAAGGCTGGCTGGCCCGGCTTGAAGAAGGTCTCGCGCCCGGCATCGCGGTCGCGTCCCTTGGCGATGCCGACCAGGGCCACGTCGTCTTCGCTCACACCTACGTCCGCCAGGGCCTGACGGGCAGCCTCCAGCTGGCCCTTGCCGCCGTCGATCAGGACGAGGTCCGGCCAGGCGGGAAAGGCGTCGTCTCCCGTCTGCCCATCCGTCTCCGAGCCTCTCGGCTCCTCCTTCACCAGGCGGGCGAAACGGCGCTGCAGCATCTCGCGCATCATGCCGTAATCGTCGCCGGGCTTAAGGTCCTCGGACTTCATGTTGAACGTGCGGTAATGCTGCTTCATGAAGCCGTTGACACCCGCCACCACCATGGCGCCCACCGCATTGG
Organism: Microvirga tunisiensis; assembly: GCF_009296175.1. Classification (GTDB taxonomy): domain Bacteria; phylum Pseudomonadota; class Alphaproteobacteria; order Rhizobiales; family Beijerinckiaceae; genus Microvirga; species Microvirga tunisiensis. The sequence goes on along the minus strand of NZ_VOSK01000017.1, from coordinate 1,553 downwards.
TGCCCATGATGTGTGAGTTGTCATAGACCTCCACACGCTTTGGCACCTTCGGCAATCCGAAGGCCTGGCCTAAGGACACGAGGAGCTTCTGCTGCGAGGATGTGTCGGCGAGGCGTCGGCCGAGCGCCTCGCGGGCATTGCGCAGCGCGTATTCGATGAGCTGGCGCCGCTCGCCGCGCTGGGGCGAATGGATCTCGACCCTGGTCTCGGTCCGGGTGGAGAGCGCCGCCGCCATGAGCTCGGCATCCTCGATCTCATGCGAGAGCAGGATCAGGCGGGGAGCCGGCTTGTCGTCATAGAACTGCGCCATGAACGAGCCCAGGACCTCCTCCCGGCTCATGGATTTGTCGGCCTTTGGGAAATAGGCGCGGTTGCCCCAGTTCTGCCAGTTGCGGAAAAAGAATACCTCGACGCAGAACTGGCCGGCCTGTTCGTCGAGCGCGAAGACGTCCGCCTCCTCCACCGACTGGGTGTTGATGCCCTGCACGCCCTGGATGGCCGACAGCGCCGCCAGGCGGTCGCGACAGCGCGCAGCGCGCTCGAACTCGAGCTCCTCCGCCGCCTGCTGCATCTCGTCCGTGATGCGCTGCTTCACCGCATTCGACTTGCCCGACAGGAAAGCACGCGCCTCGTCCACAAGTCCGGCATATTCCTCATGCGGGATCTCGTTGGTGCAGGGTCCCGAGCAGCGCTTGATCTGGAACAGCAGGCAGGGCCGCGTGCGATTTTCAAAGTAGCTGTCGTTGCAGGACCGCAGCAGGAACGCACGCTGCAAGGCGTTGATGGTGCGGTTCACCGCCCAGACGCTGGCGAAGGGGCCGTAATAATCTCCTTTGCGCTTCCTGGCGCCGCGATGCTTCACGAGCTGCGGCGCCTCGTGATCGGCGGTGAGCAGGATGTAGGGCAGCGACTTGTCGTCCCGCAGAAGCACGTTGTAGCGGGGCTTGAGCTGCTTGATGAGATTGGCCTCGAGCAGCAGCGCCTCGGTCTCCGTCGCCGTGGTGACGAACTCCATCGAGGTGGTTTGGCCGATCATCCGGGCGATGCGGTTCGAATGCGCCTGCCCCCGTGCATAGGAGCCGACGCGGTTCTTCAGGCTCTTCGCCTTGCCGACATAAAGCACGTCGCCCTTCGCATCGAGCATGCGATAGACGCCGGGCGCATTGGGAAGGGTCGTCCAGAAATGCCGGATGACCTCGGTGCCGCGCTGGACCGAGTCCGGATTGACCTCCAGATCGAACTCGACATCGGACCCGCTTTCGACGGCGACGGTCTCATCGTCTTCCTCGTTGTCCAGAATGTCCGGCGGGACGTCGTTGGTGGTGTTGCGACTCATGGGAGTGATTTAAGGGCTCGGGAGTCGAGAGGAAAGTGCCGCCGACGAACTGGCGCAGCCCCACCGTTCGGTCTAAACGGCTAAGCTCCTAGAGCGCGTTGACATTCATTTGGTCCAGATGAACGCGCTGACGAGGCAAAGGATTGACATAAACGCCCGTGGGGTCTGTTCGTAGCGCGTGGCGATGCGTCTGAAGTGCTTGATTTTCAGGAAGAAG
>NZ_VOSK01000179.1 GCF_009296175.1 Microvirga tunisiensis | reverse complement strand
GCAAACGCGCCGCTCTCATCCGCCAAGCAGAACGCCTGGAGGTGGTGAGGACATGCCTGAAATCCGGTCAACTTTGCCAGCAAGGCTCGTACAGCCAATCTCAGATGGGGCGCCGTGAATTAACCGGGCTAAGTCCATCATCGATGATGTCAAGGGGGTGCCTGAGCCTCAGCAGCCAACCTTTCAGCATGATGGTTTGAATCGGGTAGCCACTGCGAGGGCATCGGCTGGCGTTCTCAGAGTTTTGGATCTCCAGCTGAAGCCGGCGGAGCTCGGTCTCCTAACGATCAGGATGCGGCTTGCCGGCGACAGTATTGAAATGGAAATCCAGGCTCAAAGTGAGGATACAGCCGAACTCCTGCGGAACGATGCGGAAAAGCTGTCCAGTCTCCTTCGGGTATCTGGTTATCGTCCCGACGTGATTAACATTCAATCCACTGAAGCTGCCTCTCATGACCGCTCCTCATTCCAACGTCCGCAGCAGGGAAATCAGGCGCAGAGCCAGTCCTTCGAGCAAGGTGCGGCAGCGGGTCAGGGAAACTCCTCCCGCAACCAGGGTGACCGTTATGGCAGAGGCGGATCGGACATCCACAAGGATGATAGTGAGGGATTGCCTTCTGGCGCTAGCCATTATGGCGGGATCTACCTTTAGCAGCTGGATCTCGACCCCGGCCCTGGCCCAGTCTCCAGCGGGCCAATGCGAACGAGAGATGATGCGAGCCTCGTCCAAGTATGGAGTGCCGTTAGGCATGCTCTATTCCGTCGGTCTTACCGAAACGGGACGACGCGGCAGCCTGCAACCCTATGCCATGAACGTCGAAGGAAAGGCCGTGTTCTCGAACAGCGCGGCTGAGGCGATACAGCGTTTCGAGGAAGCTAGCAGAGGCGGCGCGAGGCTCATAGATCTCGGCTGCATGCAGATCAACCATCTTTATCATCGTGAAAACTTTTCATCGCTGGAAGGCATGCTGAATCCACGCACCAATGTGGAATATGCCGCGCGATTCCTGAGGGAGCTGAAGGCGCGTCACGAGACTTGGACGATGGCCGTCGCACGCTATCACGCGGGGCCGAACAACGATCCCGCCCAAAAGCGTTACGTCTGCCGCGTGATCGCCAACATGGTTGCAACTGGGTTTGGCCAGTGGACGCCAGGAGCCCGGACCTTCTGCGCGGACGCTCCGGGCCTGAGCAGTGGACAGACGGCCTCAGACGGCTGAAGCCGAGACACTTACCGTGACATCCTGACTTCCGATCCGGATCCGTTCAGCGTTCCGGCGAGTGCCGCTTCCGCTCCCGACAAGCGGGCAACCAGCTGACCGCGCGAGAAAAGGATCACTTGGTTCTCGCGGAAGCTCCATCCATTTACGCTTCGCAGGGCCTCATGCGCACATCCTTGCGTTGAGGCTCTGTAGAGATCCAGCGATGGAACGCTCGAGAGCTGCACTTTGCAGGAGGACGCACCAACCCTGGCATTCCAGGTTCCTGAATAGGAAGAAGCGCGTTGGGGCGCCGTGAAAACGCCTGCAGGGCTCGATTGGGCGCTGCCGGAGGCTGGGCCCGTCGCAAGCGAGGGGCGCTCAGGCGCGACCGGGGCCGGTGTCGTCAGGATAACCGGCTCAGGAGGATCCATGGAGCCGACGTCCCGAGCCGTGGTGGCAGGACCAATATCTGCTTCAAGATAGATTTCGCGACGTCTTTCAGGTCGTGCGACGTCGAATTCGACCGTATCGACCGGGATTGCGACAGGTTCACCGACCCCATATTGGCGCGATCCGGAAAGGTGTCGACCCCATGGTGCGGAATACTCCGGGTAGTTCCTGCGAACATACCCCGGACCCCACGGCCCCTGATTGTATAAGGTGTCGGTCGAGTTGCAGGCCGAAATCGTGGCTGCCACCGTGACCAAGCTTATCGCTTTTAAGATTTTATGTTGCATCAGATGAGTCTGTGACCGGCCGGTGCTCAATGGCGGACGGATCCGGCAAGACAGTAGGATGATTTGAACCGGGCCGGCAGCGGCCTCAAGCGGGCGGACGAGAGAATCCTTTCAAAGGAAGACGGGTTGAAATCGACCCTGCGGAACGTCGCATCAAGAAGAACTTCGCTGATTTTGACGCCAATGTAATAGTTGCCGAAGATGAGCTGGAAGAAAACCGTGACGGAATCGTGCACGAATTCCATGTCGAGAACGACACATGAGGACTCCTCGCGCCCAGTGCTGACTTGTGCGACATGGCCGTAAGACAGCGTCTCGGCTTTGAAATAGAGTTCGGCAGACGACGTCACCATCTCGTCCATATTGCCGTGCAGCTGATTGTCGGCATAGAAGCGGATAATCTCAGCATCCGTGAGGCAAAAATCGGCGATGACATCCTTGATATTGCACGCCAATACTTCTTCGAAGGCTTGAATATCCCAATGCTCTCTCAACGGAGCAGCAACTTCGACGGCGCGAAGGCTTCTCATTTAGACCTCGTGAGGATGTAGAACAGGATCTGAGCGACGGCTTTATAGAAATCGGGCGGAATCACCCGATCGACTTCAACATGATCGTACATGGATCTTGCCAGAGGCTTGTCCTCGATCACGGGAATGCCGCTTTTTTCGGCAATCTCACGGATCTTCAATGCGATGAGATCCTTGCCCTTAGCGACGACGATCGGGGCGTTCGCCTCACTGCGTTCATATCGCATGGCAATGGCAAAGTGGGTCGGATTGGCGATCACGAAGGTTGCCTTGGGAACCGCAGCCAGCATTCGCTTGCGGCTTCGATCCTGAGCCAAGGAGCGCATCCGCGCCTTGACCATCGGATCGCCTTCCATTTGCTTATACTCTTCCTTAACTTCCTGCTTCGTCATCATCAGATCGCTGCGCCATTTGAAACGGGCCCAGAGCAGATCCGCTGCAACGAGGACGATCGTCGCGATGGCAATGGCGGAGACAAGACGCATGGCCATGGTCAACATCAGCTCCGGAAGGAGGGAGGGATCGGTGAGCATGGCATTCAGAACCTTGTATTGCTCCGACTTCAGAAGCAGGAGACTGACGAGAGTCATCGTTCCGAACTTGAACAATGACTTTGAAAATTCCACTAACCCCTGCCGGCCGAAGATTCGGTTCCAGCCGCTCAAGGGTGAAATTCTGTTCCATTGCGGTCTGATCCGCTCGGAGACAACAGACGGTACATTCTGAAATATTGATGCAGCCAAGCTGCAAGCTGCCAGAATAGCGATCGTCGGGATGAGGAATTGTCCGACCTCAAGGGCCACTGCCTGGATCAGTGCGGCCGCGTCCGACCCGGATTCCAATCGAAAATCCTGCGGGCGGTTGACAAAGAGTGACAGCTTTTCCGTCAGGCTCTTGGTAGCGCCGCGGGCGGCGAATGTCAGAACGAGAAGAATTCCCAAAATAGAAGCGAACAAGGGTGCCTCTCTCGAAAAGGGAATATTGCCCTTCTCGATGGCATCGCGAACCTTCTTATCGGAAGGCGCTTCTGTTTTGCTGTCTTTATCGTCCGTATCAGACATGATCCAAGGTTCGGCTGCTAGAAGTAAGCTTCGTCCTCGGTCTCTGAGTTGATGACGATCTCTCCTCGACCAGCCATCTCCAGCGCGAGATCCGTAATGGTTCGTCTCGCCTCCGCGATGTCGCGATGGGCGGACGGTTCCTTGCTGTTGAGTTCATGCTCGATCATGCGACGAACGCGTGATGAGAGAGCAGAGAGGACAACTTTGCGGAACTCGTCATTTGTACCCTTCAGAGCCAGAACAACGCGATCTGGCGGCACCTGGTCGAAGAGGGTTGTACGGTCTCTCGGCGTCAGCTTCACGATATCGTCGAAAGTGAAGAGCAGGCCTCTCAGAATTTCCGCCGATTTCGGACGAACGGATGAGAGGCTGCTCAGCACATCCTCCATGTGATCCCGCTCCATCTTATTGATGATGTCCGCAATCTTGGCGTGGGTGTCAGATCCTGCATTTTTCGAGAAATTCGCCATGAAGTCTTCATGCAATGTCTTCTCGATGTTCTTCATTGTCTCATCAACGATGGGCTTCATGCTCAGCATGCGTCGCATGAGGTTGTTCCGTAGAGGCTGCGGCAACTGCGTCATGACCTTCGCGGCGCAAGATGGCTTTACTTTCGATAGAATGAGAGCCGCAGTCTGCGGATGCTCCTTCATGAGATACGAGGCAATCGCACTTTCACTGACGGTCGATATGCGCTCCCAGATGCTTTTGTTAGCGCTCCCGACAACCTCGCTCATGATGTTGGCGATCTGCTCCGGGCTCAAAATTCCCGTCAGCAGTTTCTCGATGTGGGCCGCACCGCCGACCAAGTCCGCTCCGTCAGAGAAATTCGATGCGAACTCCTCAACTAATTGCTCGATCTGGGTCGGGGAGACAGGCCCAAGTTGAGCAGCGGATTTGGTGACAAGGCGAATTTCCTCCTCGCTGAAGTGCTTGAGGATCCTGCTCGCGGCAGGTTTTCCCATAGCAAAAAGGAGTGTTGCGACCCGCTCAGGTCCTTTCAGAACCTTCGTGCCGTTCGCCTTCATGGGGACGTGAGCGACCATGTCGTAAAACCAACTTAGCCGTTAATATCGTTGGTAGGAGGACCGACGATTTCGGTCAGTGAGATGCCAAATCGAGAGTTGTCGTCTTCGACGACAACGACCTCACCGCGGGCGATGATACGTCCATTCACGACGACATCAACAGGCTCGCCCACCCTGTGATCGAGCGGGACGATGGCACCGCGCCCGAGCTTCATCAGGTTGGCAACGGGCATCGTCGCCGAGCCGAGGACAACCTGGATTGTGACAGGAATACGCAGGATCGAGTCGAGGTTCTTACCTCCACCCAGTCTGTCGTCGTGCTGGGCGGAGCTCTCGAAGGCATTTTCCTGCTGCCACACGGCCTTGTCCTGGGGTTTTGGTTCGAAAGGATTCGTCATGGGAATTAACCTTATGAGTTAGATATGCCGGAACGTGGCTGCATTTGCAGGTGGGCCTCTCGAGTGAGGTGCTCAAGTCGTTCGACGACTGCCTGGGCTTCCTCGATTCGCTGACTGAGAAGGACGATGGTCTCCTTTCCCTCTGTGCCGAAGTTCGTCACTGCGCTCTGAGCAGCCACCAGTGCGGTTCCAGTTTTATCGAATATTTGCTGATACTCAGCATGGTAGCGATCAAGCTTTTTGAGCTTTCGGTACATCACTGCGACCATGATGCTGGTCGTCACAAGCGCAAGGAACAGAATAGCGTTAGCGAGGGAGGACATCATCCAGAAACTCTTTTTCCTGATCGATGAGTTCATCGACCTTCAGAACATAGGAGCCCTCCGACTGCCCGATATGGCACCAGAAAAGACCTTGCTGATTACTTTCAAGCTTGACGCGACTGCGAGGAGTTGCCTGCAGCTCGATGACATCCCCGATCTTGAGGTCCGAAATCTCGCCAAGTGAGAGGTATCGCTCCTCGAGAACGGCCTTGAGAGTCACCTCGGTTTTCTTCACCTCGGTGGCGATCTGCTTCATCCATCGTGGGTCCCGGCCCGACGATTCGCCGGTCACCACGTGGGAGAGAGCCTTCCGCATCGGGTTGAGAACCGATTGCGGAATGATGACGAACATTTCGCCGCCGCGGTTGAGCGCCTGGAGAAGGAATTTCGCTGCGATAGCCTGGTTGTTCCGCCGTCCAATGATGGCGAAGTCCATGCGGGTCTCAATGCGTTCGAGCTTGAACTTCGTATCGACAACAAGTGAAAAGGAGGCTTGAAGAGCTTTCGCGACCTGTTCGAAGAGCGTTTGAGCCATCCTGAGCTCGATGCTCGAGAAACCCCGCGCTTCCTCCACCGGCGGTTCTGAGCCGTCGGAGCCAAAGAGCACCTCCACCATCGTGTAGATGAAGTCACGGTCGAAGCCGATCAGGATATGGCTGTCCCACTCCGGGGCATGGAAGATTCCCGCGACGGCATTTGCCTCGTACATCTTCAGGATTTCGGTGACACGACCGCTCTCAAGCCCACTGAGCGAGTAGTACATGGGTGAGGCCGCCATGTGACGCAGGTGCTCGGCGCAGCTGGTCGACATGCGGTCGAATATCACGTGAAGCATCGGTAGGCGATCGAGCGAGAGGCCTGCCGCGTCCAAAAGCATGTCGCGAATGTCGTTGGCGCTTTGTGCTCCGCTCATCATCACGCGGCCTCTTTCAGCTCTTCGGAACGGCCACCCGTCGTCGTCGCGGTTTCAACCTCGTCGATGGTCGGGCGATACTCCACGGAGATGCCCTTGCGGCCGTGTTCCACGGCGATCTGCGGGAGTGCGCCGTTCATGTAGGCGATAAAGGCCTGCTTGACGATGACATAGACGCGCGTCTGTTTCTCGCGAGTCGCCTTCACCTTGTTGGCAAGCGGCGACAGGAAGGCATAGGAGATGAAGATGCCGCCGAAAGTTCCAACAAGCGCCGAGGCGATAAGCCCGCCCAGAATGGTGGGCGATTGATCGATGGCGCCGAGAGCCTTCACGATGCCCAGAACGGCCGCCACGATGCCGAGGGCGGGGAGCGCCTCCGATACGGTATTGATGGAGTAATAAGGCTTTGTGCGATCACGCTTGAGGGTCGCAATCTCTTCCTCCATGAGAGCTTCGATCTCATGGGGGCGCGCATTGCCAATGATGATCAACCGCGCATAGTCGCAAATGAAGAGCGTGAGATCATTGTCCTTGAGAACGCTTGGAAAAGCCTTGAAGATCTCCGATTCTTCCGGCTGGTCGATATGCCCTTCCACCTCGTTTCGCGGCTTGTTCTTCAACTCCCGCATGAGAGCATAGAGAAGGCCGAGAATCGCAAGATAGTGATCTCTCTTGGGCACAGCGCCAGAAATCGCCTCACGCGCGGCCCGGCCTGTGTCCTTCACCAGGGGCATGGGGTTCGCGATGATGAATGTACCGATCGCGATGCCGCAGATGATCACGTATTCCCAAGGCTGCCAAATAACGGCCAGATGACCGCCCATGGCGACATAGCCGCTCACAAGCGAGCCAATGGCAACTGCCAATCCGATCAAAACGCCCAAAGCTGTGGTCCCTTGTGTGAAAGTCCAACCCGTTGAGGATGTCTTAATCGCGGAGGCTTCCGCGAAGCTGGAAACAAGGGAGCAAGCCTCGTGCAAGGCTGTTCCAGTACGTCTCGGCCAGGTTCATGCGGCAGACAGATGCTGCGCCATCAGGGTCGGTCTCACCGAGCCGCCCTCATGAGAGAAAGCCGGAGCTCCTCGATGCAATCTTCGCTTTATGTCGCATTATCCGCCCAGGTAGCCATGGAGAAGCGCCTCAATACGATTGCGAACAACGTTGCAAACATGAATACGGGCGGCTTCCGTGCGGACGAGGTGAAGTTCGAGGAAATTCTCTCGCTCGCGGCTAAGGAAAATGTGTCCTTCGCTTCCTCCGGACAAAACTTCGTGTCACGCCGGACCGGCCCTATCGTCAAGACCGATAACCCGCTTGATGTCGCCATTCAGGGGGAGGCCTGGTTCGCGTTCAACGGCCCCAATGGAGCGGTCTACACTCGAGATGGCCGGTTCAAGATGAACGAGAACGGTGATCTTCTGACCGTCGAAGGCTATCCGGTGCTTGATGCCGGCGGTGCACCCATCGCGCTCGATCCAATGGTAGGTTCCCCAACCATCGGCCGCGACGGAACGATCATGCAGGGAACCAACCAGGTCGGAGCCATCGGTATCTTCAACTTGAGAAATGACAGTAGGCTCAGCCGCTTCGGAAATTCCGGCGTCATGTCCAGCATTCCGGGTGAAGTCGTTCAGGACTTCAACTCCACCGGAGTTCAACAGGGATACAGCGAAGGATCGAACGTCAATCCCGTTCTGGAGATGACGAAGATGATCGCGGTCCAAAGGAATTTCGATAGCGCCGCGACAACGATCCAGGAGAGCGAGTCGACCCTTATGGATGCCATCCGGACCCTTGGTCCCAGTTCCTGATGGCCGTGATGAACGCTCTCCAAAAGCTTGAAGCGTTCGTTCTGACCGAATGTGTCGGGCGGCGGAAGATCCAGATCAGCGGAACCATCCGCGAAGTGAATCCCAGTTATTATCGAGTTGCGGGATTATCGCAGTTCGTGAGGCTCGGAGATCGAGTGGGCTTTGCAGCTTCGGGGAAAGATGCAGATCGGAGAAGTCGTTCGCATCGATGACGGCGGCATTACCATAAAGCCCTTCGATGGTCGCATCAAGGCCGGTATCGGAACGCCTGCCTTCATCGTAGGCGATACGGGCTTGAGCCCAGATCACAGCTGGCGAGGGCGGGTCATCAACGCTCTCGGCAAGCCTCTGGACGACTTGGGACCTCTCCTGCCGGGCCACAAGCCGGTACAGAACGATGCTGAGCCTCCGTCTGCCATGACAAGGGCAAGGGTCACGACGCCCCTGAAAACGGGCGTCAAGGCCATCGATCTGTTCACGCCGCTCTGCCAAGGGCAGCGAATCGGCATTTTCGCGGGCTCGGGCGTCGGCAAGTCCACGCTGCTGACAATGCTTGCCAAGTGCGAGGGCTTTGACACGATCGTCGTCGCACTGGTGGGAGAGCGCGGTCGCGAGGTGCGGGAGTTCCTAGAAGGGCCCATTCACGCGAACCTGCATAAGTCGGTCATGGTGGTGTCCACCGGGGACGAGAGCCCGATGATGCGGCGCCAGGCTCCACGAACGGCGGTGGCCTTGGCCGAATACTTCCGCGATTGCGGTGATTCGGTCCTGCTTATCGTGGATTCCGTGACACGCTATGCTCACGCCGCGCGACGTAGCCCTCGCGGCCGGAGAGCCCGCCGTTGCCCGTGGCTATACTCCCAGGGTTTTCAGCGACCTGCCCCGTCTGCTGGAAAGAGCGGGCCCCGGGGCAGAAGGAACGGGTTCGATCACCGGGATCTTCTCCGTCCTCATCGACGGCGACGATCACAACGATCCTGTCGCTGACAACATTCGCGGAACGCTCGACGGTCACATCGTTTTGGATCGATCGATCGCAGATCAGGGACGTTATCCCGCCATTAATGTCCTGGGATCGATCTCGCGTCTGGCCGATCATGTCTGGTCGCCGGACCAGAAGGAGCTTGTGCGCCGCCTTCGCGGGTTGATCGCCCGTTTCGAGGATACGCGGGATCTCAGGCTCATGGGCGGCTATCACCCGGGCAATGATCAGGAGCTCGACCAAGCTGTCGTTCTTGTCCCGAAAATCTACGAGGCGCTTCGGCAAGATCCAGCCATGCCGGCCAGTCGCGATGCCTTCATGGATCTGGCGCAGGCCCTTAAGCAATAGAATTGTTCACGTCTCGCAGCATCAGCCCTGGATCGGAATACAGCTTCGCACAAGCGTCATGGTGTTAGGTCCAGTTTGAAACCGTAGGAGCTTTAGATGAGTCTTTATGGCGTTCTTCGTAGTGGCGTTTCTGGTATGAACGCCCAGTCGAACAAGTTGGGTACCGTCGCCGAGAACATCCAGAACTCGAGCACCAACGGATACAAGCGAGCTTCGACGGAGTTCTCATCTCTTATTCTTCCTTCAAGCGAAGGCAACTATAACTCTGGCTCCGTCACCAGTAGGGTTCGCTATACAATCGCTGATCAGGGACCCATTGCTTATACGACGTCGGCCTCGGATCTGGCGATCTCCGGCAACGGCTTCTTCGTGGTGAGTGACCCTAGCGGATCTCCCTACCTGACCCGTGCTGGCAACTTCGTCAAAGATGGGCGGACAGGCAACCTCGTGAATGCGTCCGGCTTCACCCTGATGGGCTACAAGCTCGGGGCAGGAGCCGTTAATCCTTCCTTGAACAGCCTCGACGGGGTCGAGCCGGTCAATATGGCGTCCTTTGCCATGCAGGCTACGGGATCGACGAAGGGAACCTTCAAGGGCAATCTGCCGGATAGTACAGTTGCGAAGCTTCCTCCGGATCCTCCGGAAGTCAGCCAGCGGTCCTCGCTCCAGGTCTATGACAAGGTCGGCAATCCAATCAAGATCGACATTGCTCTATCGAAGATCGACGATACGCGGTAGAGCATCAGCGTTACCAATGGCTCAAGTGGCGGCCCGTTGACAGGAACGACGTCAATGTTTCTGGATTTCGATCCTGACGGCCAACTCGCCTCGACGATGCCAACCTCTATTATGACTTTCGGCATTCCCGGCGGTGAAACGTTTGAACTTGATATGGCAGGCATGACGCAGTTGGCTGGTGAGTACAATGTCATTGGTGAAGCCAACGGCAACGCCCCGTCCGCAGTGAAGGACGTCGAGTTTGCAGCCGACGGAACTGTCTATGCGGTCTATGAGGATGGAACCCGGGTCGGGGCCTATCGCATCCCGCTGGCAAACGTGTCGAGCCCAGACAACCTGAGCCCTCGCGCAGGCAACGTTTACGAGACGACGGCGAGCTCTGGTGGATACCAAGTAGGCTTCCCGGAAATGTCCGGCTTCGGGTCCATCGCATCGGGTGCTCTTGAAGGATCGAATGTCGATATCGGCACGGAGCTGACGGCGATGATCGAGGCTCAGACCAGCTACACGGCGAACTCGAAGGTCTTCCAGACCGGGTCTGAACTCCTCGACGTTTTGATGAACCTGAAGCGCTAACCTTTTCCATTTGCTCAAGGGTCATTGATCCATGTCTCTGTCAGTAGCCTATAATACGGCGCGCTCATCACTCCTGGCGTCTCAATCTCAGATGGCGACGGTCTCGCGCAATATCACCGGGGCCTCTGATCCAAGCTACTCGCGCAAAATCGCGTCCCTTGTAACCCAAGGAGGTGCGGCCCGTGTCGTAACACTGAGAGCCAGCGATGCGGCGCTCCTGTCGAAGATGCTCGAAACGACATCTGATGCCGCAACCCAGAAGGCGCTTCTTGAGGGACTGGAGAAGCTGAGCCAGACCGTGGGCGACACTGAACTCGATGAGTCTCTCGCTGCCCGGATCGGAGCATTGGACAGTGCTCTCAAGCAATATGCCAATGCTCCCGACAACGCGCAGTATGCCCGGGCCTTCGTCACGGCGGCCAGCAACATGGCGTCCAGTCTCAATCAGGCCACGTCTGCCGTTCAGGCCGTCCGCTTGGAGGCTGACGGCAAGATCGCCGATTCCGTCGCCCGCATCAACGACCTCTTGGCCAAGTTCGAGAAGGCCAACCAGCAGGTCATGAGCGGCTCGGCACTCGGGGCGGACGTGACCGACGCCATGGACACCCGAGACAGCCTGATCGCCCAGTTGTCCGAGGAAATCGGCGTGACGATCGTGCCCAGGGCCGGCAACGACATCGCCCTCTATACCGACAGCGGCGTTCCCCTGTTCGACAGGACGGCCAGGCCGGTCAAGTTCGACCAGACAAACGTTTACGCTCCCGGCACGGTTGGCAACGCCGTGTCCATTGATGGCATCCAGGTGACCGGTAAGGGGGCTCTGATGCCCTTGAATTCAGGCAACCTCGTCGGGCTGGTGGCAGTTCGGGACGATGTTGCCGTGACCTACCAGCGTCAGCTCGACGAACTCGCGCGCGGCCTCATCGAGGCCTTTGCGGAGGAGCATCAGACCGACGCGTTGCAGCCCGATCTTCCGGGCGTCTTCACGTTCCCGGGCGCAACCGGCGTTCCCGCATCGCCGGCGACGACCGGGCTGGCAGGGTTGATCAGGATTTCCAACGAGATCGACCCGACGAAGAGTGCGACCGGAAAGTTCGAGAACATTCGCGACGGCGGGATCAATGACGCAGCTTACCGCTATAATTCCGATCCCGACAATACGGCTTTCTCCGGTCGTCTGTACGGACTTGTCGGAGAGATGACGAAGGAGCGGACGTTCGACAAGACCTTGGGTCTGGGAGCGACGGTGTCCCTGCAGGAATTCGCCCAGGGATCCGCAAGCTGGGTCGAGTCCTCGCGTCAGAGTGCCGACCAGTCTCTGGATTACCGGAATACGCTCCTGGGACATGCGTCGGAAGCGCTTTCGAACGCGACCGATGTCAATGAGGATGACGAAACCGCCCTGATGCTGCAGCTCGAAAAGTCATATTCGGCTTCCGCGAAGCTGATCTCAGTAATTGATCAGATGATCAAAACTCTTCTTAACGCGGTGGGCTAGGGCATGAAGACGACATTCATTTCGACGGTGACGCTGTGGAAATCCCCTAGATCATCGCTCGACAGGCTTCAGGAGAGCCTCACGAAGGCCAATACGGAACTGACGACGGGGCGGCATGCGGATGTCGGGCTCGCCCTCGGATACAAGGTCGGAGAGTCGCTTTCCCTGCGCCAGCAGCGAGCGGAAATCGACACGCTGACCGACAGCAACGGGTTGGCAATCCAGCGCCTCAAGACGACGACGTCTGCCCTGGACGGGATTCGTGAGAGCGCAACCAAATTTCGGGATGCGCTGGTGGGACTGCCGGCTAATCCCCCCGTCGAGACGATTAAGAGCCAAGCCGAGGCTTACATGAGCAGCCTCATCGGAAACCTCAACGTCTCGATCGGTGGCCAGTACATCTTCGGCGGCATCAACACGAAGGCAGCGCCTGCCAACGACTATGCTGGCGGCAGTCCGCTTTCGCTCAAGGGCGCGGTCGCGACCACATTCTCCGCGCCAGCGGCGTCCGGGGGCTTCGGCTTCGCGCAGACCAACCCGCTTGCCTCCGGGATCACGCCGGGCGATATGCGGACCTTTCTGGATGGACCGTTCAAGCAGATCTTCGAGGGAGCCGGCTGGAATACGCTCTCGAATGCATCGGATCAGAACATCCAAAGCCTGATATCGCCGACGGAAAAGGTCGAAACATCGACGAATGCAAGTTCGACCCCCATGCGGCAGATCGCCATGGCTTACACAATGGTCTTTGACCTCGGAATCGAGTCACTCAATCCCGAAGCGAGGAACGTTGTGTTCACGAAAGCGATCGAGGTTCTTTCGTCGGCGATCAGCGGCCTGATTAACGTGCAGGCTCGCATTGGGACGGCGCAGGCGAGAACCGAGACCGCCATCCAGAGGATGGACCTGCAGAAGTCCATCTTCGACGAGCGCATAGGTGGGCTGGAAGCTGTCGATCCTACGGAGGCCAAAGTTCGTGTCGATCAGCTCATGACGCAGATCCAAACATCCTATTCCCTGACTGCCCAGCTTAAGCAGCTCAGCCTCATCAACTATCTCTAGAGCGCGTTGACATTCAGGCTTTCGACGGACTCGCAAATCTGATTCAAGCTCCTTTTGGGCGCGGAGGCTTGGGTGAGCGGAGTTCGTCTGATGTTGAAAGATCACCAGTGGGATCGGATGGAGCCGCATTTGCCGGGCAAACGCAT